>NZ_JBVVQN010000001.1:457440-668261 GCF_055811075.1 Mesorhizobium sp. WSM4820 | reverse complement strand
ACACCGTCACATCAAAGGAATGCGCCAACTACTTCACCGAGGCCGGCTATGTCCCAACCTAAAATCATCGCGCTCTAACGCAGGGAGAGCGGGCGCCGGAACCCGGCCGCGCCGCCATGAGCGTCGCCGAGCTGGGCACGTATTGCCTGGAGGGCCGATCTATTTGGGTTCGGCTGTCACCGGATCGTAGGTGATTTCGACCTTCGCCTTGTCGGTCGTGTAATAAGTAACGGTGTAGGCGCCGCTGTCCCAAGCGACCTCGTCGACGTAGCGAAAGTCGTCGCGTTGCTCGACCTTGGCGATTATCTCCGACAGTTTCCTGGCATTCTGCGGCGGCAACGGACTTCCGTCTGCGGCAAGGGCCGGTTCACCGAAAAAGAGAACTACGACGCCTGTCGCCAAAACAAGTCTGAACATGGCTTTCCCTCGCTTCTCGCGAAAGTAGAAACTCGCGGCCATGCAGGTTTGTTCCGGGCAGGTTTGTTCCGGGTTCCGGAATGGACACAAGCGAATTGCGCCGACGCATCCTGTTGTCGTTGCTCACGCTAATGCGTCTGCAACTCGTCGGGGAAGAGGTGGGCCAAGGCCGCGTCGAAGGTGAGCTCCAGAGCGTCACCCGGTTGAAAGACCTTGTCTTCATTGAAGGCGGCAATGAGCTCGCTGTTATCGCGAAGTGTCAGGTCCACGACCGTCTCGCTGCCCAATCGCTCGGCATGGGCCACGATGCCATGCAGCAAGCCTTTTCCAGATTGCACCGGCCGCAGGTACTGCGGACGGATACCCAGGATGGCCTTGCCGTCTTTCCGGAAGGCGCGCCTTCTGGTCGCTACCCTGATCGGCTCCAGGGATTGGTTGCCAACCATTGCCGCTTCGCCATCGAGGGCGAGGACGTCGACGTTCAGGAAATTCATCGACGGGGCTCCGAGAAAGCCGGCTACGAACCTGTTGGCCGGCTCGTGATAGAGCTCCATCGGTGCTCCGATCTGCATGACTTGACCGTCCTTCAGCACGACGATCCTGTCAGCCAGCGTCATCGCCTCGACCTGGTCGTGGGTGACGTAGATCATCGTTGTGCCCAGTTGCCTGCGCAGCCGGCCGATTTCCATGCGCATGTCCATGCGCAGTGCGGCGTCGAGGTTGGAGAGCGGCTCGTCAAACAGGAAAACAGCCGGTTTCCGGGTGATTGCGCGCCCGATGGCGACGCGCTGGCGCTGGCCGCCCGAAAGCTGACTTGGCCGGCGGTCGAGCAAATGTTCCATTTGCAGGATGCGTGCGGCCTCGGCCACCTTCTGCTGCTTTTCCTGCCTGGAAGCGCCCGCGATCGTAAGGCCGAACGCGATGTTCTCGCGCACGGTCATGTGCGGAAAGATGGCATAGCTCTGGAACACCATCGCAACACCGCGTT
This sequence comes from Mesorhizobium sp. WSM4820, assembly GCF_055811075.1. NCBI lineage: Bacteria > Pseudomonadati > Pseudomonadota > Alphaproteobacteria > Hyphomicrobiales > Phyllobacteriaceae > Mesorhizobium > Mesorhizobium sp. WSM4820. Next base: position 666,856 of record NZ_JBVVQN010000001.1, on the reverse strand, counting down.
GCTGGGGCTGCAGCTGGTTGACCACCCGGCCTCCGATCTCGAGGGTGCCTTCGGTTATGTCCTCGAGTCCGGCGATCATGCGCAGCAAGGTGGATTTTCCGCAGCCCGACGGTCCGACAAAGACGACGAACTCGCCATCGTTGATGTGGATATCGACGCCTTTGATGATTTCGACGCGACCGAAGGATTTCTTGACGCCCTTGAGTGAGACCTCAGCCATGAGCGATGGCTCCCGTTTCCTGATTCATGTGCGGCGTCAGCCCTTCACGCCGGTCGAGGCGATCGACGCGATGAAGGCGCGCTGCAGCAACAGGTAGAAGATCAGCACCGGGACGGTGATAAGGGTGAGATAAGCCATGACTTCGCCCCAGGCGACGTTGAGTTGAAAGAAGTAGCCGAGGCCGACCATGACCGGGCGATAGCTTTCCTGCTGCACCACGATGAGCGGCCAGAGATATTGGTTGTACATGACGAGGAATTTCAGGATGGCGGCAGTCGCCAGAACCGGCCCTGAAAGCGGCATGACGACGCGATAGTAGACCTGCCACCAATTGGCGCCCTCCACCCGGCTCGCCTCGATCAGTTCGCCCGGCAGCCCTTTGAAATACTGCACGAACAGGAAGATCGTCAGCCCGTCGGCGATCCACGGGACAATCTGCACCCGGTAGCTATTGAGCCAGCCCCAATGCAGCCCATCAAGCCCGATCCAGGGCAGTTTCGAGACCAGCAGCAGGAGCGGGATAGCGATGGTCTCGAAAGGGATGATCAGCGTCGCGATGACGATCGAGAGCAGGACATCGCGCCCCTTCCACCGCAGGAAAGCAAACGAGAATGCGGCCAGCGAACAGATCAGCAACGAGAGAAGGACGGTCGCCCCGGTGACCAGAACCGAGTTTAACACGAACAGGCCGACCGGCGCCCGCCGGAACGCTCCGAAATAATTGTTGAGGCTGATGTCGCCGACGGGCAGGAAGGCACGCAGGCTGGAAGTGTCCGCGAGAAGCTGACTGTCCGGCTTGAAGCTCGAGTTGATCATGAACACGAGCGGAAAGACGAAGATCAGCGCGATCAGGCACAGCACCAGATAGCGGACGAACAGCCTGAGGCCGTAATTGTCGGGATCGAAGGCCATCCTAACGCTCCCGTGTCAGCCAGCGCTGGATGAGTGAGATCGCCAGCACGATCACGAACAGGATGACCGAGATGGTCGAGCCGCCGGAGATGTCCTGCTTGCCGTAGCCGCGCTCGACCGCCTGGAAGACGAGGGTCTGGGTGCTGTCGAGCGGACCGCCATTGGTCATCACGTCGATCTGGGCGAAAAGCGCGAAGCCCTGCATGGTGATCACGACAAGCACAAGCACGGCGGTGTTGCGCAGGCCCGGCCAGGTGACATAGCGGAAGGTCTGCCATCTTGAAGCCCCCTCGATGGCGGCGGCCTCGTAGAGCGTGGGGCTGATCGTCTGCAACCCCGCCAGCCAGATGACCATGTGGAAGCCGACGGCCTGCCAGATCGACATGGCCATGACTGCGGGCAGCGCCGTCGAGGGATTGCCGAGCCAGTCGACGGGCTGGAAGAGGCCGAAGGTGAGGGCCTGGAGGATGCTGTTCAACAGCCCGTTCTGGCCGTCATAGATGAACCGCCAGAGGAGCGAGACCACGACGATGGAGACCACCACCGGCATGAAGTAGATGGTCCGGAACAGGTTGATGCCCCTGACCTTGTGGTTGATCAGCAAAGCAAGCATCAGAGCGAGGCTGCCCTGTACCGGCGCCACGACCAGGACGAACAGGAAGGTGTTTACCAGCGCCTTCATGAACACAACGTCGCTGGCGATGACGATCATGACGTTTTCGCCGGACTGCCAGCGAAACCACTCGCGCATGCCGCGATACTGAGGATAGGCCTCGCTACGGGTGATCTCGCGCAGGCGCGGATACTGGATTTCGCCGGCCTCGTTTCGGATCGTTTCGCCAGCATCGTTGCGCTCTGGCTCAAGGGTCACCACCGCAAGGCCCAGCAGCTGCTGATAGTTTTCCAACCCGACGAACTGGGTGGGATTCGGCGACAGCAGCCGCTGATTTGTCAATGACAGACCGATCGCGAAGAAAAACGGCAGCACGATGAATGTGAAGATGAGTGCGAAGCCCGGCAGGGCGAATGTCCAGCCCGCCCGGTTCGACAGGGTTAGCTTCGACGCCATTTGCGGTATCCGCCCAGCAAGCCACAGAGGGTGGAGTCCGCGGCTGGCGAGGACCCCGGCGCGACAGAACTAGCGGTGACCGTAGCCACCATTGCTTTCGATGTCAGCGTCGATCTCGTCGACCGCCGCGTCAAGCGTGTCGGCCACGTCGGCGCCATTGGCGATATCGGCCAGTGCCTTGGTGAAGACCTTGGCCTGGACCACGTAGCCCGGGGTGACCGGGCGCACCAGGGCTTGTGCCTTGGAGAGGTCGAAAAACACCGCGAGCGGGCCGCCATCCTTGTAGTTCTTCGTCATCTGCGCCGCCGAGGGCGTCGGCGGGATCAGGCCGATGCCGTCGGAGAAGGCGGCCAGGTACTTGTCCTGCGCGGCGAACTTGATGAACTCGGCAGCGCCTTCCGGATGTTTCGACTTGGCCGACACGCCGAATTGCCAAGATCCCGCGCCGATCTTGTTGCCGGCGCCGAAATCGGGGGCTGGAAGGAAGACAACGTCATCCACGGCTTCCATCGTTGCCACCGCGCGCCAGTTGCCGTTCCACTGGAAGGCGAACTTGCCGCCGATGAAACCGGTCTGCTGATCGGCCGGGTCCTCGCTGGTGCCAGGCGCATAGCCTCCGGTAAACAGCGCTTGCCACCACTTGCCGAACGCCTGCGCAGCCTCGCCGTTCAGCGCGCCTTCCGCGGTCTTGTAGGTCGAACGGTCGACAATGTCGCCGCCGGAGCTCTGCAGGAACGGCGAGAAGGCGTAGGAATACCACTCGGCCTGGTCGTTCATGCCGAGATCAAGGGCGAATTCATACTTGCCGGAGGCCTTGGCGGCATCGAGCGCGGCCATGAATTCCTCGCGCGACCAAGGCTTGTCGAGGGTCGGGGTGCGCAAGCCCAATTCATCCAGCGTCGATTGGCGTGCAAAAAGCGCCACCGCCGCCTCCCACAGACCGACCGAATAGAGCTTGCCATCCCACACGCCTTTGGCGCCGGGCAGGAAGTCGGCGAACTCGCTCTCGTCGATCGGCAGCGGCTGCAGATAGCCGGCCCAGGCCCAATTGGGCATGACGGGCCCGTCCACATCCAGGATGTCGGGCAGGTTGCCCGCCAGGGCCGCCGCCGCGACGGAATCGTTGTAGCTCTTCTCGGGGAAGCTCTCGATGGTCACCGTCCAGTCGGACTGGCTGGTGTTGAAGTCGGAAATAATCTGGTTGAGGATTCGCGACTCCACCTCATTGCCGGCGCCGTGATACCACATGGTCAACCTGGTCTGCGCCAGCGCGGGCGCACACAGACAGGTCGACGCGATCACCACACCGGCAAGGTGTTTTGTCAGGTTCATCGGTTATTCCTCCCTTTCGACTTTAAGGTCGCCGGCTGGATCCAAGGTCGAGGCCGCCAGGACAGCGGGCCGGGAAGCCAGCGCTCAGTTTCGGGTCGGCCGCTACGGGCCCTTGATGGGGTCCAGCAATGTTCGCGGAAGCCGGACGCATTTGCAATTGCGCAGTTTCACCTAATCGGAGCAGGAGGTCGACGGCGATTTCCCCTCGTCAGTTCGCGGGCCACTGAGATAGCAGTTCACCTAGGACGATTTTGTCCTGCGTCAACTTTCTCCCGGCCGCGTTCAATGTGCAGCTTGAGCGATTCCAAGGGTAGACAGCGCCTTGTGATGTGTCCCCGGCTGCCTGGCGAATCGCATGAACCGGGTCTTGGCAGACCTTGCGATGAGGCGGAAGTTCGAAGCGTAGGCGGCTCCGAAGCGGACGGCACTTTGTACGGGAAGCGGGTATTGGTGGGCGATGCAGGGATTGAACCTGCGACCCCACCCGTGTGAAGGGTGTGCTCTCCCGCTGAGCTAATCGCCCGCTCGTTGCCCGAAGGCCAAGCGCGCCGCGATATAAGGGAGGCCGGCCGGGGAAGTCAAGGCGATGTGCTGGCGTTCCGACGAAGACCGAATGCAGGCCCGCCGGCAGCGGCCCGGTCGCCGTCGCGCTCAGTGCCCGGCAGCGGTAATCAGGCGTTCGGTCAGACCAAGCGTCAGCGCATCGAAATGCGAGATCACCGCCGACGGTTCGAATTCGCGCACATGGCGGTCGGTGTAGCCGAAATCGACCGCCACCACGGGAATGCCGGCCGCCTTGGCCGTATCAATGTCGGTCTGCGAATCACCGACCATCAGCGCGCGGTGCGGATCGCCGCCGGCGAGCAAAATGGTTTCGGTCAGATGGCGCGGGTCGGGCTTGCGGAACGCAAACGTGTCCTGACCGCAAATCGCCGCGAAATGCTTCGCCAGGCCGAGCGCCTCGATCAGCGCCACCGAGTTGGCTTCGTATTTGTTCGTGCAGACGGCCAGGAGATAGCCAGCCGCCTCGAATCGCTCGATCGTCTCGACGACGCCGGGGTAGGGGCGCGATTTGCCCGGGATGTTATCGGTGTAATGATCGAGGAAGAGTTTTAGCAATCGGTCGTGTTCCTCCACCACCAGCGATCTCTGCTGCGCGGCGTGCGCGCGCTCGATCATCACCCGGCCGCCATGGCCGACGAAGCGCTTGAACCCGGCCTCATCGACGGCTGCGAGTTCGCTGGCGGCAAGGCTGTGGTTAAGGCTGTCGAGCAGGTCCGGCGCTGTGTCGATTAGCGTCCCGTCGAGGTCGAACACGATGATCGGTCGGGTCATGGCCTGTCCTGTGACGATTACGCTGCCTGCAGGCGATAGCCGCTGCAGCCCATCCAGGCAAGCCGTGCCGGCTCAATCCACAGGGCGTCAATCCACAGGGCAAAGTCTTTGACCGGACGGGCAAAGATGCTAGGAGCGCCGAAACAAATTTTGGGGCTAGACACACGGCATGGATGCGAGACAATTGAAGGTCGAGGCCGCGCGGGCGGCACTTGCCCATGTCAGCGATGGCATGCGGCTTGGCATCGGCACCGGCTCGACGGCCGACGAGTTCGTGCGGCTGCTCGCCGAAAAGGTCGCCACCGGACTTACCATTATCGGCGTGCCGACCTCGGAGCGCACCGCTATCCTCTGCGGCGAGCTTGGCGTGCCGCTGTCGACGCTGGAAGAAACGCCCGAGCTCGACCTTACCATCGACGGCGCCGACGAGATCGATCCGGAGCTGACATTGATCAAGGGCGGCGGCGGTGCGCTGCTGCGTGAAAAGATCGTGGCGGCGGCTTCCGCCCGCATGATCGTCATCGCCGACCGTTCGAAGATGGTCGAGACGCTCGGCCGTTTTCCACTGCCGATCGAGGTCAACCCGTTCGGCCTGCGTGCCACTGAAATCGCGGTCGCCGCGGCAGCCGGAAGGCTCGGCCTTTCCGGCCCCGTCACATTGAGGATGACGGGAAGCCAGCCTTTTGTTACAGACGGCGGCCATTTTATCCTCGATGCATCTTTTGGCCGCATTCCGGATACAAGAGCGCTTTCGAATGCTCTCCATGCCATTCCGGGCGTGGTCGAGCATGGTCTTTTCATCGGGCTGGCATCAGCGGCCGTCATAGCCGGCGACGGCGTCCAAACCGTCCATGCCGCCCGAAAACCAGGGAGTTCTACCGATCATGACGTTGCATAACCGGGTTCGCCGTTTTTCTGCAATTCTGGCAGCTTCGGCCGTCTTTGCGTTTTCATCGCCGGCGTTCTCGCAGGACGTCAGCGAAGGGCACCTGAAGGCGGCCCGCGCCGCAGTCGCGGCGATCGACGCGACGGACCCGTTCGACAACATCCTGCCGCAGGCCGCCGCCGCGCTTCAGCAGCAGCTTATCCAAAAGAACCCGGACATGCAGGAGCTGATCGGCAGAACGGTTAGCGAAAAGGCTCTGACGCTGGCCTCGCGCCGCGCCGATCTCGAGAAGGAAGCGGCCCTGGCCTATGCCAAGGTATTTTCCGAAAAAGAGCTTACCGAAATCGCCGCTTTCTACAATTCCGATACCGGCAAGAAACTGCTCGACAGCGGCCAGGCGGTGACGCGTGAGCTGCTCAAGGCCGCCGAGATATGGCAGAACGGCCTCGCTCGCGATCTCGCCCAGCAGGTCGGCGAAACGCTGGCCGCGGCGGCAAAGGCCACAGCACCGGCAAATGCCGCGGCTCCTGCTGATGGCACGCAGCCGGAAGCACCGAAGAACTGAGGATAGTTTCCGGCGGCGTTATCGCCGCTGGACCGGAAAGCCCGCCTCCGTTGCGCGTCCGACAGGATGGGCTGCGTCCGGGCTTTTCTTTTGCTGGTTTGCAGCCTACCTGTCTCAGACATTTTTGAAGGGCAAGGAGCCGCGCCATGGCCGTCTATGACTACGATCTTTTCGTCATCGGCGGCGGCTCCGGCGGGGTGAGGGCGGCGCGCATGGCGGCGGCACTCGGCAAGCGCGTCGGCATTGCCGAGGAATACCGCTATGGCGGCACCTGCGTCATCCGCGGCTGCGTGCCGAAGAAGCTCTATGTCTATGCCTCGCAATTTCCCGAGCACTTTGCCGACGCCGCCGGTTACGGCTGGACCGTGCCGCAGGCGAGCTTCGACTGGCAGAAATTGGTTGCCAACAAGGATCGCGAGATCAGCCGGCTGGAAGCCATCTACAGGAAAAATGTCCAAGGCGCCGGCGGCGAGACGTTTCAGTCACGCGCCATGCTGGTCGATCCGCATGCGGTGCATCTTCTCGGCGAGGACCGCACCGTCACCGCCGACCAGATTCTCATCGCCACCGGCGGCCGCCCGGCACCGCACCCGGCTCTGCCCGGCCATGAGCATTGTATCTTTTCCAACGAGGCCTTCGATCTCAAGGAATTGCCTGACGCGATCATGATCGAGGGCGGCGGTTATATTGCCGTCGAATTCGCCAACATCTTTCACGGCCTCGGCGTCGACACCACGCTGGTCTATCGCGGCAAGGAGATCCTCTCCCGCTTCGACATGGATCTCAGGCGCATGCTGCACGAGACGATGGAAAAGAAGGGGATAAAAATCCTCTGCCATGCCGTATCCGAATGGGTCAGGAAGCGTCCGGACGGGCGCCTCGACGCTGTCGTCACAGGTGGCAAGGTGCTGACGGTCGATCAGGTCATGCTCGCCATCGGGCGTCTCCCCAACACCGAAAACATGGGGCTTGAGGGCGTCGGCATCGAGATGACCAGGACAGGCGCTATCCATGTCGACCAATATTCGCGCACCAGCATCGACAACATCTGGGCCATCGGCGACGTCACCAACCGCGTACAATTGACGCCGGTGGCGATCCATGAGGCGATGTGTTTCGTCGAGACCGCCTTCAAGGACAACCCGACCGCGCCCGACCATGACACGATCGCCACCGCGGTGTTCTCGCAGCCCGAGATCGGCACGGTCGGCCTGTCGGAAGACGAGGCCATAAAGCGGTTTTCCGACGTCGAGGTCTACCGCGCCAGCTTCCGGCCGATGCGCAACACGCTGTCGGGCCGCGACGAAAAGATGCTGATGAAGCTGGTGGTCGACGGCGCCTCGAAAAAGGTGCTCGGCGCGCATATCCTCGGGCCTGATGCCGGCGAGATGGCGCAGCTTCTCGGCATTCCGCTGAAGGCCGGGCTGACCAAGGATGACTTCGATCGCACGATGGCCGTGCACCCGACCGCGGCGGAAGAACTCGTCACCATGTACAAGCCGACCTACCGGGTGAGGGACGGCGAGCGCGCCTGACGTTTTTCCCACACCTTCGCCAACGGAGCACTCGATGCTCGCAAGCAATGGCGCCGCACCACCCGACCACAGATCACCAATCCGATGCGACACTGTGCAACGATATTCTGTTCGCCGCTATTTCTGCCTGATGCGGCGAGGGAAGCGCAGCCATCTTTCCTCGACCGGCCTTGGTTCCGCGACTGGCCTGGGGTGCGCGAGGATGGTGGTGAGCTCGACCGGCAGGCTCGGCGCCAGCGGCTTCTTGATGGCGACGCCATCCGCGATGGCAACGATGCTGTGGTAGAATTCGGCGCCCGAAAGCGACCTTGGCGGCACGGCCTCGTGCATGATCGAGATCACCGTGACGTCTGGACAATTGTCCTTGATCGCCTGATGGAAAGCGATCTTCCCTTCCGGATCGAGCGCCCCGGTCGCCTCGTCAAGGAACAGAAGCCCCGGCTGCTGCAGCACGATACGAGCGACAACCAGCTTCTGTTTCTGGCCGCCCGAAAGCACCTGGTCCCAGCTCATTCCGTCACGGCTTTCATCGGCCATGTGTTCGATGAAATCGCCAAGGCCGGCCTTGTGCATCGCCGATGCAACCTGGGCGTCGGTGTGATCGCGCTCTGAACCGGGCAGGCAGACCAGTTGCTTCAGCGAGACCTGCTGCAGCTTGACCTCCTGGGCGGCATAGAAACTTTCGACCCCTTCCGGGAAGACGATGGAGCCGCGGCCATAGGGCCACAGGCCGTTGATCGCCTTGATCAGCGATGTCTTGCCGCAGCCGGATTCGCCCTTCAGGAACGTCCACTCGCCACGCCGGAAGCGCAAATTCGCAGCACTCAGGAAGGGGGTGGCGTCCTCGCCCTGGTGGGTCAGCTCGAGTTTCTGGATGGTCAAGCCGAAAACCGGGTTCTGACGGTCGTAGCGGAAATCGGAACAGCCGGTGAGACTGTAGAATTCCTGCGGGTGTTGGACGTTTTCGATCGCGTTGGCGAGTTCGGTCACGCGTTGGCTGTTGGCGCGCAGCGCCGCAATGGAAGGCATGACATGGATGAACCACGAACATTGACCGATGAGCGAGTTGACCATCTCGGAGCCGGTTATGTAGCCCTTGAGGTCGAAACGGTTGTGGATGTAGGGCACCAGGCCCGGCGCATAGGCGACAATGCGGGCGCCGATGAAAGTGTAGACCAACTCGAAAGAACGATAGCTGGTGTTGACGATGTTCAGCCTTGCCCAGGTACGGTCGATGTCGACATAAAGCCGGTCGTGCATCGTCTTTTGCACATTCTCGCCCTGGGAGGCGGCGACGTGGAAACTGCGGCGCAGGAACGTGGTCAGTTCGCCGCGATAACTGCCTTCGGATTGCTGCATCCGGATGTTGAGCCGTTCCAGCAACCTGCCGAGCTTCACCGCGATCCAGGTGTTCAGCGGCACGTAAATGGCGACCGCCAGGAAAGCCAGGACCGCGCTGCCATAGCTGCCGAGGAACTCCAGCCCTTTCACCTCTGCCGAGGTTTCAAGCAGTTTCTGGCCGACGAAAAAAAGCGATGTGGCGACAGCCATGACCCCCATGGCGAGGCCGATGGCTCCGCCGGTCATGTCCTTGATCGATTCCTGGACGCGCTGGTCGATGTTGTCGGGAGCAGCAGCGCCGGAGGAACCGTGCTGAGCATGGAAATGGGTGTGATTGGTGTCGAGAAGCGCTGCGTTGAAACGGCTATCCAGCCAACCGCGCCATTTGCGATGCAGCGTCGCGGAGACAAAAGTGCGGATGCCGGTAAAGCCCGCGTCCTTGAGCACGACCAGAAGGATGAGCACGCCGGCGTTGGTGAGCAGCGATGCGAGCGGCGTGGTGTTCGCGGCATCGTGGTAGAAGGCAATCGAGTTGACCAGTTCTCCGGATGCTTCGGCGAACCAGACGCCAGCCTTGCTGGAGAGCGCGGTAAACAGGGCGATGACCAGCGTCAGCGTCCAGGCCTCCACCCAGCGGTCCGAGAACCAGTAGGCCCGCATCAGTCCCCAGAAGCTGCGCATCGAGGAAACTGGTGTCAGGAGCGGCGGCCTTGCGGCACCGCGGAGCCATTTTTCCGATATTGAATGTCGCTCTGGTCTACCGACCCGAATCACAATCCCGCCCAAACCTCTTTTAGTTTTGTTACAGACAGTAACACCAATTGATCATTTTCAATTATCTTTTCTCGGGCTTGTGGAGGATTGAACCCCTGGCCGTTGCCATTAAGCAACAGCGGCAACGCGATGCGATGCCGCTCTCGACTCAAACTATCACTATAATTTCAATGAGTTGCTGGTTCACGTAGGCAAGCGTCAGCATCTTCCCCAAGGGAAAGCTTTTTGCACAGTTTTGTGAGGCAAGATCGTGGTCGATCGGCCGATTTTTATGCTGCGGAAGACGAATCGACGCAAAGATACGCCGTCATCCTTGTTGCCTTATCGACCGGGAAAGTGACCGGAGGGCGTTGGTCGGGAGCGCGTTGGCTGCTGTGGCGATGTCGCCAAACGCGCCTAGGGAATGACGTCCATCAGTTCGCTTTCTCCAACTCGCCCCGCGCCTTCGCCGCAACCTGGCGAATGGCGTCGCTGAGCGTGTCAACGTCTTGCGCGCCCATCACCGCATACTTGCCCTCAAGCAGAAAGCACGGCACGCCCGTGATACCCATGCGCGAAGCAGTGGCGATTTCGGTGCGCACCGCCTCGACATCGGCGTCCGTCGGCAAAAGCGTCTCGACGACGGACGCATCCATGCCGGCCTCGCGGGCGGCGTTGATCAGCACGACATGATCGCCGAGATTGGCGCCTTCCTCGAAATTCAACTGGAACAGACGTCGCACCAGCCGGTTCTGCATGACCTCGCCGGCGGCACCAGCCCAGCGGATGACGCGGTGCGCGTCCAGCGTGTTGGGCGCAACCTTGATGGCGGCGAAGGCGAAGTTGATGCCCTCGACCTCCCCCAATGGCTCGATGCGGGCGTGGATCTCGCGAATGCGTTCGTCGCTGCCGAACTTGGCCATCATGTATTCGCGGCGATCCTTGCCTTCGGGCGGGATGGTTGGGTCGAGCTGGAACGGCCGCCAGCGAATATGCACCTCGACCTCGTTTGCCGCGGCGATCGCCTTGTCGAGCCGCTTCTGGCCGATGAAGCACCAGGGGCAGACGACGTCGGAGACCACATCGACGGTAATCGACTTCTCGTCGCTCATCTTGATCTCCTGTTCCGAAGTGGTCACTTCGGCTTGCGCCACCATGTCGGCAGTCGATAACCGGATATGGGGGTCTTTCGCGGATGTTCCAGATAGCTCCAGTAGGCGAGCCATTGCTGCGTGTTGTGCTGCATCGGAACCATGTAGTGGCCGGAGATCAACAACCTGTCGAGGACCCGGACGGCGGCAACATAATCTTCGCGGCTGCGGGCGTCGACCATCGCCTCAAGTGCTGCATCTATCGCCGGATCGGCGACGCCGGCAAGGTTGAACGACCCTTCGGCATTGGCGGCAGCTGATCCCCAGCGCCCGAACTGCTCGATGCCCGGCGACAGCGAGTTCTCGAAACCGCTGGCGCCGATCAGCACCTCGAAATTGAAACGTTGCTTGCGTGACTGGATCTGGTCGCCGTCAAGGCTGCGGATGGTGACATCGATGCCGATCTTCGCAAGCGTGCGCTGGTAGATGGCGGCAAGGCGCTCTTCGTTCTGGGAGGCGGTCAGGATCTCGAAGCCGAAGGGTTTCCCCTCGGGATCGAGCATCACTCCATCGTGCAGGGCATAGCCCGCGCCCTTGAATATGTCGAAGGCAGCTTTCAGCACCCTGCGGTCCTGGCCCGAGCCGTCGGTGACAGGTGGCCGCCAGGTGCCGTCCATGACATCGGCCGGCACACGACCCGGGTAGGGTGCCAGGAGCGCCTTTTCCCTGTCGTCGGCCGGATGGCCGAGTGCCGACAGCTCGGAATTCTGCCAATAGCTCATGGTGCGCATGTACTTGCCGCCAAACAGGTTCTTGTTGGCCCATTCGAAGTCGTAGAGCATGCCGAGTGCGCGTCGAACCACCGGATTGGAGAACTTCTGCAGCCGCGTGTTGAACAGGAACCCCGTCACCACTGGCGGGATGCCGGTGTCGAAATTTTCGGCGATCACGTCGCCCTTGTGGAAGGCCGGGAAGTCGAGATCGCGCTCGCGCTTGACCGGATCGCTGTCGTCAGCGATAGCGCAGATGCCTTTCTTGAAAGCTTCCAGCTTGGCGTTGGCGTTGAGGAAATATTCGATGGTGATCTGGTCGTAATTGTCGAAACCGCGCTTGGCGGGGATGTCCTTGCCCCAATAATTCGGGTTGCGCTTGAACACGATGCGCTGGCCAGGCGCCACGTGCGCCACGGTGTAGGGGCCGCTGCCGATCACCGGTTTCAGCGTGGTCCTGTCGAAGGTCGCCTTGTCGAAAGCGTGCTTCGGCACGATCGGCGTCATCGCGATAACCAACGGAGTCTCCCGATTAGCCTGGTCGTTGAATGTAAAGCGCACGCTGCGGTCGCCGGTCTTTTCCAGTTTGGCGACCATGCTCATGCGGGCGCTGTAGGGTGGCCGGCCTTTCTCGGTAAAGACCTCGTAGGTGAACAGCACGTCTTCCGCAGTCACCGGTTGGCCATCAGACCATTTGGCCCTCGGATCGAGGTGGAATTCGATGCTCTTGCGCTCCGGATCCATGTCGGCAGTGTCGGCAAGCAGGCCGTAAAGACTGAAGGACTCATCGTCATTGCGCTGCATCAACGGCTCGAAGACGAGATTGCCGAAGATCCTGTCGATCATGCCGCGTGCCGTCGTGCGCAGGCTTTTCAGGATGAAAGGGTTTAGATTGTCGAAGCTGCCAACGACGCAATAGGTGATGCTGCCGCCCTTCGGCGCATCGGGATTGACGTAGTTGAAATGCGCATAGTCGGCCGGCAGCGCCGGCTCGCCCTGCATGGCGATCGCGTGTTTTGGCTCCGACAAGGCCGGCTGGGGCGAAAGGGTGATAATCGCGGCGATCAGCCAAACAAGAACGCGGCCCATGACCGTCTCCTTACCGGGTCGGCTTGATGATTCGGAGCGCACCCTAACATGAGCCGACCGCCTCCCGGCTAATCGCGAGCTCAAGAATTGCTGACATCAGGCTGGATTCGGCACCGCTTGCAGTGTAACACGCCGTTCGAAGTCATTCTGTTGCCTCATTTCGGCAACAGTTAGCTGGACCACACGGCGCGAAGAAGCCGGTCCCGGGATCATTTGAGAGGAAGTGCACGATATGACGAGCCTGAACAGCAACGCGTACCGCCTGTCGGTCATGGCCGCTGGAGTGGTCGGCTTTTTGGGCGCACAGCTTCCCGCTGCTCTTGCGCAGCAGCAACAGCAGATTCCGCAGGGCTGGTTCAAAGCCTGCACCAAGCAGGAAGACGTCGACATCTGCAATGTCCAGAACATCACCACCGCCGGCAACGGCCAGCTCGTCACCGGCATCAGCCTGATCGAATTGAAGGGCAAGGTAAACCGCAAGGTGTTCCAGGTGACGGTTCCGAGCGGTCGCCTGATTCCTCCCGGCATTGGCCTCCAGATCGACACCGCGAAGGCGCAGAAGCTCGACTATGTGATCTGCTTCCCCGACCGCTGCGTGGCGGAAGTGCCGCTGACCGATCAGCTCATCAATTCCTTCAAGAAGGGTTCGAACCTGACGCTGACCTCAGTCAATTTCCAGAACCAGCCGAACCCGATCAAGGTCGCTCTGACTGGCTTCAGCGGCGCCTTCGACGGGCCGCCGCTGCAGCAGTCGGACATCGAGGATCGGCAGAAGAAGCTTCAGGATTTCGTTGCCAAGAACAACCAGGACTTCGCCAAGAAGCTCAAGGAAGAGCAGGACAAGGCGAAGACCGCCAACTGATTCCTGAGGCAAACAAGACAATTTCTCAAGGCAACAAAAAGCGGGGTCATGCCCCGCTTTTTTTGTTCCGTCCGGCCATTTCTTGATCCCACGAGGCCCGCAATCGCGTCAGGTCCCCGCGATTTTCGTCAGGTCCCCGCAATTTTTATCAGGTCAATGTCTTGACTGGCGTCTCGGCTCGTAGCGTCCATCCGGCCTCTTGTCGAACATCTCGCCGATCTCCGGATGCCGCACCGGTTCGCCAGACCGGTCCTCGAGCAGGTTCTGCTCAGACACATAGGCGATGTATTCCGTTTCCGAATTCTCGGCGAGCAAGTGGTAGAAGGGCTGGTCCTTGCGCGGCCGCACATCCGCCGGGATCGCCTCGTACCATTCGTCGGTGTTGGCGAATTGCGGGTCGACATCGAAAATGATGCCGCGGAACGGAAACAGCCGGTGGCGGACCACCTGTCCGATCGAAAATTTGGCTGTTTTCATCATGGTACTCACCACTAAGTCCTAGAGTGCCGCGTCCTTGGAATGCGCAAAGACTCCCTAAGACCTTGAATTTACGCGTTACGCTTCAAAAAATCGAGCCCGACTTATGGCTGATACCTGACCTATTTGACGCAGACGCCGCATGATTTCAATGCCGAACGCTTGACGCCCCGCCAAGCTACGGGCCAGCCCGCCCTGTGCTAGCGCCGGATCTGTTTCCTTAAGCCGCCGGCGAGCGCTGCAAAACCACTGCCGGGCCGCAGCCCCTCGCGCATGAAAAAGGCGCGGAGCGGCGCGAATCCGCCGAGCACGCCAAGGCCAGCACTGCGCGCCATCTGTGCCGGCAGCATCTGCGAGAGCAGCGATTTGTTGAGCAGGTTGACCGCATTGCTGCGCGCCAGGATGTCGGGCCGGCGCTTGAAATCATAGGCTGCGAGGGCCTTGACGGTGCCCGGGTCGTCCCTGTTTTTGCAAGTAATTCCAATCAGATCATCGATATCCCTGATACCAAGGTTGAGACCTTGCGCGCCGATCGGCGGAAACACATGGGCGGCTTCGCTGACAAGTGCCACCCGGTTGCGCGCGAAGCACCGCGGCGTCACGCCGGAAAGCTGGTAGACCTGCCGCCCGGGTTCGACGGAAACCCGGCCCAGCATCGATTGCATCCGCTGTTCGACCCGCATCGAAAGCGCCGCGTCGTCCAGTGCGGCGAGTTCCTTCGCCGTTTCCGGCTCTACCACCCAGACAAGGCTCGACCGGTTGCCGGGCAGGGGAACCTGGGTGAACGGGCCGGTCTCGGTGTGGAACTCGGTCGAAGTGAACGCGTGGTCGCTGCGGTGGCCGAAATTGAGAACCAATGCCGCCTGCGGATAGGACCGCGCCGACGTCGAGATGCCGGCAGCCTCGCGGGCCGGCGATAGACGGCCATCGGCAGCGACGGCCAGCGATGCCGTGATCTCGCTGCCGTCAGACAGGATCGCATGCGCATGGTCGCCCTCGAGGCGCCAGGTCTCCACCATCGCTTTTCGCCATTCGATGCCGGAATGGGCGGCAACAACACTGGCAAGTGCGTGGTTGAGCGCACTGTTGGGTAAGTTCAGCCCAAACTGCTCCTCGCCAATTTCGCTGGCGCGGAAAATGACCACCGGGCTGCGGATCAGCCGGCTGGTTGCATCGACGATGCGCATCATCTTCAGCGGTGCGGCCTGGGACCTCACCGCATCGAGGACGCCCAACCGTTCGAGGATCTTCAGGGCCGGGTTCATCAGGGCCGTCGTGCGGCCGTCCTGGCCATTTGCCTCGGGACCGACGAGCGTCACGGGAAAGCCGGCGTCTGCGAAACCCAGCGCTGCAATCAGCCCTGCCGGGCCACTGCCGGCAACCAGTATCCGTGCTTTTTCCCGACGGTCCAATTCGGCTTCCCGGTTGCGATGCGAGGCGGTCGGTCAGACCTGATGAGCATATAGATCAGATCATGCGGCTTGATCAACGCGGCGATTCGGCCCATTCGATTGCCATGACCGCCGAAGACCATGATTTCAGTCATCTCGACCGTTTCGGCCGCGCCGCGGCGAGCGTCTCGCGCAATCCTCGACTGGCGGTGAACATCGTTTTGGGCGCAGCCGACGTCCTGGCATGGCTGCTGCTTGGCGCCGTGGCCATACGTGGCGCCGAAAGCCGGGTTCCGGGTATCGATGCACCCGGCGACACGATGCTCAGGTACCTGCCGGGGCTGCCGCTGCCGGATCTTCTCGAGCGCTTCTTCAGTCTTTGTCTTGCACCTGCGCCGCTCGACGGGGGCGTCGGCGCGCAGGCCGGAGCGCTCATCGTCATGTGGTTCCTGATGGCGGTCGCCACCATGCTGCCTTCGGCGGGGCCGATGATCCGCACCTATTGCGAGATTGCCGATACCGCGCGGATCAAGGGCGAAGCGGTCGTCCATCCGCTGATCCTGGTCGCCGGTTACCTCAGCGTTTGGTTGGCTGCGTCGGCAGTGTTTGCGGCGCTGACGCTCATCGTTCACGCCTTCGCCTCATCTGTGCAGATGCTCGATCCGGTGGTCGGAGCGACAGGAGCGGCTGCGCTTCTGGTTGCTGGCCTCTACCAGTTCAGCGGCCTGAAGGAAGCCTGCCTGACAAGATGCAAAAGCCCGTTCTCGATCCTGTTTTCGAACTGGAGCGCGAGGCCCGGCCGCATTTTCCGGCTCGGCATCGAGCAGGGTGTCTGGTGCCTCGGCTGCTGCTGGGCGCTGATGCTGGTGATGTTCGCCGTCGGTGTGATGAACGTGTTCTGGTTGGCGTTGATCGGCCTCTTCACCCTGATCGAAAAACAGACGGCGGGCAGGCTGCCAACCCGGATCGCCGGTGCGATACTGCTTGTCTGGGCAACCGCCCTGCTAGTAGTCTCGGCATAGGGAGAGAATTCTATGGCGGATCAAGGCTGGGCAATGAAAGGAGAGTTGGTGCTCTCCTGCAATTGCACGGTTTTTTGTCCTTGCGTGCTGTCTCTCGGCAGTCATCCGCCGACCGAGGGCTATTGCCAGACCTGGGCGGGGTTCCGCATCGATGCCGGCCATTTCGGCGAGGTCGAGCTGTCCGGCCTCAATCTTGGGCTGGTCATGGAAATCCCCGGCTATATGAGCCGCGGCAACTGGACCGCCGGACTGTTCATCGACAAGCGCGCCTCAGTCTACGCGGTAAAGGCGCTGACCAGGATTTTCACCGGCAAGGCTGGCGGGACCACCTCGCTGCTCTCCATCCTGGTCGGAAAGTTCCTCGGCGTCGAGCAGGCGCCGATCACCTATGAGACGCGCGACAGGACGCGGATCTTCCAGATCCCGAAGATCATCGATGGAGCGGTGACGCCGATTTCCGGCAAGGACCGCGACAAGGATACGGTGATCAGCAATTCGGAGTACTGGATCGCACCGGAAATCATCGTCGCCAGGTCCGACAAGAGCAAGATGCGGGCCTTCGGTCGCAACTGGAATTTTGCCGGTCGCTCGGCCGAAATCTGCAAGCTGGACTGGCGGGGCCCGTGAGCAAAAAAACAACGGCCAGAAAAATTACGGCCGGAAAAATCACGGCCAGGAAAATCGCCGACAAGATTCCGAGGCCGAAGAAGAAAGTCACATGGCCGCAGGCGCGCGCATTTTCGGTCCATCTGCTGACCGCATCGGGCTCGTTCCTGGCGTTCCTGTCGCTGGTTGCGGCGAGCGAGCAGCGCTGGACGGCGATGTTCTGGTGGCTGGGGCTGGCGCTGTTCGTCGACGGCATCGACGGGCCGATCGCCAGGAAGCTCGAGGTCAAGGAAATCCTGCCGACGTGGTCGGGCGAACTCCTCGACAACATCATCGATTACGTCACCTATGTGCTGATACCGGCCTTCGCGCTTTACCAGCGCGGCTTCATGGGTGAGGGCCTGTCGTTCCTGTCGGCGGCGATCATCGTCGTGTCGAGCGCGATCTACTATGCCGACACCGGGATGAAGACCAAGGAAAATTTCTTCAAGGGGTTTCCCGTGGTCTGGAACATGGTGGTGTTCACGCTGTTCGTCATCGAGCCGGGACAATGGGTTTCCTTCGCCGTGGTCGTGGTGGCCGGCATCCTGACCTTTGTGCCGATCAATTTCATCCACCCGGTGCGGGTGGCGCGGCTACGGCCGATCAACCTTGGCATGACGCTGCTATGGTGCGCTTTCGGAGCGCTGGCGCTGGCGCAGGCAGCTCTTGCCGCCTTCTACGACCAGATCGGCGTCCTGGGCGAGCAGGTGAGTGTCTTCACCAAGATAGGCATCACGGTCACCGGACTTTACCTCGCATGTATCGGCGGTATCATGCAGCTCTTTCCAACGCTCGGCGCCAAGAAAACCTGATCCCATAGAGTCTGGTCCCAAGAGAGCCTCATCAATGTCCAAAGCAATACGCATCCACGCCCATGGCGGTCCGGAGGTCCTGACCTATGAGGACGCCGATCCGGGCCAACCCGGCTCGGGGCAAATCCTGGTCAGGCACACGGCGATCGGCCTCAATTTCATCGACGTCTATCATCGCTCCGGCCTTTACCCGCCGCCAGGCGGTTTCCCGCTGATACCCGGCAGCGAGGCGGCCGGGGTGGTCGTGGAAGTGGGCGCGGATATCGACTGGCTGAAGCCGGGCGATCGCATCGCCTACGCCGTGACGACTGGCGCCTATGCCGAGCAGCGCGTGATCGCGGCCGATCGCGTCGTCAAGGTGCCGGACGGTATCAGCGACGAACAGGCGGCCGCCATGATGCTGAAAGGGATGACGGCGGAATATCTGCTGCGCCGTACCTTCAAGGTGAAGGCGGGCGACACGATCCTGTTTCACGCGGCGGCCGGCGGTGTCGGGCTGATCCTCGGCCAATGGGCCAAGCATCTTGGCGCAACCGTGATCGGCACCGCCAGCTCCGCCGACAAGATCGAGCTCGCCAGGGCGCATGGCTTCGACCACGTCATCAACTACCGCGAGCAGGACTTCGTCGCCGGCGTCCTCGCCATCACCGGCGGCAAGAAGTGCGACGTCGTCTATGATTCGGTCGGCAACGACACCTTTCCGGCCTCGCTCGACTGCCTGAAGCCGCTCGGCATGTTCGCCAGCTTCGGTCAATCGTCGGGACCGGTCCCGCCGTTCAGCATGTCATTGCTGGCGCAGAAAGGTTCGCTGTTTGCAACCCGTCCGACGCTGTTCGTCTACAACGCCAGGCGCGAAGACCTGGAGGCGTCCGCCGCCGCGCTGTTCGAAATCGTGCTCAGCGGCGCGGTCAAGATCAAGATCAATCAGCGTTACGCGCTCCAGGATGCCGGCAGGGCGCATTCCGACCTCGAAGGCCGCAGGACGACCGGGACAACCATTCTTGTCCCCTGAGCCTTGCCATCGCTTTGAGCGATGTGCGTCCACTTGGACGCACAAAAGCACGCTCTGACATTTTGAATCCACGCATCGTGCTTTCCGAAAATCGATTTCGATTTTCGGGCCGATGCGTTAGGTTTCCGCTGAAATTCTTGAAGCTCTTTCAAGATGGGTGCCGCTTTGCGACGACAGCAGGCCGCGCATACCATGCCTGCGGGAACACAGAACATATCTGGCAAACCAGATGGGAGGCACTGTGAGTGCAAATCAGGACGACGCCAACCTGCTTGAGGTTCGTGGCCTTACCAAGACGTTCGGCACACTGACAGCGTGCGACGATATCGATCTCACCGTCGCAAAAGGCGAAATCCATGCGTTGCTCGGCGAGAACGGCGCCGGCAAGTCGACGCTCGTCAAAATGCTGTTCGGAACGCTGGAGCCCAATTCGGGCGAGATTTTCTGGAACGGCCAGGCGGTCACGATCACCAATCCCGGCTTTGCGAAGAAGCTTGGCATCGGCATGGTGTTCCAGCATTTTTCGCTGTTCGAGGCACTGACTGCGGCCGAGAACATCGCGCTGTCGCTGGACGACGGTTCGCCGATCAGCACGATTGCCGCGAAGGCGAGGGCGCTTTCCTATAGCTACGGCCTGCCGCTCGATCCGCAATCGCTGGTCGGCGACCTCTCGGTCGGTGAGCGCCAGCGTATCGAGATCATCCGCTGTCTGCTGCAGACGCCGCAACTCATCATCCTCGACGAGCCGACCTCGGTGCTGACGCCGCAGGAAGCCGACAAGCTGTTCGAGACGCTCGAACGGCTGCGCTCGGAAGGAAAGTCCATCCTCTACATTTCGCACCGGCTGGAAGAGGTCAAGCGTATCTGCGACCGCGCCACCGTGCTGCGCCACGGCAAGGTGGTTGGCCATTGCAATCCGCGCAAGGAAACCGCGGCATCGCTGGCCCGCATGATGGTCGGCAACGACGTGCAGGCCGTCGTGCGCGCGCCGGCCCAGGGTATCGAGACCGCGCAGCCGCTGCTTGAAATCCGCGCGCTCAGCCGCAAGCCGGCAACGCCGTTCTCGATCCCGCTCAGAAACATCAACCTGACCGTACGCGCCGGCGAAGTGATCGGAATTGCAGGCGTCGCCGGCAACGGCCAGGGCGAGTTCTTCGAATCCGTTTCCGGCGAGGTGCCGCAGCAGGATGCCGCCTCGGTACGCATCCGCGGCAAGGACGCCGGCGGCCTCAGCATCACCGGCAGGCGGCTGATGGGCGCTGCCTTCGTGCCGGAAGAGCGGCTCGGCCACGGTGCAGCACCGCGCATGAAGCTTTCGGAAAACCTGCTGCTGTCGCGCCATGCCACGGACGGCAAGGTGTTTGTCGGCGCCGGCGGAATGGTCAAAAGCGATGCGATCTATGCCGCTGCCCAACGCATCATCAAGGCGATGGATGTGCGCAAGAGCGCTGCGGACCCGGAGGCGGCAGCGCTTTCAGGCGGCAATCTGCAGAAATTCATCGTCGGCCGCGAACTCGACCGCAGGCCAAGCGTCATGGTCGTCAATCAGCCGACGTGGGGCGTCGACGCCGGTGCGGCCGCCCATATCAGGCAGACGCTGATCGAATTGGCGCGCAGCGGCTCGGCAGTGCTGGTCATCAGCCAGGATCTCGACGAATTGTTCGAGATATCCGACGCGATCGCGGTGATGCACAATGGCGAATTGTCGAAGCCTTTGCCGATCGCCGAGGCCACGTTCGAAAAGATCGGACTGCTAATGGGCGGGGCCGAGCCGGGCCACGCCGAACACGCTCTGGAGACGTCATGATGCGCCTCGAACTCGTCAAACGGCCGCAGCGCTCGATGCTGTTCTCGGCGCTGTCGCCCTTCATTGCATTCGTGCTGACGATCATTGCCGGCGCCATCCTGTTCGCGCTGCTTGGCGTCAATCCCTTGAAGGCGTTCCAGATCTACTTCCTCGAGCCTGTCAGTCAGGTCTGGCAGCTGCATGAGCTGGCGATCAAGGCGGCACCGCTCATCCTGATCGGGGTCGGCCTGTCGGTTTGCTACAGAGCCAACATCTGGAACATCGGCGCGGAAGGCCAGTTCATCCTGGGCGGCATCGTCGGCTCGAGCATTCCGGTGCTGTTTCCGCAGTTTGAAGGGCCGCTTGTGCTGCCGCTGATGCTGCTGTTCGGCATGGCCGGCGGTGCCGCCTACGCCGCCATTCCCGCCTTGCTCAAGGCGCGCTTCAACACCAACGAGATCCTGACCAGCCTGATGCTGGTCTATGTCGCGCAGCTGTTCCTCGACTGGCTGGTGCGCGGACCGTGGCGCGATCCGAAGGGTTTCAACTTCCCGCAGACGATACAGTTCAACGACTCAGCCATTCTCCCGGAACTGATGCCGGCCTCCGGCCGTGCCAATTGGGGTTTCGTGTTCGCGCTGGTCGCGGCGGTGCTGGTCTGGATCCTGATGAGCCGCATGCTGAAAGGCTTTGAGGTCCGCGTCCTCGGCGCAAGCCCCAGGGCAGGGCGCTTCGCCGGCTTCGGCATCAAGCGGATGGTGTTCTTCGCCTTCATGCTGTCGGGGGCGCTTGCCGGACTTGCCGGCATCTCGGAAGTCTCCGGCGCCATCGGCCAGCTGCAGCCGGTGATTTCGCCCGGCTACGGCTTTGCCGCCATCATCGTGGCGTTCCTCGGCCGGCTCAATCCATTAGGCATTGTCGCGGCGGGCCTGGTGCTGGCGCTGACCTATCTTGGCGGCGAGGCGGTGCAAAGCGCGCTCGGCATCTCCGACAAGGTGGCGCGCGTGTTCCAGGGCATGCTCCTGTTCTTCGTGCTCGGCTGCGACACGCTCATTCACTACCGCATTCGTCTGATCGGCCTGGCTGCGCCGACGCTTGAAGCCGCGCCGAAGCTGGAGGAGGCCCGCTGATGGACATCACCGTCAACATTCTTTTGACCATCGCAACCGCGGCGACGCCTTTGCTGATCGCGGCGATTGGCGAGCTGGTGGTCGAACGTTCCGGGGTGCTCAATCTCGGCGTCGAAGGCATGATGATCATGGGGGCGGTCGGCGGTTTCGGCGCCGGCTATCTCACCGGATCGCCATGGATCGGGTTGTTGGCGGCGATCGCCCTGGGTGCGGTGTTTTCACTGCTGTTCGCCGTCATGACGTTGTCGCTGGCCACCAACCAGGTGGCGACCGGCCTGTCGCTGACACTGCTCGGCCTGGGGCTTTCCGGCATGATGGGCACCAGCTTTGTCGGCCAGCCCGGCGCGAGGCTGCCAAACCTCGACATTCCCGGCCTGACGGCGATGCCCGTCATCGGCAGGTTGTTGTTCGGCCAGGACCCGATCTTCTACATCTCGATTGCATTGACCGCCGCCGTCATGTGGTTCCTGTTCAAGACCCGCACCGGGCTGACGCTGCGCTCGATCGGCGACAGCCACACATCGGCCCATGCGCTTGGCATCGAGGTGATCCGCTACCGCTACCTGGCGGTGATCTTCGGCGGCGCCTGTGCGGGCCTTGCCGGAGGGCACCTGTCGCTGGTCTATACGCCGCAATGGGTGGAGAACATGACCGCCGGACGCGGCTGGATCGCGCTGGCGCTGGTCGTGTTCGCATCATGGCGGCCATGGCGGGTGCTGGCGGGCGCCTATATCTTCGGCGCGGTCTGGATCGGCCAGCTTCATGCACAGGCTTTTGGCATTCCGGTTCCCTCGCAGCTGCTTTCTTCGTTGCCCTATCTGGCAACCATCGTGGTTCTCGTTCTAATCTCGCGCAACAAGCGTTTGACGATGATGAACACACCGGCTTCCTTGGGGCAGCCATTCGTTCCGGATCGCTGACGATAAAAAGACAAACGGGAAGCTCCAAGGCTTAACTCAGAGAGGTAACACGATGAAAAAACTGCTTATTGCGCTGATGACCGCGGCGGCGGCATTGTCGCTGGCGGCGACCGCCGAAGCGCAGGAAAAGCTGAAAGCCTGCTGGGTCTATACCGGCCCGATCGGTGATTTCGGCTATTCGTACCAGCATGACCAGGGCCGCCTGGACGTGGAGAAGGCGCTCGGCGACAAGGTCGAGACCGCTTATCTGGAGAACGTCTCCGAGGGTCCCGATGCCGATCGTGCCTTCGAGCGCCTGGCGCGCGAAGGATGCAAGATCATTTTCGGTACGTCCTTCGGCTTCATGGACCCCGAAGTGAAGGTCGCCAAGAAATTCCCCGACGTGATGTTCGAACACGCGACCGGCTACAAGACATCAGAAAATCTCGGCATCTACAACGCACGCTTCTACGAAGGCCGCTACATCCTCGGCCAGATCGCCGCCAAGCAATCGAAGTCGGGCGTCGCCGGCTACATCGTTTCGTTCCCGATTCCCGAAGTGGTGATGGGTATCAATTCCTTCATGCTCGGCGCCCAGTCGATCAAGCCGGATTTCAAGGCGAAGATCGTCTGGATCAATTCATGGTTCGATCCGGGCAAGGAAGCCGATGCCGCCAAGGCTCTGTTCGACCAGGGCGCCGACATCATCGTCCAGCACACCGACTCGACCGCTGCCCTGCAAGTCGCCGAAGAGCGCGGACTGCAGGGCTTCGGCCAGTCTTCGGACATGATCAAGTTCGCCCCCAAGGCCCAGTTGACCTCGATCGTCGACGATTGGGGCCCGTACTATATCGGCCGGGTGAAGGCCGCGCTCGACGGCACATGGAAACCCGGCAATGTCTGGCTGGGCATCAAGGACGGCGCCGTTAAAATGGCCCCTTACACCAACATGCCCGACGACGTGAAGGCGATGGCGGAAGCCACCGAGAAGAAGATCGTCGAAGGATGGAACCCGTTCACCGGGCCGATCGCCAAGCAGGACGGCACGCCGTGGCTGAAGGAAGGCGAAGTCGCCGACGACCCGACGCTGCTCGGCATGAACTTCTACGTCAAGGGCGTGGACGACAAGCTGCCGCAGTAAGCGCAAGCTGGGCCAAAATCTTGACAGGAAGGGCGCCGTGCGGCGCCCTTTCGTTTAGCAAGAGCCCGAAATCGGGATCGATTTCCGGAAGGGCCATGCGCAAAATCAGGTGTTATGCGGCGTCCTTTGCCGCCCGAAAGGACGCGGCGCCGTAGTGCGAGATGCGATCAGACCGCCGAGCCGTAAAGATCGTAAGCGTCGGCACGGTCGATCTTGACGGTGACGACATCGCCGGCGCGCAACGGACGCCGCGACTGGATATGCACGGAGCCGTCGATTTCGGGTGCGTCGTATTTGGTGCGGCCCTTCGCCGAGGTGCCATGCGCCTCGTCGATCAGCACTGGCAGACGCTTGCCGACCTTCCTGGCGAGTTGCGTCGCCGAGATCTTCTGCTGGCGCTGCATGAAACGGTGCCAGCGCGCCTCCTTGATTTCCTGCGGAACCTGTTCGAGGCCGAGGTCGTTGGAGCGGGCGCCCCTGACCGGCTCGTATTTGAAGCAGCCGGCGCGGTCGATCCTGGCTTCGTCCAGCCAGTCGAGCAGCATCTCGAAATCGTCGTCCGTCTCGCCGGGGAAGCCGACGATGAAGGTGGAGCGGATCGCCAGATCCGGACAGATTTCGCGCCAGCCGCGAATGCGGTCGAGCGTCTTTTCGCCGTGGGCGGGCCGGCGCATGTTCTTCAGCACTCGCGGCGAGGCGTGCTGGAACGGGATGTCCAAATAGGGAAGGATCTTTCCTTCGGCCATCAGCGGGATGACATCGGCGACATGCGGGTAGGGGTAGACATAGTGCATGCGTACCCAGACGCCGAGCTTGCCGAGTTCCTCCGACAGATCGAGGAATTTGGCCCGCACTTCGCGATCGCCGAACATGCTGGTCTGGTATTTGATGTCGATGCCGTAGGCGCTGGTGTCCTGCGAGATGACCAGGATTTCCTTGACGCCGGCCTTGGCCAGTTTCTCGGCCTCGCGCAGCACGTCGGCCGCCGGCCGCGAGACGAGATCGCCGCGCAGCGCCGGGATGATGCAGAAGGTGCAGCGGTTGTTGCAGCCCTCCGAAATCTTGAGATAGGCATAGTGGCGCGGCGTGAGCTTGACGCCTTGCGGCGGCAAAAGGTCGACATAGGGATCGTGGCTCGGCGGCGCGGCCTCATGCACCGCAGCCATCACGCTCTCGTAGGCCTGCGGACCGGTGATGGCGAGAACGTTGGGATGTTTTTCGCGGATGACGTCCGGTTCGGCGCCGAGACAGCCGGTGACGATGACCCTGCCGTTCTCCGAAAGGGCGGAGCCGATGGCATTGAGCGATTCATCGCGAGCCGAATCGAGAAAGCCGCAGGTGTTGACGACGACCAGATCGGCGCCGTCATGCTTGCGCGCGATCTCATAGCCCTCGGCGCGCAGGCGCGTGATGATGCGCTCCGAGTCCACGAGGGCTTTGGGGCATCCAAGGCTGACGAAACTGACGCGAGGGGCGGACATTTGCGGTTTCCAATGGACGCGGGCCGGAAACCCTTAGGCCCGGCCCGGAAGTCTCGATGCGTGTTGATCTTTTGAACTTTCGCAGAAGCTCAATTTGCACGGCGCAATAGCATAGTTCCTCAATCAGGCAAACCGACGAATGGCTTGGCGCCTCGGGCGGACCTGCACTGCTAAGACCGGCACTGCTCAGGTTTCAATGACCGCCCGGCCCGAACCAGGGCGCCAGGAACGCGAACTGTTCGGGCCACTGCTGCACAGCACCATCCAGAAGCATCTTCACGGCGACGTAGAAAATGATCACCAGGCCGATATAGGCGATCCAGCGGTACTTATGCAGGAGGCGAGCGACAAACGAGGCGGCGAAACCCATCAGCGCAATCGACAGCGCCAAGCCGATGATCAGGACCGTCGGATGGTCCATCGCCGCGCCGGCGACTGCAAGGACGTTGTCGAGAGACATCGAAACGTCGGCAATGACGATCTGCAAGGCTGCCTGAGCGAAGGTCTTGCGGGGCCCCTTGCCGCCAATCGTCCCGCTTTTGTCGTAATCGACATTCGACAACGCTTCCGTTGCGTCATGTTCCTGCTCGTAGCTGACACGCAACTCGCGCCACATCTTCCAGCACACCCAAAGCAGCAGCAGGCCGCCGGCTATGAGGAGAATGGGGCCGATGGTGAGGAGCCACTGGGTGATCAGAGCGAAGAAGATGCGAAGCACGGTGGCCGCCGCAATGCCGACGAGAATCGCCTTCTTGCGCTGATCCGACGGCAGGCCCGCCGCAGCAAGGCCGATGACGATGGCATTGTCGCCGGCAAGCACAAGGTCGATGGCAATGACCTGGAGCAGGGCCGCGAGGCCGGCGGCGGTAAAAATTTCCATCAGCTGGAATTTCCTTGCTTGGTCGCCAATCGTTCGTGCCCGGACGCCCTAACGTGTATGGTTCCCGTGCGTCAAGGCTCCATGGCGATAAAGACGGCAAACTGCCTATCGCGGGCGACATCGCCAGCAGCCGGTGAAAGCTGCCAATCGAACGACGCCCCGGTCGTCAGGACGCATTGCACCACAGACGCCAGCTCACAGTGCAGGCCTCAAACGAGGGATTGAAGCACAGAGGAGGGTTGAAGCGCACCGCCACCGCAATAGATTTCGGGGACCGAAGAGTACGATGCCTGAAGTGTTCCTCACAGGAGAGGCTCGTGATGTCTGACGACAACACACCCGTCCTTTCCGGGGCACCAATCCTTTCCGGGGCAATCGGGGAATACCGCGAGTTCGATCCTGCGGCCGCACTCGAAGGGCATTTCCAGTGTGCCTGGTCCAATTCATTGCGAGCGGACGCGGCATTGCGACCGGACGCGGCGAGCCTGTCGGCCGTCGTCCCCGACGGCTGCGTCGACATCACCTGGATCGACGGCGATCTGGTCGTGGCAGGCCCCGACGTGGCGGTTGCCCTCTCTGCGCTGACACCTGGCTCTACGGTGATCGGCGCCCGCTTCCGACCGGGTGCGGCAAGCCGGTGGCTCGGCCTGCCGATGTCGGAAATCGTCGGCGGCCGGGTGGCGCTCATCCACTTCTGGGGAGCGCTGGCGCGCGAAATCGCCGAAAAAATTGGCGAGGCGCCCTCGACGATAGAGGGGATGCGGGCGATGCAAGCGGCACTGTGCAGGCTTGCGCCGGATGTCGAGCCGCCGCCTGCGGACATGGGATTTGCCTTCAACGCGCTGAAAACCGAATCCGCCGGTCCGGGCATGGCGGTGATCCTCGACCGGCTCGACGTCAGCCCGCGAACGCTTCGCCGCCGCTGCCAGGAGGCTTTCGGCTATGGCCCGAAGACGCTCGACCGCATTCTCCGCTTCCAGCGGTTCCTATACCTGGCGCGGCAGTCCGCCGAGCCGCGCCTGGCCGATCTTGCGTTCGAGGCGGGTTATTCCGACCAGGCGCATCTGACGCGCGAGGTGCGGCGCCTGTCGGGCTTCTCGCCGGCGACGGTTCTGCGGCAGCTCGGCGCCTGAGCTGGCCGTTTCGTTCAATACGCCACCGCCAACTCCGCCTAGTCTGCCTTCGTTGAAAGGAGGCAGATATGACGATCTACAAATCCCGCATCATCACCGTGTCCATCGACCGGGACTGGCGCGAAGTCTATGACTTCGCCTCCATCCCTGAGAATTTCCAGCGCTGGGCGGCAGGCCTCGGCAGGCGCTTCGAAAGATCGGGCGAGGAATGGACCGCGGAGGACCCCGACGGCCGGCCCATCCGCATCCGCTTCTCCCGGCCGAACGAATACGGCGTCCTCGATCACATCGTCTTTGCCGATGACAAGGAAACCCGCAATGGGTGCGCGTGGTTCCTAATGGGACCGGCGCGGAGGTCATGTTCGTGCTGTTGAGGACGCCGGACATGACGCAGGAGATATTCGCTGCCGACGCCGAGGCCGTGCAGCGCGACCTCAACACCATGAAGGCAATGTTCGAACGCTGAGCATCCGCGAAAGGAGAAGATCATGGCCAAATCCAGCAACGACAAGCGCATCGATTATGTCGAGTTTTCCGTCGGCGACATCGCGCGCTCGCGCGACTTCTATGGAAAGGCCTTCGGCTGGTCCTTCAAGGACTACGGGCCGAGCTATTGCGAGTTCAACGACGGCCGCCTGACCGGCGGCTTCGCTCTGGGCGGCCAGGGCAAGGCGGCAGGCGGGCCGCTGGTGATCCTTTATGCTGACAAGCTCGACGAGACCCAGCGCCATGTCGAGGAAGCCGGCGGAAAGATCGTCAAGCCCGCCTATTCCTTCCCGGGCGGCCGCCGCTTCCACTTCTCCGATCCCGACGGCTACGAGCTGGCGGTGTGGTCGGATAAGTGAAGAGGTGAGGGGGCGCCGAGCCGAGCCCGGCGCCTCTTCGCATGGTGTGGGGCCGAATGGTTTAGGCGAGCCCATCGGACTTAATGCCGCTCTTGGCGTCAGCCGCGGAGATTGAACACTGGCCGGGCGGGCCACGATCCGATTGCGCGGCTGGTGGACTGCGCTGAACCCCTTTGGAGATGCCTGCCACTGCTGTTGTAACAAATCATTTTCGCATCGTATAAGGCTGGCCCGAGGACCATCGCATACCGCACGGCGCATGACGGAACCGACACGAACGACAATACGGCAACGGCTGCATGCTTTTCTGATTGCAGGCCTGGGCGGGCTGGCCGCATCGGCAATCTCGTTTTCAATGACGCTCTACGAAGCTGCCCACCCGCCAAGGACGCCGGTTGTGCAGGCGGGCCAGCAAATCGATGCCGGTCGCTGGTTTGTGACCTTGCGAACGGCACGTGTCGGAACCGTGCCGCCGACAGGCGTTCCCCCATCGCTGCCCGTGCAGCTCGTGATGGTGGATATGGATGTGGTGAACCGTTCCGCCACTCCCAACAACGTGCTCCATCGCGTCGTCACGCTCAGCGCGCCGGCGCAAAAGCTGCCGATGCCAACGGTTTATCTCGAGCGTGACAAGTACCTGGCGGGATATTTCAATCCCAACATGCCGGAACGCCTGACCATGGCCTGGGAGTGGCCGGCCGGTGTGCCCGTGCCCGACAAGGTGACGATCACCGTCACCGGCCAGATCTACAAGTTGCGCGACAATGTATACGGTGCAAGCGGGTGGTTCGAACGTGATCCTGTTGCGACGGTCGATCTGCCGGTGGAGAAGGCGCCATGATACGCATGGTGCGTTCGGCGCTGGCGCTGCTGTTGGCTGCCGCCGTGCTCTACGGCATGCAGCATACGCGTCCGCTGTACAGCGACATTACATCGCCGATAGTCGCTTCGGGCGGCATGAACAAGCGTGTGGAGGCCCGCGCCTTCGCGCTTTCGCTGGACAGCGCCAGGGTGGCGCGTGTTCTCAACGTCGAGACCTTCGGCAAGTCAAAGACCTACACGAGCTCCGGCGTATGGGTTGTGGTCGAATGCGAGGCCGAAGCGAAATTCAAGTCCCTGGGTCTCACATCGGGCGAGTGGCTGAGCCGCAGCGGCATCCGTTATGTCCTGACCGACCGCTTGTGGGCGACGATCGAAATGATGCCGGGCGATGTCTACCAGCCCGGGCTGCCACGCCGGGTCCTTCTGGTGTTCGAAGTGCCGGAGGATGCTGTCGCCGGCGGGACCGTCGTGATCGCACCTACAAAATTGCTGCCGCTCGACGACGAGATCCGCATCGCCACGACTATTTCCGGCAAGGACATCGAGCCGGCGATCACCTTACGCCGCAACGAAGAAAGGCCGCCATGGACAGTTCTCCCGCAAAGGTGAGGTCAACGCGGCGAGGCTACTGGCTGAGCATGATGGCGCTGGTGGTCGCACTGCCTGCCGCGTTGGCCGTGCAGACGTGGGGAAGCATCAAGGACTGGCGCTCTCAACATCTGCGCCAGCCGCTATCTGCGAGCCTGGGACAGCCGATCGACTATGCCGGCGCCAGCTGGACCGTGACACGCTTCACCAGACTGGCAGGCAGCGCGGGAAGCGCCGTCGTGCTTGCCGAATTCGAAGCTCTCGCTGCCGACCCGAAAGCGCTCGGCTCGGTACCTTGCGAGGTGCGGCTTTCCGATGGGAGCGGTCGCGAATGGCGGCCAACCCTGTTTGCCGATCCGGTGGTCAGGAAGCAGTATCCGGAGGCCGAGCAACGGTCCCAGTGCGGCGGCATGGCATTCGCGGCGACGGAGCCCGGCAAACCGGCACGGATGGCTGCCAGTTTTTCGATCCCACCTGCGGCGAGCGGCCTCAGGCTGTCGATCGCCCTCTACTCGGCGCTGCCGAGTTATCTCAGCGTCGGCGAGCCGCGGACCTGACGCCATTGTCTGCGCCAGCCATGGCGACCGCGGTCTCGAGCACGGCTGCAAGCAGCGCGACCCGGATCGCGTCGAGCAGGATTCCGCCGTCGAGTTCGCTTGGGCTGCCGATGAACAGGCTGATGGCATCGGCGAAGATCTGCCAGGTCGCGAGATCGTGCGCTCCGATCAGCCTCGTCAGTCCATACCATGTCCAGGCGCCGGCCCAGGAGATGGCCTGATAGGCAATGACGAAGGTGACAAGCGTGGCCAGGCCGGCACTGAGCGTCAGCTTGACGCAGGTCCAGACCGGCGAATAGCGGCTGCGGTAACCGCCAACGAAGTGAGACGCGAAATCCTTCAGCCACTTCTGCCAGGAGGTCGCTTGGGATGGCGCAGGACCGGAAGCGGCCGGCGCGGAAAGCTCATAGCCGTTGATGATCGCTGCCATCACCAGCCAGACAATCGGCAGCAACGCGAAAAAGAACAGATTCTGAAGCTGCTCGCCGAAGGGAAGCGGCCGGAACTCCACGGGAACGAACTGGCCGGCCGCGGCCGCCTGACTTATCGGCGCAAGCAAATCGAGGCTGAGTTGTTGCAAAGCGGCGCCTGCGCCAAGCCAGCGGATGAACTGGTCCTTCCATACGCCGAGCGCATAAAGGCCGATGAAGACCCAGGTTGCGTCCGTCGCCACGATCAGCAGCCGCCAGTAGGGGTGAGACGCGCGCGCATCCAGTCGCTTGGCGGCAAAACGCACCAGCCAGCATATGACGATCGACAGTGCCACGCCGCTTGACTGAAGAATGGCGAAGATGTCGACGCTCTTGCCGAACTCGGCCTGGGCGAGCGCCATGCGCGAATATTCGCGAACCGTATCGCCAAGAAAACCCCAGGCGGCGTAATAGGCGAAGAAAGGCAGGATCGCAGCGGCGGTAATCGCCAGGACCGGCTCCCGTTTCGTTTCGTCCACTGTCTTTTTGGCTTTTTGCCTCAGTGCCGCCACCGCCGGCATATGCGGCCGGAGCACCACGAACATCATGACCAGCACCGTCAGCTTGGCGAGGACCACCAGCGACAGCATGACCATTCCGCCCAGCGGGAATTGCAGGCCGATCGTCACGGCGCCCTGAAGCAGCAGACCACGAGCGATCATGCCCAGGCAGCCGACAAGCAATAGCTGCGGCCAGCACTGGACAAGCAACCGCGCGGTTAATGCAAGCGGCCGAAAAATGTCCTCAATTGCCGTGGTCAAATTCAAACCACCTGGAGTTGAATACGATCGGAGGCCCTTGCAGGCGATGGGAGCTGCGGTTCAACCATGGCGTTCGGCCTCCGTCAAATAAGTTCATGGCGCAGCCATGCTCGGCCAAGTTGTTTCCGGGCGATCGGGGATCCTATCATCTTACAAATCAATTCATCAATTCGCCAAAACCCTTTGGAATCACAGGGAAGTCGAACCTGGCTCTTAACCGCATAAGCAGCGTTGAGTTATTGCCATGCCCCATGCGCAGTCAATAGCTTGTGCTTTTCGAAGATCGCCAGTTTCTGCGGATAAGTGATCCGCACCTTGGCGTTGCACCCGTCGCATCTGAAGTGGGCGATCGTTTTCAGCGCAGAGCCCTTCCTTACCGCCGGATGCGAGCAATCCGGACAAGCGAATGTGAGGGCAACATCAGACAGGTCTTCGGCCAAACCCATTTCCATCTCCTTCGCAAGCGCTGTGGCTACACTCTGGCGAGACTCAAAAAGCAATTACGATGCCAATCCGGCTGTGCCAAAGCGGGACAAGAACGATTCGTCAGGGAAAGCCGCCAAGCTAGCGCGCCTGTTCTGCGCCCTTTGGACGACGAAGCGACCTGACCTCCTCCAGCAGTTCGCGCTCACTGGTCGTAATGTTTCGGAAGATTGCGACAATCATCACCGCCAAGGCTTCGGCATCCCGGCTCAAAGGGTCGATGTGTTCATCTGCACAAACCTGATCATACACGCGTTCACAAATAGCCAGATCGTGAGGGCTGAGGCGGGTGCGATTGAAACGCCGGTGCGGCATTGCGAACCTTCGAGGCTCGCTGCCTGTGCAAAGAAGCGGGCCTTCACAACAAACGCGAGTCGTCGAGTGGTCGTTCCCGGCTACAAGCTTTTGTTACGCCGACCAACGGCAGGATCCGCGTCTCGGCTCCTTGCGATTACGCCAAAGTGGCCTTCGTGGGATGACGTATAAATTCGTCTGTGGTCGTCATTTGACGACTGTTCAAAGCGGTATCCGTTGAGCATTCTCAGCGCCAAGCGCGGGGGCGGAGATGTTTTTCAAACAGAATCCACAGAATCCAATGGATCATCTAACAGACGATCCCATTATCCGCTGCGATATCGCAGATCGGGTATTAAAGGCCGCCGAGAGCGATGGGAATCTCCCGATTGCGTGGCGCGTGTACAGATCGCCGCAAGTCGCAGAAAAAACCCGTCAAACCGGCGCGTCTGCTGGTCCAATGCACGTTGTGCAAAAGCATGCTCTCGGGCCTGACACGAGGGTGCGCAGCCGAGCGGCCGGCGCCGCTTGGGGGGCGTGGGGTAAGAACGCTTGACGGCGCCGGCCAGGCGGATTGGGGGGTCCGCCACCGCTGGATAGTATCGATCTTGGCAAATCAAGTAATTCCGTTATCGCGGAATGTCAGGAGCCGGTCGACAACGCTCAGTCCTTTGCATCGTCATTGTCCTGCACTGAGCCGTCGTTTTCATCTGCCGGGCCTTCATACCCGGCCAACTGCCGATCGGCCACTTCTTTGGCGAGGCCTACCAAGGCGTCGACCTCTTGCATCTGGTCCACATGACCGCCATTGGCGACGTGTTTCCGGATCCTCTTCAGTTGATCAGAGGTTCGTCGCAACGTTTGCGCGATTGACAGCTTCTTGGCCACGCCTCGCATCTCCTGCATCCCAACCAACCATCCAGACGAGCAAGCGTTCCGGCGCGAAACCGTTTGCGGCAAAAAAGTCGATACTCCATCGACCGGCTCGATACAGCCCTCGCAACTGCGACAGGCCGTCGTGGCATCAAAGGTGCGCCGCAATGGGTCAACACGTCTGGCACCGCAATTGCGTGGGCATCAATGGGGGGCGAGTGGGGGGCCTCCGCCGCTTCGCAAATGGAGCGGCGGGGTTTTTTTGCGTTTTCAGCCATTATCCTTCATTGGCAAATGCTCAATGACGCAGCACCTCGCCAAAGATGATGCCTCTGATGTGCCTGTTGGTTCTAATCCTGGAAGTCCGCGCCTTCCATTGAGCAAGTTCGAGTGGCCCGACAGCTCTATTGGGGGACTATCAGCAGGCCGCCGGGCCAAGACCGCCAGCGTGCTTAAGAGGAGGCGCTGTGCTGGCTGAGCAAAACCTGCGCTCAAGCCAACGCAATAGCATCATTCGAACGAACACTTTCGTCCATCCAGATCTCGATGTTTTTGATGCCGGCTTCGCCGCCGGGCAGGTGAGGGGCGGGCGCCTTGAGCTTTTTAGTCGCCTGCGATGCCAAGGCCCGCTTTCCTTAGCGAGCCGAGGAAAAACTCGACATCTTGCGAACGGGCCAACCGCGCCGAAACCACCTGGCGCATGTTGTTCACCAAATCAGGTTGATTTTGGTTCAGCCAAGCGACCTCGCGATCAGCCGCGATTTTGTATCCTCCCTCGCCGAAAACAGCAGCGGCAAGCAGATGATAGATCGGATTCGACGGAAATGGCGATTTGTTGATCCACATGGCTGCCTGCGTATAATCCCCGCTGAAATACGAGCAAAGAGCCAGATCCACGTCATAGTAGCCTGACCCCGGGTTCTTCTGATGCGCCTCCGCTATCAACTGGCATCCGTCATGCCAATTTCCAGAAACCGCCAGGCGCTCTCCATACTCGCCCATAAACTCGGTGTCGTTCGGGTTGATGGTCAAAGTCTGCTTGCCCACTTTCAATGCGGCATCGATCTCCTTGTGGAAATAGAGCGCAACCATTTCGGCCTGGCGTCCCCGGATGTTGACAGGATCAAGCCCCACAGATCGCCGTGCCGCCGCCAAGGCGCGATCGAGCGCAGCGGCGGACTCCTCGGGGTCGGCTGAAAACTCGAATCGGTAGTCATCTATGTAGATTAGCGAGAGAAGACCCCAGGCGGTGGCGTAGGTCGGAAAGCGATCCACTGCCTTCTCAAGGCACCCGCGCACCGATGACCGGCTTTCTGCATCGACACCGACCCGATATGCGTAGAAAGAAAGCGTGCAAGAGTAGGCGGCCCAATCGTCGGGCGGATTGACGACGTGGAGATTGGCGTCGGCCTGGAAGATGACGCCATATGCCTGGGCCAGGCTCGATGACACATTACGCGCGATGTCCGTCTGGACTTCCACAAGCTGCGCCACTTTCAGCCCGCCATCATAGCTTTCTGCCCACAGAACCGAGTTGTCCGCCCGGTTGAGCAGCCGGACCCGAAGCCGGAAGGCATCGGTCGACAGGTTCACGCTTCCGGCCAGGACAAATCTTGCCGGCGAGATCGATGGATCCTCCCCCTTTGCGGCCGACTCCACGACCACGATATCCTTGAACTTGGAAAGCTGGCTGACGACTTCCTGCCTCAATCCGCTCGCAATCGCCCTGGAGGCTTCCGTTCCTGAAAGGTCGTCAAACGTCTCGACCAGCAGTCGCGGGATCTCAGGCGAAGTCGGGCGAACATCGCTCCTCGCCAATCCCAATGCCAGAACAGCCAATGCCGCGACGATTGCCGCAAGAGCCACCGTCAGCCATGATGCCTTCATCCATCGAGCAGGGGGCGAGACTTTCTCTGCTCGGTCGACAGGCAAGTCCGGCTCTATGGTCTCGAGGGGCGATCGCACCGAGAACGTTGGAACGTAACCGCCTTTCGGGATCGTGATGAGAATAGGATCGTCGTGTCCGGCAGTCAGGTAGTATCGTTCGAGCCCGCGCCGGAGGTGGCCAGCCTCGATCCGGACAATCGGATCCGTCTGCGGGTCGAAGGACATGTCACGGCCGAACACTTCGACCGCGATCGAATAGGCCTTGATACGATCACCGCGACCCGCCAGCGTCTCCTCCACGACATGGCTGAGGAAGCGGCGCTCGCGACCGGTTGCATCGAAGTCCGCGCTGTTGAGGATCAGGGCAAGCTGGGCACGACATTCCTCTGGGGCGAGCCCATGCTCCCTCCCTATGGCTGGTTCCGCCCGGATCACCTTGGTTCCCTCACCTGACGTTCTGGGGGTGACCACTCCCAGTTATATTTCTTTTTTCGCCGGTTACCCTCGCTGCGCAATTTATAACCGCGAGCCTGTTCTTGCAATACTCCCAGTAGTCTGAACGGATAACGCTGGGACGACGGCGACGGTTCGCGCAATGCACCGGCGGATGACAACGGATCAAAGAGTTAGGCGGCCTCGCCGGCAGCGCAATTTGAATTTGCGATTTTAGGCTTGGTGCCGACCGCTATGGATGTTCAGAAATTACCCTGTCGCCCACGTAACTTACATTCCGCAGCCGCCTCCCTGCGATAGGCTACGATGGTTTCGGAAAAACACGAATTTGCGCCATGAGGATGGACGACGAACCGGCTGATAGACAAAGAGCGGTCTCGGCGGCGGTTCGTCGGTTCCCGCAATTTGAATTGGCGATCCATCGGCTGTTGGGCCGAAGTGAGGGCTTTCAGGATATGTGCGAGGAACTTGCAGAAGCGGAGCTGGCACTCTTGAGGATCGACAAGGTCCCGCCGGCATTGCGCGAGTCCAGACGAGCCGAATGGCAGGAACTGGTGGATCGGTTGGTTGGGGAGGTCGGAGCCGTGCTGCGCGCGGATGCCGCCCGGAAACCGCACGTCATTCCTTGGCCGCCACGCCAGAATTAAGCGGAGGCTGGCTTGGAATTTCTGTCTGGCAATCGACCTCGACAAATTATAGCAGCCGTGCTCCCGGCCCTGCTTGTCGTCACGGTAAGCCCCGATAGCGGACCCGACGGGCTCGATTGCGCACGGGACTGCTGTTCCCGAAGTAGGCCCGGCACTGTTCGTCCGTGACAGCAACAAAATGAACCGCTGTCGACATGAGAGACGATCGGAAACCGATATCCATTAGCTGAGCGGCGCGAATAGATATATGTTGTCGCTGCGGGCGCGATCGCATCGGACATGAAGTAAAAGACGGAATTAGAGGGGACTTCGATATGGGAACCATCCGAGCTCTCGTGTTGGCTTCGGCGGGAACAGCGGCAGCGTTGTTTGCGGTGCCGGCGATCGCTGCTGACGCTGCGACGCAACTTCCTGAAGCCGCGCCCGTGCCTGCTGAAGCCGTGCCGGCCTGGACCTTCACCGCAGAACCCTATTTCTGGATGGCAGGCATGAAGGGCAGGGTCGGCGTCAGGGGCCTGTCGCCGGTAGATATCGACGTCGATTTCGGCCAGATCTTTGACCACATCGATTGGTCTCCCCCGCCGGTCATGCTTGCCGGTGAGGCGCGCAATGGCCGCTACGCACTGTTCACCGACTTCATCTACCTGGGACTCGAGGCCGATGGCACATCGCCCGGCCCGTTGGCTCTTTTCTCGGCCGAAGCGAACATGGACACGGTGGTGTGGACCTTCGGCGGCTCCTATCGGGTCTTCGACATCGGCACCGCGACCCTGGACGTTCTGGCCGGCGGGCGGCTCTGGCACCTCGATGCTGATCTGACCGTTACTGGCCCTCTCGCCGTAAGGGAGGCCAGCGGCAGCAAGACCTGGGTCGACCCCATTATTGGCGTGGCCGGCGACGTTGCTCTCGGCAACGGATTCGGACTCCATGGCGAGGCGGATGTCGGTGGCTTCGGCCTTGGCGCCGACCTCGATTGGCAAGTGCAGGGCACGCTTCAATACCGGTACAGTGATTGGGTCACGCTGGAAGCGGGCTATCGCTACCTTGCGGTAGACTACGACGACGACCGATTTGTGTTTGACATAGCAATGCAGGGACCAATCATCGGCGCCAGGTTCCGGTTCTGATTATATCTGAGCCTGGGACGGCTTCGAACGGGAGAAGAGTTTGGGGAACTGTTTCGTGAGCCCGTCCAAAGTCAGACGTATCAGCAACGTCTTGTTGGCATCGGCGTTGGTTGGCCTGCTGTGGGGGTGCGCGTCCCGTCCGACGAATGTGCTGCTGCCCGTGGCCGATACCTCGCCGTCCTCCAGCAAGGTGGAAATGCTGGTCGCAACGACACGCAGTCGTTCCTCCAATCCGGCACAAATGTATACGGGCGAGCGCGGACTGGCCCCCTCGTTCGCCGAAATTACGGTTTCGATCCCTCCGCCATCCGTCCGCAAGGTTGGAGAGGTTGCATGGCCCAAGAAGCTGCCATCAAACCCGGCGACTGATTTCGCCGTCGTACAGGCCCAGGAATTGACGCTCGAGACAGCGAAGGGGTGGCTTAGCGCCTCGGTCAGGAAGAGCCCGGATCACAGTGTCCTCGTCTTTATTCACGGATTCAACAATCGCTTTGAAGACGCGGTTTATCGTTTTGCGCAGATCGCAAAGGACACGGACACGCAAAGCGTCCCGATCCTGGTCACCTGGCCCTCCCGAGGCAGTGCGCTGGCGTATGGCTACGATCGTGAAAGCACCAACTACACGCGAAATGCGCTTGAACTGCTGTTCCAATACCTTGCACGCGATCCCCAGATAAAGGAAGTTTCGATCCTCGCCCATTCGATGGGCAACTGGCTTGCGCTGGAAGGCTTGCGCCAGATGGCCATCCGCAATGGCGGCCTTCCGAAGAAGTTCAAGAACGTCATGCTGGCCGCGCCAGACGTCGACGTCGATGTGTTTCGCACTCAGATTGCCGACATGGGCAAACAGCACCCGCAGTTCACCCTCTTTGTCTCGCAGGACGATCGCGCGCTCAAAGTTTCGCGACGCGTCTGGGGCGATATCCCCCGGCTCGGATCGATTGATCCGGAACAAGCTCCATACAGGGAAGATCTCGCCAGCAACAACATAACCGTCATCGATCTGACGAAAGTCAAATCCGGCGATCCTTTGCATCACGGTAAGTTCGCCTCGTCACCGCAGGTCGTGCAACTGATCGGGGCGCGTATGGCCGGCGGCCAGACGTTGACCGACAACAGGATAGGCCTGGGCGACACGATCATTCACGCAACGACCGGTGTGGCGGCAGCGGCGGGCAGCGCGGCAGGGTTGGTGATTGCCGCACCCGTTGCAGCGGTCGATCAAAACAGCAGAGAAAATTTGGGCAATCACATCGGCGCCTTGACGGGTTCCCAGGCCAGCCAGAAATCGGGTGCTGGCAAGAAATGCGTTGGTTCCGCCACAAAAGATTGCAAGAGGTAGCCCCTCGGTTGGCCTGCGCGGAGTAATTTCGAGGTTTGTCTCCGGCCCTAAGTGGCTCGGCAAAACTGTGCTACGAACCGCTCGAATTGCACAGTGTCACTGATCGTATCGAAATCTTCTCCACGGTCCCTTTGGTGCCGGATGTTTTGATGAATTCGCCGGAGCGAGAGCATCGTCGTGCGACGTGATCGGCTCGCAATCGATGCTCACCGTAATTTTGGCACGACTCCTCACACGCTCAGCAGCGGCTTTGTTGTTGCCCTGTTACGTGCTTGCCCACGTAAATTACATTCCGCCCCGGATCTTGGGGGCCTACCATCCATGCAGGAGCGAAAGAAGTAGTCTTCGAAGTATCACACTCGAATGGCTCTGATGCGAGATGCTGTCGTCTTGGACCGAACCATGTATGCGACAGCAGGGGGCGCAGGAAAGCGTATGATATTGCTCAGGGAGCCTCTGCTGCATTTTGCTGTCATCGGTGCGATCCTGTTTGGCGGCTATTCCTGGCTCAACGACAGGCGTATCGAAGCCACAGCCGCCGAGCCGATCCGGATCGGTGAAGGCGACGTGCGCTGGCTCAAGCAGACCTGGTCGAGCCAATGGCTGCGTGAGCCAACCGCCGATGAGCTCAAGGGTCTTGTCGACGATCTGCTGAGTGAGAAAGTGATGGCGCGCGAAGCGCAGGAGATGGGCCTTGAGCAGGACGACACCATAATCCGCCGCCGCCTGGCGCAAAAGCTGAAATTCCTTGTCGAGGACACGGCCCAGCTTGCCGAGCCGGCCGAAGCGGAACTGCGGCAGTTCCATGCCGCCAACTCTGCACAATTCGAGACGCCCGGAAAACTCTCGTTCAGGCAGGTCTACTTCAACCCGGAGCATCGCAAGGATGCCGCGGCGCACGCGACCGCCGCGCTGGGTGCGCTGTCAGCGAATACAGAGGACGGTTCGACCGCGGGTGACCGGCTGCTGTTCGGCGACAGCTTCGCCGATATCGACGAGTTGGCGCTGTCCGGGATGTTCGGTGCCGATTTTGCGCGCGCGGTGTTTGCACTCGAAGCCGGCGGATGGCAGGGGCCGATGAAATCCGGCTACGGCTTTCATCTGGTGCTCGTCACGCAGCGTACAGCGACGGCGCTGAAGCCCTTCGAGACGGTCAGGGATGCGGTCCTTTCTGAGTGGCGCTCTGCGAAGCAGACCGAGTTGAGCCGCGATTACCTGATCGCGCTGCGCAACAAGTATGCCGTCGAGTTGGACGGCACCACGAAAGCGGTATTGGGGCCCGAGCCCGCACCGAAAGTGGCCACGCAATGAACCCGCCGACCAAATGGCCTGCACTCGTCCGACGTGCCCGCGCCGCGACGCAGTGCGTTCGGCTGGTTGTGCTGGCAGCGGCCATCGCCATGCTATTCTCGGAGGTTGCCTCGGCGCACGAGGTGCGCCCAGCCTACCTCAGCGTTCAGGAAGAGGCGCCGAACGAGTTCAGCGTGCTGTTCAAGACACCGATGCAGGGTGACGCGCGACTGGCGCTGTCGGCAGCATTCTCGGGCAAGGTCGAGAACCTCACGCCGGTCGTCTCGCGCCCGACCGGCGACGCAATGGTACAGACCTGGCAAATGCGCGCGGTCGAGCCGTTGGAAGGCCAGGTGGTATCGATTGACGGCCTGCAAAACACGATGACCGATGCGCTGGTGCGCGTCGAGTTCGCCAGGGGCGACGTGTGGATCGAGCGGCTGACACCCGGCGCCCCGGAAGCGACGATTCCTGCAACGCCAAGCCGCTGGTTTACGGCCGCCACTTATTTCAAACTTGGCGTCGAGCACATTCTGTCAGGCTTCGATCATCTGCTTTTCGTGCTTGCCCTGCTCATCATCACCGAGGGCTCGTGGCGGCTCGTCAAGACGGTCACCGCCTTTACCGCTGCGCACAGCATCACGCTCGCGCTGGCGACGCTCGGCTTTGTCAACGTACCCTCGCCACCGGTCGAGGCGGTGATTGCGTTGTCGATCGCGTTCGTCGCCGTGGAGATCATCCACGTACGGCAGGGGCGCAGAAGTTTAGCCGCTCGAGCACCCTGGCTGGTGGCATTTGCTTTCGGGCTTCTCCATGGCTTCGGTTTTGCCGGCGCCCTTAGCGAGATTGGACTGCCGGCGGGACAAATTCCCGTTGCGCTGCTGTTCTTCAACCTCGGAGTGGAAGTCGGACAGCTTCTTTTTGTCGGAGCCGTGCTTGCGCTGGTCGCACTGGGGGTTCGCAGGCGATCGCTGCCGGCCTGGCTGGATCTCGTACCGCCATACGCTATCGGCACGATTGCAATGTTCTGGGTGATCGAACGTGTGGCGACCTTTTGAGATTGTCGGGAAGGGCGGCATATGAACACCTCGCGCAGGGATCGGCGAACCGGGCTGACAAGCGCAGCACTGGCATCGCTGATGTGCATGATTGCCGCGGCGTTCCTGCTGACCGCCACCCCGGCGCATGCTTGTGTGCTCTGTATGCCCTATCCCAAGGTGACGAATGCCGACCAGGTTGTCGCGAGCGGCACGGCGGTCTTCGCGCGCGAGAATCCGACAAGACCTTTCTCCTACGTCGTGCTGGAAACATTCAAGGGACGCTACGACGGCAGCGCCATCCCTCTGTTCCTCGATTCGACGACGGCCCGCGTCCTCCAGCTGTATCCGGCTCTCCAGGTTATTCTTGTCCAGAACGGTCCCGGCGGGGCCTGGAGGGCGCTTGGCATGGCGGGGCGCGAGTATCAAAGTGTAATGCGCCAGATGGCGCAATGGGACAAGAGCTCGAAGACGCTGGCCGAACGCGCGGTGTTCTTCGCCACTTACCTCCGGCACGAAGATCGCAGGCTCGCCGAACTGGCCTTCCTCGAGGTCGCGCGCGCGCCCTACGCAACGTTGCGCGTTCTCAAGACAAAAGTTGCGCGTGACGACATCTATCGAATCGTCAACGACTTGTTTCATGTCGAATGGCATGGGCTCTACATCCTCATGCTGGGCATGTCGGACCGCCCGGGCGACATCGCCTTCGTTCGCGGAAAACTGAAGACCGCGGCGGAGTACAGGCTGACGATCAACCTCGGTGCCTATGCCACTGCGCTCATCGAGATGACGGGCGCGGACGGGGTGACGCAGCTCGTGGAAGAATACTTCGTCGAGCCGGGCCGAAGTCATGCTGAGCTGCTCGAAATCGTGAGAGCATTGTCGGTACAGGGGACGGGCGGGGCAGTCGAACTGCGGTCCGCGATTATCGAAGCTTACGGTCGCCTGCTCGCGCATCACCCCGAGCTTGCCGGAAATGTCGCAAATGATCTGTCCGATTGGAAAGTGGTTCGTTTCGTGCCCCGGCTGCGTGAAATCCTGGATGCGGGCGTTGGCCTGGACGAAGCATCGCGTTTCGCGATCGCTATGTACCTTTCAAGCGCTGATGAAGGCGGGAGTTCCAAGGCCGTGTTCACGCGGTCCGGTGGTCTCCGATGACCAGTTTTCCAGGGAATGATTGGCTTGGGCATGCACCAAACAGGTGGAGGAGGACCATGATGAGAACGCTCGGACTTTTGCAGTTTGTTTCAGTCGCCGCTCTTGGAGCTGCAAGCATGACAGGCGCGCTGCCCGCTGCAGCGCAGGATACCGGCACCCTGGACAAGCAAGCGGCGGGGAAGGTCTTTCCCGCCAAAAAGCCCTATTCGCCGGCGGCCGGCCGAAATTTCCCGACGCGGCCGCTGTTTGGCGACACGCACACTCATACCTCGTTCTCGATGGATGCTGGCGCTTTCGGCGCGCGCCTGGGACCACGCGAGGCCTATCGGTTCGGCAAGGGCGAGGAGGTGATGGCTTCGTCTGGGCAATTGGTGAAACTGTCGCGGCCGCTCGATTTCCTCGTCGTGACCGACCATTCCGACAATATGGGCTTTTTCCCGGATCTGCTTGCGGGCAAGCCAACGCTTCTCGCCGATCCGCTCGGCCGCAAATGGTACGATATGGTCCAGTCGGGCAAAGGCGCCGAAGCTGCGGTCGATATCATCACCTCCTTTGGCGCCGGCAAGTTCAAGGGCCCGATCCTCTATTCCCCTGACTCCGCCCCCTATCGCTCGGCATGGCAGGAGACCATCGACGCGGCAGAGGAGGCGAACGAGCCGGGACGCTTCACGGCGGTCATCGGCTACGAATGGACCTCCAACACGGGCGGCAACAATCTGCATCGCAATGTGCTGTTCCGCGACAATGGCGACCGCGCCAGCCAGGTCGTCCCATATACGGTCCTTTCTCCCGGTAGCGATAATCCGCGCGACCTGTGGAAATGGATGTCGGCCTATGAGGAAAAAACCGGCGGTGACGTGCTGGCGATCGCGCACAACGGCAATCTCTCGAACGGCATCATGTTCCCGATGGTGGAACCGGGCATTAACAAACCCATCGATCGGGAATATGCCGAAACGCGATCCAAATGGGAGCGGCTTTACGAAGCGACCCAAATCAAAGGCGATGGAGAGACGCATCCTTTCCTGTCGCCGAACGACGAGTTCGCCAGCTTCGAGCGCTGGGACAAGGGCAACCTCGACCTGACGGTCGTCAAGACGCCCGACATGCTGGAGTTCGAATATGCGCGCTCGGCGCTGAAGAATGGGCTCAAGCTGGAGAAAGAACTCGGCATCAATCCATACAAGTTCGGCATGATCGGCTCGACCGATGCGCATACTGGGCTGGCCGCGGTCGAGGAGGACAATTTCTTCGGTAAGACATCGAGCAGCGAGCCCAGCGCCGAGCGGGCCACGCACCCGTTCATCAAGACCGAGAAGGCGACCATCATGGGCTGGGAGCAGACGGCGTCCGGCTATGCCGCGGTGTGGGCGACCGAGAATACGCGTCATGCCATTTTCGATGCGATGGAACGCAGAGAGACCTATGCAACAACGGGTCCGCGGATGCTGGTTCGCCTGTTTGGCGGCTTCGACTTCGTCGCCGCGGATGCCGATACCCGTAGCCCGGCGCTGGCCGGCTATACCAAGGGCGTGCCGATGGGTGGCGATCTCACTGCCGCGCCGGAAGGCAAGGCGCCGACCTTCCTGGTTGCAGCGCTGAAGGATCCGATCGGCGCAAACCTCGATCGCTATCAAATCGTCAAGGGATGGCTGGATGCTACCGGAAAGGTGCAGGAAAAGGTCTACGACGTTGCGTGGTCGGGCGATCGCAAGCCGGGCGCGGACGGCAAGGTGCCCGCTGTCGGCAGCACAGTCGATGTCGCCGACGCCATCTGGACCAACACGATAGGCGCCCCGGAACTGGTCGCCGTCTGGACCGATCCAGAGTTCGATCCGACGCAGCGGGCGTTTTATTACGGCCGCGTGCTGGAGATCCCGACGCCGCGCTGGACGGCCTACGACGCCAAGTATTTTGGAGTGAAAATGCCGCCGGAAGCGACGATGGAGATGCAGGAGCGCGCGTACACCTCGCCGATCTGGTACAATCCGGCCGGCTAAAGGAAACGCCGGATTTTGCTTGGCTGGTGTTGGGGCAGGCGGATCGTGCGCCGCCTGCCAAGACAGGAAGGCTCAGACATGCGACAAGCGTTCTCCTTCCTCAAAACGACCCTGATCGGCGCTTGATTGTCGTGTTGCCGGTCTGGCCGGTTGTTCTGGCGATCATTCGCGCGCTGAGTCAGATCAAGTCCGCGATCGAGCCACTGACGAACAATGTCACCAGTGCATTTTGCGGCGCCGATTGCGATCGCGGCGCTGGTCCTGCTGTTCTCATGTTCGTCAGGGGGCCTACTCATCCAGACAGCGAGCCGTAGCAGGCTTGATAGTAGGGGCGGTCGAGGCGGCTGACGGTATTCGCGCCAGGTTACGTCTGCCCCGCGGCCTAACGGTCGGCGCGACGGGCGGCGGTGCCGACAACAGTATGAAACCGGCACTCGTCGGTAGCGTGGGAAATCGCTCGACCGCTTTCCCAAGGCAAACGCGCTCCAGCGCTGGCCTTGGGAACGAGGGCCACCTGGCATGCTGTTGGCGATCCGAT
The DNA here is from genome assembly GCF_055811075.1 of Mesorhizobium sp. WSM4820. NCBI lineage: Bacteria > Pseudomonadati > Pseudomonadota > Alphaproteobacteria > Hyphomicrobiales > Phyllobacteriaceae > Mesorhizobium > Mesorhizobium sp. WSM4820. The sequence goes on along the minus strand of NZ_JBVVQN010000001.1, from coordinate 622,112 downwards.
GGAGTTGGGCACGACAGTCTTCCGCAGGGGATTGAACTTCCTTCCTGCGGAGGCTTCCGCCCGGATCACCGTACCCTCGCGTGTTGAGGTTTTCGACCCACCGCCGCCGCCTCGTTTCTTCGTCAATTACGGGGTGGTCCACGTAACTTACATACTGCGGCTGGCACGTCACGAATGCCGAGCCTAGGTTGCTTTGATAACGTGGCGCAATGCTAGCGAGTATCGGCCAAAAGGCAAAAAAGCATTTTCAGCGGCAGCGCGTCGGGTCCGCAGTCGGAATTCTCAATCCGCCGCCGGAATCACACTTCTGTTCTGTTCCCGAAAAAATGAGAACACCAGCCCGCCTGCCGGCGCGAACTAACGAAATGAATTTATGAAACACACGAATTCGACAACTCATCGAATGATAAAGGAGCACGGCAAATGTTGACAAAGCGAGATCTACTTCGCTCAGCCGCGGCGATTGCCGCTGGCGCCGCAATTGCGAAGCCAAGCCTGGTGATGGCGCAGAGCTACCCCGGCATCATCGAGGCCAAGGACATCGCCGAGGAGGGCTTCATCTACGGCCTGCCGCTCGTGATGAACTATGCGGTGATGAATGAATTCGCCGTCGACCCGAAGTCCAGCCAGTTCAAGGCGCCGTTCAACGAAATCAACAACATGCATCAAGTCGCCACTCCGGCGGACACGGCAATCATCACCCCCAACAGCGACACGCCATACTCCATACTGTGGCTGGACCTGCGTGCCGAGCCGATGGTGATCTCAGTGCCGGCGGTGGAGAAGGAGCGCTATTATTCGGTGCAGTTGATCGATGGCAACACGTACAACTTCGGCTACATCGGCAGCCGCGCTACGGGGAACGATCCGGGCTCCTATCTCGTCGTCGGACCCGACTGGAAAGGCGAGAAGCCCGCCGGCATCAAGCAGGTATTCTCCTCGACCACCCCGTTCGTGTTCGCCAACTTTCGCACCCAGCTTATCAACCTGGAAGATATGCCGAACGTCGAGAAAATTCAGGCCGGCTACAAGGCGCAGCCGCTTTCCGCGTTTCTTAAGCAACCCGCCCCGCCCGCCGCGCCGACGATCGAGTTCCTTCCTGCCACCACAGCCGGGATCAAGGACAACTTCTTCCAATATCTCGATGCGGCCCTGCAATTCGTCCCCGAGACGCCAAGGGACAAGGATATCCGTGCGAAACTAGCGAAGATTGGCATCGGTCCCGGAAAAACCTTCGAGTTGAAGGATTTATCGGTCGAACACAAAGCAGAGATGCTGATAGGCATGAAGCAAGGTGACGGTAAAATCAACAAATGGCTGGCCAGCGGAAACAAACCCATCAACGGCTGGAACGTCAGCTCGCTTCTTGGCGACGAGGCCTTCTACAACGGCGATTGGTTGCTGCGGGCCGGAGCTGCAAAGGCAGGCCTCTATGGCAATGATGCAGCGGAGGCCATGTACCCCTTCACCAGAACGGATGCCGCCGGGGAACCGCTCGACGGCAGCAAGCGCAACTACACTCTCACCTTTCCCGCCGGGCAACTCCCGCCAGTGAATTCCTTCTGGTCGGTGACGATGTATGACGGCAAGAGCCAGTTCCTGATCAAGAACCCGATCAATCGCTATCTCATCAACTCGCCGATGTTGCCCGGCATGAAGAAGAACGAGGATGGCTCGCTCACCCTTTATATCCAGAAAGACAGCCCCGGCACGGACCAGAAAGCGAACTGGCTGCCTGCGCCCAATGGCACGATCTATCTCGTGATGCGCCTGTACTGGCCGAAGTCGGAAGCGCCGTCGATCCTGCCGGCTGGCGAAGGGACGTGGCAGCCGCCCGGTATCGAAGTGGCGCAATAATTATCCCGACCAGGCTGACGCGTGGCGTCGGATATAGATGAGGAGAGAATTATGATACGCATGACGGGACTGCTCTGCGCCGCCGCCGCGGTGGTACTGATGGGCTTGGGCACTGCGTCCGCCGAAGCGCCCAAGATGAAGATGACGACGCCGATACCGGATTCCATCATCACGCCGGAGAGTTTGGACACCAGGCTTGGCAAGCTGAACTTTTTCGACGGCTTCCCGGATGACGCCACTTCGGAGAAGCTTTACGACAACCTCGACTTCATGCGCGGCGTCGACGCCTTCCTCAACGCCATGCCCGGCGCATCGGTTGAAGCCTTGCGAGTCGGACTGGCAAAGCAGGGCGCCGACAACAATCAGACCATTCTGATCTTCGAAAACCTCATGGACTCGCATTCGTTGTACCTGACCGGCAACACCGAAAGCATCTACAATCTGATGTGGCTGGACACCAAGGCCGGTCCACTGGTCATCGAGACGCCGCCCAATATCCTGGGCATGATCGACAATCACTGGTTCCAATATGTTGGCGATGTCGGCAATGCCGGTCCGGACAAGGGCAAGGGTGGAAAATACCTTCTCTTGCCGCCAGGCTATGAGGGCGAGGTCCCCGAAGGTTATTTCGTATTGCGGACGTCGACCTACGGAAACCTGTTCTTCTGGCGTGGCTTCCTCGAAAATGGCAGCACCGCAACTGCGGTCGAAAACACCAGGAAATTCGCCAAGGTGTATCCTCTTTCGGACGTCGGCAATCCGCCGCCAATGAAAATCATCAATACGTCTGGCAAGGAGTACAACACCATCCATGCCAATGATTTCCATTTCTACGAGGAAGTGAACAACATCGTCCAGTACGAGCCGAATGAGACCTATCACCCGGAAGTGCTGGGACAGCTCGCCGCCATCGGCATTGTAAAAGGCAAACCCTTCGCACCCGACGAGCGGATGAAGAAGATCCTCACTGAATCCGTGGCCGTCGGCAATGCGACAGCGCGCACCATTACCTTCAAGACTCGCATGAAGGACGCCTACTACTATCCGGACAGTGCCTGGTTCACCGGCTTTGTCGGCGGCAGCTACGAGTTCCTTCTGCAGCCCGGCGTTCGCTATCTGGATGCCCGTGTCCTGTTCCACTACTATGCGACGGGCATCACGCCGGCCATGGCGATAAAGCGCGTCGGCATCGGTTCGCAGTACGCAGGCGCCACGACCGACAAGGACGGCAAGCCGTTCGATGGCGGCAAGACCTATAAGGTGCATCTGCCGCCAAACATTCCGGCAAAGAATTTCTGGTCGTTCGTCTTGTATGACAATCAGACGCGTTCGATGCTGCAGACGGACCAGCAATTCCCTAGCATCGGCAGCGACAAGAAAGACATTGTGATCAACGCGGACTCCTCGGTCGATGTCTGGTTCGGCCCGACGGCGCCGGAAGGCAATGAGGCCAACTGGATCCAGACAGTCCCCGGCAAGGGCTGGAACGTTCTTCTTCGCCTCTATGGTCCGCTGCAGCCGTGGTTCGACAAGACCTGGAAGCCGGGCGAGATCGAACTCGTCCCGTGACAAGTGGATACGGTTGGCGATGGGGCGCGGATCCCATGGTCCCGCTGGCGCTCTTCTCATTCAACGTCGGCGTCGAACTTGGCCAGCTGATATTTATTGCCGTCGTGCTGGTCGCCATTCATCTAGTCCAGCGCGTTTATGAATTGCCGCGGCAGGCGGTTGTCGCGTCAGCCTATGTCATCGGGACGATCGCAGCGTTCTGGAGCATTGAGCGCGTTGATTCAATGTTCATGTAGCGGGCGTGGAGCGACCCCACGGGTACGATGAAATCCGAGCAGCGATCCGATCCGCAGGAAGGCTCTGACCCGTGGGTGGATGCTCGCCCCGCTTCATGCCTTTCTCAGAAAGGTCAGGCCGAGTTCGGATGACGTGGACAGGACCGCGCAGCTCTATGGCGTGTCGCTCACCGCCTCCAAGGGGGCCTTGCTCTTTTTCAGGATTTGGTTTGCCTGATGAGCAGCGGCCGCAGTCTCCCCGCCACCCTCGACGTGAACGGTGGGAACCGCGATCTTGATACCGTTCTCCTCGAAGGCCTTCTTGATCATCATGAAGGCGCGCCGCTTGATGCCGAATTGGGTCCCGGGCTTTGTCATCAGCTTCATCCTGAGAACGATCGCGTAGTCCCCGAAATTGTCGATGCCTTGCATCTTGAGCGGCTCGATCGTGTCAGCCGCAAATTCCGGGTCTGCCGCCAGCTCCTGGCCTATCTTCTTGATCAGCTTGCGCGCCAGGTCCACGTCGGAATCATAGGTCACGCCGATCGTGATCTTGTCCATCACCCAATCCCTGCTCATGTTCTGGACCGCCCCGAGTTCACCGAACGGGACGGTATAGATGGGGCCGCGATGATGCCGCAGACGCACCGACCGCAGGCTGAAGGATTCGACCGTGCCTTTGTAGCTGCCGCTCTGGATGTATTCACCGACCCGGAAGGCGTCGTCCATCATGTAGAACACGCCGCTCAGCACGTCCTTGACCAGGGTCTGCGAGCCGAAGCCGATGGCGATGCCGAAGATGCCGGCGCCGGCAATCAGCGGGAGTATCTTCACGCCGAGCCCAGCGAGGATCGTTAGCACGGTGACCGCGGCTATGAACACGGCAAGGGCGTTGCGGAATATCGGCAACAGCGTGCGCAGCCGGCCGCTGCGGGCCAGCTGGTCGGCGCTGCTCCCATCCGCCTGCGCGAGGTTCATGCGATATTCGATCAAGGCCTTCGACAGTTGCCAGAGCAGGTCGGCGATCAGCAAAATGATGATGCCGTGGAGCAGCCCGGTTATCAGGAAGCCGCCGGTTTCGCTGCCGGCGAGGCTCGCGGCCCTGATCCGCCAGATATGGGCGAGCCATGCCACCGCCGCGGCAATGACCGCCGCCCTGGCGCCCCTGACAATGAGCACGTTGAGTGCGACGCCCATCGCGCCGCTGCGCTTCGATTTGCCCGCGAAAGCCTGTGCCGCGGCGCCGACGCCGCGCAAGGCTGTCGGCAGCACCAGGGCGAAAATCCCAAGCCACAGGACGCCGAGCAGGCCGGCGACCCAAGCCATCCAGAGCACGATCAGGGACAAGGTGAGAAACCATTGCTTGACCAGGGAGCCTCGCCCGTCGGGCCGTTGCCAGACGACCTCGATTGCGGTCGCCAGAACGCCAAGCCCGAACAGGAAGGCGGCGAGCTCTGCAGCCTCTTGAGAGAAGCCCAAGCCAGGCATGAGGCTGGCGATCGCCCAGCCGAACAGCAGGAACCCGGCCACAAGGCTGACACGCCACCGCCAGAAACGGGTCGAAGCTTCGCTTTCGAAAAGCCGAGTCGGCTTGTCCGAGGGGGCGCTTGTCGCACCGCCGAACGCAAACAGCAATCGGGCTGCCGCCCGAACGATACGGAACGCGATGAACGCAAGAAGCAGGGTCAGAATGATCCTGCGGAGCAAGGGTGGCCATCCGAGTGCCAAGAACGAACCGGCGCTGGCGAGAGCAAAAGTCAGCAGGGCGACAGTCTCGAAGAGGACCGCTTGTCCGGCGTCTTCCTGAGCAACCGCGCTCATCGTCCTGGCGAGCGCTCGTCGGACCGCCCACTCGGCTCCGAAACCGACCGCGATCAGGACCGCCAGGATGCCCATGACCAGCCCTGGCCTGCCGGAGTTCACGTCACGCGAGACAATTTCGGCGGCTCGCGAAAATTCTTCCGGCAGGCGCGGGATCGCGGCGCCGAGCGCACCGATACGGGCACGAATACCCGTCTCCACGCTCAAGATGTCCTCGGAAATGGACAGGCCGGGCTCGTCCGTGGCCGCTGGAATCTTTCCCTCGAGCCATGCCTTTAGTTGCGGATCGGACAAAAGCTCGAGGAACTGCTTTGCCTTTTCGGGCGGAAGGTCGGGGGAGGGCTGTTGAGCTAGGGAAGTTCCTTGCAAGAGCGCTAGCAAGAGCACCACGACAACTGGCAAGAACCCGAGCCGTAGCTTGTAATTCATGAGCGCCTCGAGTTTTGAATGCCGCCGCTGCACATATTGGCTCCTCGCCCTTTTATGGGCAACTGCTCTGGCTGCATGCTACGTCTCCGGGCAGAGTGGCTGCAAGCTAAGGGCGCAATCAAAATCCATCGGACTCTTTGTGCCGCTAAAACCGGACCACGAGTCCCAGAATCGGACCTTGCTGCACGACATCGAGGAAACCGCCGTCGTTGCTGTAGTCGCCGCCCAGTGCCCGGTACCCGATGACCGATGAGATGCGATCGTTGAAACGATAGCCGACCGCCCCGGCGACATCCCAGTCGATGTCGGCTTCGCCGGCGCCGACGAGCCCCACCGGTCGACCTCGGGCCTGACCGAATAGTTTCCACGAAGACCGGCCATGGCATCCACCCAGGCTGCGCCCGTCGCTTCACTGAAGGAGAAGTCGGTGTCGACCGTCCACACCCTACTGTCGCGGAATGCCTCATTTGCGGATCGCAAATTCGGCATACGGTAGGCGTCGCTTGCCGCCGAATATCACTGCTCCCTGCCAGGTGTTTTGCCGTTTGCTGCCATAGCGCCATCCCTTATGCGCTAGAATGCGCATAGTCTTTTTGATGGTGCCAGTATCAGTATGTAAGTTACGCAGTCGGACTGTTGCTTGGTGAAGCTGTATCCGCCGATGGCCGAGGATTGACACGCTTGTGGCAGCGGTCCTCAAAGAACCCGCAATGTCTTCCCGATCCGACCCAAGGCCATTGCGCGGTATATCGGCGCCGGGAATTGGATCTCCCTGCTTTCATTTGTCCCGTCGAGCTAGACCGTATCCTGGATAGCCCGCTTTCGATGCAACCGAGCGGATTCCGTCCGTAGGTTACCGTTAATTACCTTCCGCCCCGAGCGGCAATAGGCGAACCTCACGAAGGGCGATTTTGTCGGGGGCATGTCTGAGGCGTCCTGCCACCAGTTTCGTCTCGTCGACAGAACGCGGAGCATGCCAGGGAACCGAAAACTCGGGTCATCCTGGAAAAGCGGTACAGTCAAAGGAGGACGTCAGATGAGTGACAAGCAGGCGAATCCAGACCGACAACCGAACCGGCGCGACATTTTGCTGACCGGAGGATCTGTGCTCGCCATTTCGGCTGTCGCATCCGGAATAGCCACGAGCGCGAAAGCTCAAGCAGCCGGCGCAAAACCCAACATCCTCGTCATTTTCGGCGATGACGTCGGTTATTGGAACCTCAGCGCCTACAACCGGGGCATGATGGGCTATCGCACGCCGAACATCGATCGGATCGCCAAAGAGGGCGCGATCTTCACCGACCACTATGCCCAGCAGTCCTGCACAGCCGGGCGCGCCGCATTCATTACCGGCCAATCCTGCTTCCGCACCGGCCTGCTGAAGGTAGGCCTGCCGGGTGCCAAGGAAGGGCTGTCGGAGAAAGACCCGACACTTGCGGAACTGCTCAAGCCGCAGGGCTATGTTACCGGGCAATTCGGCAAGAACCATCTCGGCGACCGCAACGAGCATCTGCCCACCGTTCACGGCTTCGATGAGTTTTTCGGCAATCTCTATCACCTCAATGCCGAGGACGAGCCTGAGCATCCCGACTACCCGAAGAACCCCGAGTTCAAGGCCAAGTTCGGTCCACGCGGCGTGATGAAATGCAAGGCCAGTGCAACCGACGATCCTACCGAAGATCCGCGCTTCGGGCGGGTGGGTAAACAGGAGATCGAGGATACCGGTCCGCTGACGAAGAAGCGCATGGAAACTGTAGACGAAGAGTTCCTCGGCAGCGCGCTCAACTTCATCGACCGCTCGAACGCCGACGGGAAGCCGTTCTTCTGCTGGTTCAATTCGACCCGGACCCACATCTACACGTTTCTCAAGGAGGCCTCGAAGGGCAAGACCGGTTTGGGCATCTATGCGGACGCCATGGTGGAGATGGACGGCATGGTTGGCCAGCTTCTGGGCAAGCTCGATGACCTCGGCATCGCCGACAACACCATCGTCCTTTGGACGACCGACAACGGCGCGGAGGTTTTCTCGTGGCCGGACGGCGGCACCACGCCCTTCAAAGGCGAGAAGAACACAAACTGGGAAGGTGGCTACCGCGTGCCGTGCATGATGCGTTGGCCGGGCGTCATCAAGCCCGGAACGGAAATCAATCACATAACGTCACACGAAGATTTCGTGCCGACGCTGGTCGCAGCCGCAGGCGAACCAGACGTGACGGCCAAGCTGTTGAACGGATACGAAGCTGCTGGCAAGACGTTCAAGGTGCATCTGGACGGCTACAACCAACGCGACGTGCTGGCCGGCGAAGGCGAAGGCAAGCGCCACGAATACTTCTACTGGACCGATGACGGCAATCTCGCCGGCTTGCGTTACGAACGTTGGAAGATGGTCTTCCTCGAGCAGCGCGAGGAAGGCCTGGCCGTGTGGGAGAACCCGCTGATTCCGCTGCGGTTCCCGAAGCTTTTCGACATCAAGGGCGACCCGTTCGAACGGGCGCAGACGGACGCCGGGGAATACGACAGATGGCGTGTCGAGCACGCCTTCGCGCTCGTGCCGGCACAGGCTTATGTCGCCAAACACCTGCAGACCTATGTCGAATTCCCGCCGCGGCAGAGGCCCGGCAGCTTCGCGCTCGACCAGGTCCTGGCGAAACTGCAGGAGGGTGGCAGACACTGAATCTTCGCTTTGAATAGGCCGCGCTCGCACTATCGGCAGGCGCGGCCTCCAAGCCAACTCGGAAGCAGGTCAATGGCAGTCGCGAACAACAATCCCTCGACCGAGACCATTGCTCAGAGGGCAAAGAACGAGCTGCGCGAGTACGCGCTCCTGTCCTTGTATCTATTCGTCTGCTTTGGTGCGCTCGTTCTCTACAAGGCAGCGATCCTTGGCGAGGAGGGCATCAGCTATCTGCCATCAGGCCTGGCGGCCATCAAGGCACTGATCCTGGCGAAGTTCATAATGCTCGGGCAGATGATTCGATTGGGCGACCGGCGCGGAGGAGGAAGAATCGCCTACGTCATAGCCTACAAGGCCTTGCTCTATCTGATCCTGCTTCTCGTTCTCTCGGTCATCGAGGAAGTCGTCGTCGGTTTGATTCATGGGCGATCGGTCGCCGCCTCGCTCGCTGAGTTCGGAGGCGCCAAGCTGCCTCAGACGCTGGCGACAAGCCTGATCATGCTGCTGATATTGATCCCCTATTTGGCGTCCAGGGAACTGAATGTCGCCCTTGGCGAAGGCAGGCTCTGGACGCTGCTGCTCGAACGCCGCGACGGACCTCGGTCAGCCGGTTTGGCAGCTGCCGCGAAAGAGCCAGGCCCAACGAACCCGAGCGATCACCCTTACCAGTGATCGCTTTTTGATGATGGCGCTCCTGATGGGCGCTGACCTACGGGAGACATCAAGCCATGACCAATCTTGCTTGCGCCGCGAAGCGCTACCTAGTGTCCATCCTCCTGTTGCTGGGGGCCGCTGCCTCTGCCACTGCGCAAGGCACCGATCAGCTACCATCCTGGAATGACGTCCAGTCCAAGCAGGCGATCGTTGCGTTCGTCGAACGTGTGACTGCGGAAGGCGCGGCAGACTTCGTGCCCGAAGCAGAGCGCGTCGCCGTCTTCGACAATGACGGCACGCTGTGGGGCGAGCAGCCGCTGTACTTCCAGCTCCTGTTCGCACTCGATCGGGTCAAGGCAATGGCCCCGCAGCATCCGGAATGGAAGGACAAGGAGCCCTTTGCCTCGTTGCTCAAGGGCGACGTGAAAGCTGCACTCTCAGGCGGCGAGCCGGCGATCGTGGAGATCGTCATGACCACGCACTCCGGTATGACAACAGTGGAATTCGACCAGATCGTTCGCGAATGGATTACCACCGCCAAACACCCAAAGAGCGGCCGGCTCTACACCGAGATGGTCTACCAGCCGATGCTGGAGCTGTTCGCGTATCTTCGCGCCAACGGTTTCAAGACTTTCATCGTCTCCGGCGGCGGCATCGATTTCATGCGTCCCTGGACGGAGAAGGTCTACGGTATACCGCCCGAACAGGTCGTCGGCAGCAGTGGCAAGACCAAGTTCGAGATGCGCGACGGAACGCCGGTGCTCATGCGGTTGCCGGAAATCAACTTCATTGACGACAAGGCGGGCAAGCCTGTCGGCATCCACCAGCACATCGGTCGCCGGCCAATCGCGGCGTTTGGCAATTCGGACGGCGACTTGCAGATGCTGCAATGGACATGCTCGAGACCTGGCCCGCACTTTTGCCTTTACGTGCACCACACCGACGCGGAGCGCGAATGGGCCTACGACCGCCAGTCGCACATCGGCCGCCTCGACAAGGGCCTCGACGCTGCTGCCGATTCTGGTTGGACAGTTGTCGATATGAAGAAGGACTGGAACCGGGTGTTCGCCTTCGAAAAGTAAGGATTCGGAGCAAGACGATGCGTCAAGTTGTGGAACGCCAGGCTCAATCTACACAGGTCGAAGAGCCATTCCTGAACATGGTCTGGATTCCCGGCGGTACATTCCTCATGGGATCGGACAAGCACTATCCCGAGGAGGCGCCGGCGCATAGGGTGACTGTGGGCGGCTTCTGGATGGACGCCTGCACCGTCACCAACCGCGAGTTTGCTCGGTTCGTCGATGCAACTGGTTACGTCACCTCGGCCGAACGTCCGGTAAATCCCGACGATTATCCCGGAGCGAAGCCGGACATGCTGGCGCCGTCGTCGGTGGTGTTCAGCAAGGCCAAACAGCGTGTCGATCTTCGCGATCACTACAATTGGTGGGTCTACGTGCGCGGCGCCAATTGGCGCCATCCGCGCGGGCCGGCGAGTTCGATCAAGCGGCTGGCCGACCATCCGGTCGTGCATGTGAACTTTGAGGATGCCGAAGCCTACGCATCGTGGGCGGGCAAGGAATTGCCCACCGAGGCCGAGTGGGAATTCGCGGCGCGGGGCGGGCTCGACGCGGCCGAATTTGTCTGGGGCGATGAAATGGCACCCGATGGCCGACACATGGCCAATACCTGGCAAGGTGAGTTCCCATGGCAGAATTTCTGCGAGGACGGCTACGAGGGGACGTCACCCGTCGCCTCCTTTGCCGCCAATGGCTACGGCCTCTACGACATGGCTGGCAATGTCTGGCAGTGGACCACGGACTGGTACCAGGAACACGGCAAGATCGACAGCCCGTGCTGCACGGTTGACAACCCCCGCGGTGCCAAACGGGACGACAGCCTCGATCCACGGCAGCCGCAGATCAGAATCCCGCGCAAGGTGATGAAAGGCGGATCGCATCTTTGCGCGCCCAACTATTGCCGGCGCTACCGCCCGGCCGCGCGGATGGCGCAGCCCGTCGACACGTCGACGTGCCATTTAGGTTTCCGCTGCATTGCACGCAGAACGTGACGAACACTGCCAAAAACGCCCGGCGCAAAGCCTGCCGGAACAGAGACAGACAGGGAGGATCGAAGCATGACGGGCAATGAGATGTTGAAGGTCGGCGCGGCGGCGCTGGCGCTGCTGCTTGCCGGGCCTGGTTCGGCGTACCCTGCCGTTGCACAAGAACAGGTCGCGGCGGCTGACGCTTCGGATGATGCGACGACTTCGCCGGAGCCGCTGAGCGCCGACGAGATGGAGGTCCTGGTTGCGCGCATCGCGCTCTATCCGGACGAACTGATCGCGGTGATCACGGCGGCAGCGCTCTATCCGCTGGAGATCGTCGAGGCGGCGCGCTTCCTCGACCGGTACGAGAAGGGCAAGGGCCTGAAGCCGAAGGAGAGCTGGGACGGCTCCGTGGTGTCGCTGCTCAACTATCCGGACATCGTCAAGATGATGAGCGACGACCTCGAATGGACGCAGACGCTCGGCGACGCCATTGCCTACCAGCAGAAGGACGTGCTGGTTGCCATCCAGCAGCTGCGCGACGAGGCGGTCGCCAAGGGCGTGATCAAGACCGACGACAAGATCCAGGTGGTCAAGGAGAACGACAATTTTGTCATCAAGTCGGCGAGCTCCGAAGTGATCTACGTCCCGCAATATCCGCCGCAGATGTTTTATGAGCCGGGTTACGTGTGGGAACCGATCCGATATTATCCCGATCCTTACCCCTATTACTGGTATCCGGGAGCGACCTTTTTCGCCGGGGCGGTGACCGGCGCCATCTGGGCCGCCGCCGTCGACTGGAACGACTGGGGCGTATGGGGCGGCCGCTGGAACGGCAACGACATCAACATCGATTGCAACAATTGCTTCAACAACCGCGACTTCAACGGCAAGATCAACTTGAACGACGTCGACTGGAAGAACATCGATCGCAGCAAGATCAAGATCGACCGCAACCAGTTCAACAAGTTCGACCAGACCAACATCAAGAACCGGATCGAGAAGAACGGCGACAACGCCATCCGCGACCGCGCCCGCGACATCAAGAAGAACGACAAGCTCGCCAACAGGGTGCCGGGCAAGACGGCTGCAAAGAGAGACATCCGCAAGAGCACGCTCGACGGGCTGAAGGGCCAAGGCGGTCAGGCGGCAAGCAGGCCGGGCAACCGGCCGAACGTCAACCGTCCAGAAGCCAGGCCCGCCGTCGCCGACCGCCCGACCGCCAACCGCCAAACCGCCAAACCGGCAAAGATCAACCGCCCGGCCGGCAAGCCGAAACCGGCGGCAAGGGTCGACAATCGGCCGAAGAAGCCGTCGGGGCTTGGCAACGTCGATCGCGGCAAGGTGACCAAGGTCAGCTCCAACCGCGGCCACCAATCCATGGGTGGCGGCAGCCGTGGTGGCGGCCACAAGCAGATCAAGCGCGGCGGCGGCGGACGCCGGCGTTAACGGAACGGGAGGACAGGACCATGACACTGATGTTCAGCACCACCCGTCACACGGGACTTTTGCATACGATCCTTCTCCACTCTGTCTGCGCCGTGGCGCTTGCAGTGGGCATCGCTGTCTCGAAGCCAGCCGCCGCACAGGATGCACCGGAGGCGCCGGAGATTACTGCCTTCGTGGCCGCTGCCGAGCCGCCCGTCTTCGACACGCCGGAAGCGGCTGTCGAGGCGTTCAAGAAGGCGGTGAACGACGGCGGCAACGGTGCGGTTGCGGCCCTTCTCGGCCTCGATGCGGAGAAGCTGAAAGCCGACGAGAACGCGGACGAGACGCTGGCGGCGATCAAGGAGGGTGTGGCCAAGCAGCTTGTCCTCGATGGCGAGGGCGACCGACGCACGCTGCAGATCGGCGACAAGCTGTGGCCGCTGCCTTTTCCGCTCGTCAAGGGCGAGGACGGCAAGTGGGCTTTCGACACCTATGCCGGGCTCGAAGAGATCGTGAACCGGTATGTCGGCGAGAACGAGCTCAACGCGATCGAGACGATGCGCGCCTATGTCGATGCGCAGGAGGACTATGCGTCGCAGGACCGCGACGAGGATGGCGTGGAGGAGTTCGCGCAGAAACTGATAAGCTCGGAAGACGCGACCGACGGGCTCTACTGGCCGACCGACGATATCAACGGTGAGAGCCCGGCCGGTGCCAATATCGATCAGGCCGAGCTTGAAGACGCGGCCAAAGGTGAAGGCTATTTCGGCTACAAGTACAAGATCCTGACCGGCCAGGGCGACCAGATCGCCGGCGGCGCCTACGACTACGTCATCAACGGCAACATGATCGCCGGCTTTGGCCTTATCGCCTGGCCGGCCAAATATGGCGAGACGGGCGCAAAAACCTTCGCCGTCAACCAGCACGGCGTCGTCTACGAGGCGGATCTCGGGCCAGCCACCGAGCAGATCGTCAAATACATCGACCGCTTCAATCCGGACGATACGTGGCAGGTCGTGGGCGACTGAGAGAAATGGATCAAAAGCCGGATTATTTTCGAGTCGATCGGCAAAACCCTGCGCTGTGGCAGAAGAGGTGGTATGGAATTGAGCTTCGCATTCATGGCCAGACCCGGCCACCAGTCCGTCGTCAGGCTTGCCCAGCAGAAAGCCGCCCAGACCGCACAGGGTGGCGAACAGGAAGCGGCGATCATCAGGCAGCGCCTGATATTTTGGAGTGATGGCAATGTCCGAAGCGATGCATCCCCTAGCACCCCATCATCTGCCGGGCTTTATTGTGGCTCCGGGAGAGACCGATGTTCTCTTCACCGGAACGGTAATATTCATCATCGCGCTGCTCATGATGCTTGGCAGCCTGTATTTCTGGCTCCATTCGCTGCCTGAGCGCATCGCGCATGGGGCCAGCCAGGTCCAGTTTCAGTTGGTGGCGGTTCTGGCGTTGCTCGCGCTGTTCACTCACATCAATGTGTTCTGGGTTGCGGCATTGCTGCTTGCGATCGTTCCCATTCCCGACTTCTGGACGCCGTTGTCCACCATGGCTGAATCGCTTGCCAGGATGGCTGCCGACAGGCGCCAGGCGCCCGCACCTGCAGCATCTGCGCCGGAAGCAATTGCTGCGGGATCGCCGCTGTCGGTGAACGACGCGCCATTATCCCAGGTGCGGGTTGTGGAACTCACAGACGGCAAAACTTTCGAGGCTCCATCCACGCCGCTCGATGACCAACACCGTGTTCCAGCAAACGAGGAGCGCCGGCCATGATCGAGTTACTGCTATGCTCAGTCGTGACGATCCTGCCCGATTTTCTCGTCCGGCGTTTTGTCCAGGGAAAGAGGATCGGACGTGAGATCACGCTCTATTCGGTGTGGTATGAACTCCGTTATGGCATAACCGCCTGCCTGGGACTCACCATCGTTCTCCTGACGCTGATCCTTTATTACCATCCATCGACAACCAGCGCCGTTTCTTTCTATCGCACCGTGCCCATTCTTCCCGAAGGCTCCGGCCGCGTTGAAGAGGTCTATGTGGGTCTCGGGGAAAAGGTGAAATCGGGACAGCGCCTCTTCAAGCTCGACAGTTCGACCCAGAAAGCCGCGCTTGAAACTGCGCGGCTGCGTGTGTCGGAGATAGATGCGGCGCTGGAGTTGGCGAAGACCGAGTTGGCGACGGCCGATGCCCGAATCCAGGAAGCGCGGAGCGCCTATCAGCAGGCCGTGGACGAACTCGCGACCAGAACCGACCTTCAGAGGCGAAACTCCGGTACGGTTGCGCAACGGGAGATCGAGAAACTTCAGAATATCGTCGATGGTCGCCAAGCCGCGGTGTCTGCCGTCCTGGCTAGCAAGCAGTCCGTCGAAGCCCAGATCGCTTCGGTACTGCCGGCGCAGAAAGCCAGCGCCGAGGCTGCACTTGCCCAGGCGCAGGTCGAACTGGACAAGACGGTCGTCTATGCGGGAGTGGACGGAACGCTCGAGCAGTTCACGCTGCGCAAGGGAGATATAGTCAATCCTATCATGCGGCCCGCGGGAGTGCTGGTTCCCGCGGAGGCAGGCAGGCGGGCGCTTGTGGCGGGCTTCGGCCAGTTGGAGGCGCAGGTCATGAAGGTAGGCATGGTTGCCGAGGCCACCTGCATCTCCATGCCGATGACCATCATCCCGATGGTTGTGACCGAGGTGCAGGATCTTATCGCAACCGGCCAGGTGCGCGCGTCGGATCAACTGATCGACGCTCAGCAAGTGGTCAGGCCCGGGACGATCACCGTCTTTCTGGAACCGCTTTTCCAGGGCGGGTTCGAAGGCGTTCCGCCGGGAAGCAGCTGTATTGCCAATGCGTATACCAACAACCACGACCGGCTGTCCGAAGAAGGACTGAGCACCTCGAAATGGCTGTTTTTCCACGTCATAGACACGGTCGGGGTCGTGCACGCCGTCATCCTTCGAATTCAGGCGCTGCTCCTTCCGGTACAGACGCTTGTCCTCTCCGGGCACTGAGAACCACGTCGGCAGCGGCCTGCCGACCCTTGCGAGATCGCCGATGTGGGCGTTGAGGCCGATCACGGTGAAGAAGTAGACGAGCAGGATGTCGCGCGCCGTCAGGTCGAAATCGACCTTGATACCGGAGAAGAGATAGACCAGCCCGATCGCACCGCGAACTTGGCCTTCGCCAGCCGCGCCCCTTCACCGCCGTCGCGAAAATTCCAGCTTCAGCCGGTTGATCTGCTCCGCGGTCCATCCGCGAACGTCAGTCACTTCGATCCAGGCATCGATGTAGTGCTCCGGCGCATAGACATGCCCGTGCCCCATCGGGGCCGTTGTGGCCATCGCCATGTCGACGGTAAGCTGGAGAAGCGTCACGACCGGATACCATTTGAGCTCGGGAGACACGTCGGAACCGCGCGGCCCCGCCATCCATTCCGGCTGTCGGTACAGGGACCGGTAGTCGAAGAACGTCACCGGGTCGCTCGCATATTGAAGATAGACGATCCGCATCGGTCCCCAATGTGCGTCCGGGATCGCCAGGCCGTTCTCCTGGCTCGTGAACCGCACATACGACCCGTCCCTGAAGCGCGGCAGCCAGGCTGGCGATCCTCGCTCGCGGTCGTCGGTGACGGAACGCCAGATCCTGCTCGGAAATGGCGGGCCGCTCCAAAGTGCCCCCTGATACGGGTCGCCGATCACTTCGAACAACTCGGCGGATTGCTCGGAGCTCAAGGCGCCAAGGCTCAGCCCATGCAAACAGAGCCTGGGGCGCCTTTCCTTGGGAAGCGTGGTCCAATGCGCGTAGACTTCCGCAAACAGGGCGCGAGCTGCCTCGGCGCCATAGCCGGGCTCGACCAGGAGGGACAGCCAGCTTGTGAGATACGAATACTGCATGGCGACGCTCGCGACGTCGCCGCCGTGGAGATATTCGACGGTGTCCATTGCAGCAGGGTCTATCCAACCGGTGCCTGTCGGCATCACCACGATCAGCACCGAGCGATCGAATCCGCCGACGCGCTTGAGCTCCTCGAGGGCGAGCTTTGCGCGCTCCTCGGCTGTCTCCGCAGACCGCAATCCGACATAGACGCGGATCGGCTCACGCGCATCCATCCCCAGGAACGAGCCTAAATCCTTGCTCGTCGGCCCGGTCGCGATGAACTCCCGTCCCGCCCTTCCTAGCTCATCCCACTCGATCAGCGAGGTATCGCTTCCGGTCTTGCCGGGGTCGGCAGGCTGTTGGGTCTCGGGCTCGATCAGTTCATCGAATGCCCGGAAGGACGAATCCGCGGCATGGAGCGCAACCCTGAAGAAAACGCCGTTGACCACCGTCCAGAATAACGCAGCCGCAGCGGCAATGCCGATCACGTATGACACGCGTTTCGGCACGATCCGGCCAAGCATTCGCGAGATGAACAGGAACGTGACCTGAAACAATCGCGCCAAGAGGATCAAGAGCACGAAGGTCAGCAACGCGATCAGACCGACCTTCAGGGGGTGCGCAGTCTCTACCGGCTCGAACCTCATGTGCTGCCGGATCGAATTTTGCCATTCCGAAGCCTGCCAGAGAAACGCCACGGCAACCAGGATGCAGGTGGCCGCAGCGACGAGTTTGATGGCCCGCAAGATGCGGCCGGTGGACTTGGGCAACTCCAGGTAGTCGGCCAGCCGGCGCCCGAACACGCCAAGCCCATATCCGGCCGCGAAAGAGCATCCGGATAGAACGCCTTGCGTCACAAACTTGCGTGAAGCAGCGTAGGGGTGAGCGAGGCCGCAAAGAAGAGTGTTCCGAACAGCAGGCCAGCGGCTGAGAAGGAACGCCAGAACCTGAAGATCCAGAATAGCCTCATTGGAGCAGCCACGTGCGATCGCTGGAGTGCTTCGAGGCAGCTTGCCGTGCAAGATACGTCGGCGCAACCCGCATGCGCGGGCGACGCCACGAACTCGATACCAATCTGGAGCAGTCTTTGTTCTGGAGCAGTCTTTCCAAACTTTAGGGGTGCGGTCGCTCGCCGTTCACCGCGCGTGTCAAAGGAGACTGAGCAGCGCGGCACGATGGCCGAGCTTCATCGTTTGTGGAGGTTAGAAACGGAGTTTGGCCACAACTCACAAAGCGCAAGGATAATAACCACCGAGTTTCGCCAAAGCCAGCCTATTCGCCGCCGACCGTATAGCTGGGGCGGGGCGAAAGAACATCGCCAGCTTCAAGCTTGCCGCTATCCGTCCGGCCCGGTTGTGGCCCGGAATGCGCTCCGCGATAACCGCTCAGGGTCAGAGGTTCACCATTGGCAAAGTTGAGACTTCTGCGGCCGGAGAGCGCGTCGGAAAAGAAAGTGTCCCGTGAAGCGTATCCTTCGGCGCCCGGCCAACTGCGGACTGTGACGAATGCCAGGGTGACACCCAACACAGTTTATGACGCAGTAGAACTAATTTAGAGCATCCCTCGAAAAAGAAGTCACCGGTTTTCGGACAAATCGATGCGCAAACAAGAAGTTACAACGGTGCGCTTGATCGCTTTTTCACGCGCACCGCTGTAGCGCCGGATCAGATCACGAAAAAATCGTCGGCCAGCAGCGTCGGCCTGTTCGTCAGCGTCGCAAGCTGTGTCATGCCGCCTGCGACGTTTCCGTTGGAATCGTAAAACAACGCACCCGTAACCTTGTCATAGATGATGTGGTCGTCGGCGTCGTGCGCGCTAGTCCCAGCGAAGAAGTAGCTCGGCTTGAGGGCTCCCGTGGTGGCTCCAAGCCCCTGCATTACCGAATTCTGGAGCCTGAATGCATCGGCCGTATGGTTGAAATCCGTGATGATGTCGCGGTTGGCCACTGAGAGCGGCGCGCTGAAAACGAAGAAATCGTTGCCGGCGCCACCAGTAAGCCGGTCAATGCCCAGGCCGCCCATTAGTGCATCGTTGCCACCCCGCCCAAGCACGGTATCATTGCCTCGGCCGCCGTCCAGTTTGTTGTCGCTGTCGTTGCCGTCGAGCACATTGTCGAGGGAATTTCCCGTGGCTCCGACGTTGGCGTTTCCGGTCAGACGCAGATTTTCTACCAGCCGGCGATCGACCGCCAGTGAGTACGTGACCAAGCTGAAAATCTGGTCGAGGCCCGCTTCGTCGATGACGTTGTCCAGCACATTGTCCACATAATAGGTATCGTTGCCGGCTCCGCCATTCATCTGGTCGGCCCCGGTCCCGCCATCGAGAAGGTCGGCGCCATCATAGCCCGCTAACCGGTCGCTACCCGCCCCGCCCCTTATGGTGTCGTTGCCGGCAAGGCCGACCAGCGTGTTGTTCCCATTGTTCCCGGTCAGCTCATTGTCGGAAGAATTGCCGCGACCATCGATAGCGGCAAGGCCGATGAGAGTCAGATTTTCGACATAGGATGGCAGTGAATAGGTGCTCGAGCTGAACACCCAATCTTTGCCCGCCGCATCGCCCTCGACCACGCGGTCGAGCGCATTGTCGACATAGTAGGTATCGTTGCCTGCGCCGCCCTCCATCTTGTCGATTCCGACTCCGCCGTCGAGCAGGTTGCTGCCAGCGTTGCCGACCAGCGTGTTGTCGAGTTCGTTACCCATCGCGTCGATGTCGGCAACGCCGGTGAGTGTGAGCTGCTCTATTTGCTGGCCGGACAGCGAATACATCATCGACGTGATGACCACATCGATGCCGGCGCCGTCAGCCTCGATGACGACGTCGAATGCGTTGTCGACGCGGTAGGTATCGTTGCCGAAACCGCCGGACATTTTGTCAGCACCGGCTCCGCCGTTCAGAACGTCATCAAAGCTGCCGCCGTTCAGGATATCCGCTGCATCCGTCCCGGTCAGGTGCTGCTCCATCACGCCCGGCGCGGCATAGGCGCGCACGTAGTCGATGACCATCTTGTAGGTGCCGGACGCCCGCTCGACCTCAAGGGGATTCATGGCAAGCGAGGCCAGCATATAGAGCGGCGTGCGGAAGGACTCGCTCATTGGAAAGCGGCTCAGCTCCTTGCCGTCATAGTACACGGTGATCCAGTCCGTCGTGATCCTCGCGCCGTAGGTGTGAAACGCCCCGTCGAACATCGAACCGGGGAGGCCCGTATAGTTGCTTTCCCAAGCGTGGCTTTCCTTATTGCGCAAGTGCACCGCCTGGTGATGACCATCGGGATCGCCCCCATACGCTTCAACGATGTCGACCTCGACGCGTGGCAAAGTCTGATCGGGCGACAGCATCCAGAAAGCCGGCCAGGCTCCCGCCCCGCCGTGAAAGGCTGCGCGCATCTCGAAGTACCCGTACTCTTGCGCGAAACCCTGGCCGGCGCTGTTAACCGTTTGCATCGTTCCCGACTGCCAGGCGCCGTCCACCTGCTTCATGGTAATGGTCAGCTTCCCGTCAGAGACGGAGAACGGATTCGTTGCCCCCACCGGCGACATGAACGTGGCGGCCCCATAGGGGGCATGCACAGGCGCGTACCACTTGCCGGTGCCGTTGTTCGGCACGACATCAAGCGTGTTGAACTCGTCAGAAAAGGAGAGCTTGAACCCGGAGAGGTTCAGCTTCGATCCCTTGTACTGTTCGGTCCAATCGCCAGGAAGAGCAATCGCAGCCATTGATGGGCTCCTCGTTCTCGCAACATTTTCGCGGTTGACCCCCCACCAAGATCAAATCGTCCATTTGTTAACGGAAGGATAATGGACACCGATTCCGCTGCAAATGGGGTCAGTGCGGTTATCCCCAACGCTCTACGAGAAATCTTGGAGATGTCGCAAATCGGTTGACGTAGCCGGCACACGGTACTGCGAATCCTCCGATACCGTCACGTCGGGCTCGAACGTCGCCGCCAACCAGCCGCTCCTTCTCCGCCCGCGACCAGCGCCGCCGGCGCTGCCCCAAGGTGATCACTTCCACGCGCAATCGTCATAGGACACCTCCCCAGGATTATTCCCCGGACTTGCAATGTTCTTCCTAAGGCGACAAGGCGGCCTTCACCGTAGGCTTACGTTGTAGGCCGGCGGAGGCGGCCTACAGTCGGGGTTTCAAGAGGCTCACGACGCCTCGCCAGCGGGGTGGCGCGACGGTCGGCGCAGATAGCGTGGCCGAACGTCCGTTTTCTCAATCCGATTCGGACCTGCAATCTCGCCTCCGGAATGACCATTAGGGGTCACAGAACGAACCCGCTCGCGCGGGAGGGCGCGGGTTCGAGGCTTGGTGGTTTATCGGCAGCGCCGGTGAGGTTGTAATCGACGAGGGGTGACGGACAGGCTCGGCCTCCGAGCATGAAGGGTCAACCTTCAGCTTGAGAGGAGCATCCGATGACCATCTCTTCGCATCCGTCCGGCAGCGCGCTTCGCGAGCGCATGATCGAAGACATGAACGTGCGTGGCTTCACCGAAGACACGCGCCGTAACTACATCCGCTGCGTGAAGAGATTTGCGGCGTTCATCGGCCGCTCGCCCGGCGCGGCAACGGCTGAGGATCTCCGCCGTTTCCAAGTGCACCAGACCGAGAGCGGCATGCGGCCGCCGGGCATCAACAGCTCGGTTTCGGCGCTGCGCTTCTTCTTCACCGTCACGCTCTCTCTCGTCGTCTCGCGATAGTCCACCAGCCACCCAAGCTGCCGCTGGTGCTGAGCGCCGAGGAGGTAGCGCGGCTGCTCGAAGCGGCGCCGGGGCCGAAATACAAGGCGGCGCTCGGCACGGCCTATGGCGCCGGGCTGCGGGTTTCCGAGGTGGCGGCGCTCAAGGTGACCGACATCGACTCGGCGCGCATGCTGATTCGCGTCGAACAAGGCAAGGGCCGCAAGGATCGCCACGCCATGCTGTCGCCGCATCTGCTCAAACTGCTGCGCGCCTGGTGGCGGGAGGGCAAGCGCCGCGGCGTGATGTTGCCGCGGGGCTGGCTGTTCCCAGGACGCAATCCGGTCATACCGCTCTCCAGCCGCCAGCTGAACCGCGCTGTTCATGCCGCTGCGGAGGCGGCCGAGATCAGGAAACGGGTGACGCCGCACACGTTGCGCCACAGCTTCGCCACCCATCTCCTGGAGCAGGACATCGATATCCGCATCATCCAGGTCCTGCTCGGGCACGCCAAGCTCGACACCACGGCGCTCTATGCCCGCGTCGCCACCAACACGATCCGCACCGTGATGAGCCCACTCGACCGGATCAAGCTGCTGACGGAGGACGAGACGCGACCGGACAGATGACGCCGCGGCGGTGAGCCGCCCGTCACTGGAAGTCGCCGACATCTTCCATCGCCATGGCGCCACCTGGCGCGCGGCGCATGCCGGTCATCTCAGCCTCGGCCAGATGAAGGTGATGTCGGCGATCGAGAGCTGCCGTACCGCTGCCCTCGGCGGCCATGTCGAGGCTTGAGAGGACTGCGGCCACAGCCGGATCGCCTATAACAGCTGCCGGAACCGGCACTGCCCCAAATGCCAGAGCGCGGCGGCACGGGACTGGCTCGCCGCGCGCCAGGCCGATCTCTTGCCGGTCGGCTACTTCCACGTCGTGTTCACGCTGCCGGCCGAGATTGCCGACATCGCCTACTACAACAAGGCCGTGATCTACGACCTTTTGTTCCGCGCCGCCTCCGAGGCGCTGCTCACGATCGCGGCCGATCCAAAGCACCTCGGCGCGCGCATCGGCATCACCGCCGTGCTCCACAGCTGGGGCTCGGCGATGACCCATCACCCGCATGTGCACATGATCGTGCCCGGTGGCGGTATCTCGCTCGACGGCGAGCGCTGGGTGCATTGCAGGCCGGGCTTCTTCCTGCCCGTGCGCGTGCTGTCGAAGTTGTTCCGACGGCTCTTCCTGTCGAAGCTCGCCGACGCCCATGCTGCTGGGCGACTGCAGTTCTTCGGCGGTCACGACGGTCTGAATGAGCACAGCGCCTTCGCTCAATTCCTGGCGCCGCTTCGGAGGAAGAACTGGTTCGTTTATGCCAAGCCGCCAATCGTCGAGTGGCGGAGGGAGAGCAACTGAGATCCAACCTTCTCCAACTCGCACTGGTTCGCGCACGCTGGCAAATGGGATCTAGGCATGGCTCAAGTGCCTGGACACCAGAACGCCAGGCTCGACGCAGCAAATATGCAAATTGGTGGAAATTGCCGGAAGCGGCTTAGCTTCGAGAATCGCCAACGCCTCATCGGATGACCGTGCCTGTCGGAGTCGCGCCCGAACCTGAGATGCCCGAAGCAGCCGGCATATTTGGGAAAGGGCAGGGAGGAAGGCGGACGTGGCAGAGGGCGGCCAAAGTATAGTGTAAATAGTTCTCAGTGGACTGAGGAGTGGAGATGAGGCTGGCTGTCCCGGACGCGAACTCTCTCGCGTCCGGGCTAATGGCCCGTTTTGAGGCGTTTAGGCTCCCGCCGGAAATTGAGGCTGAACATATTCATAGCAATTCAGAGGTAATGGTAGATTTTTTGAAAATCAAGCAAAACAGGTACGGGCCTGACTAGCAGAAATAATGCTTTTAAATGCCAGTTATTTTCGTTTGACGAACAGAACAGTCTCCTGCTTGCTAGCTGGGCGCGAACATGCCGTGTCAGAAAGTGAAGATCGAATTTTTAGACGGACTTCCAGATCTTCAGCCGTTGCAATTTTTATTTCAACCAGGAGATGCCGTGATGAAAAAACTCGTCCTCGCAGTTGCCTTGACAGTGGGCAGTTCGCTTTGCGCCATGGCGGCGAATGAGGTCACCAAAGCTCCGCCAGCCGCTCCTTACGAACAGGTCAGCAAGCTTGTGAAACTGCCCGACTTCCTGCCGGGCATGGGCCAACTTTTCGTCGATCCGACGACATTGCCTGCCGGACCATTCTTTGCCTATGACCACGATGGCGAGCTTGTCAGCACGATTTACATGCTGCCGATCAAAGACCTCAATCCGGACAAGCGTTTTGACGACCTCGCTTCACCCGGCGGCAATGTCGACCATGTGGACGTCTACTACAATGCCGGCCATCCGGGGGTAGAAGAGCCGCATGTCCATGTCGTGCTGTGGCATGTTTCAGCGGCTGACGAGGCACAGGTCGCCAAATGACACTGACGCGTCGTGAGATACTGGGCGCTGGCGGCGGGCTCGCCGCCGCCCTTTCCCTCTCTTCTCTGGCCGTGTTGGGTGGCGAGATGATCGAAGTCAAGATGCAAGGGCGCGACGACGGTTCACACGTCTGGTTCGACCCGATAGGCATCCTGATCAAACCAGGACAGACGATCCGTTGGACCAATCTCAATCCCGGCAATTCGCACACGACGACGGCATACAATCCCACAAACTTCGAGCGGCCGCTCCGCATGCCCAAAGCGGCAAAATCTTGGGATTCTGACTATCTACTGCCCAACGAAAGCTTTTCGGTTACTTTCACCGAGCAGGGGGTCTATGATTATTACTGCATTCCGCATGAGCATGCTGGAATGGTCGGTCGTATCGTCGTCGGCGAGCCCGAGGCGCATGACTGGACGGAGCTAACCGGAGCGAAGGGAGACCTACCGGAAGAGGCCGTCAAGGCCTTTCCGATGGTCGAAGACATCATGACGAAAAGGATCGTGCGGCGCGCCTAGGCATACGTGCAGGATGCATGACACCAGCAACAGGAGAACCCAAACGACGATGCGAATGGGAGCCCGAGTTTCCTGTTTGTCGTCAATGATCGATAGGGGCGACCATCATGACCGGCAGCGCGTTTCCATACGATAATGAAACACGAGCGAAGCGCGACGAGCGTCCGGTAGATATGCCTCCCGGTGCTCGGGCTGCAGCCCAACAACGTGAGCGTGCCACACATCGGCTTGCCGCCTTAGGCGAGATGACTGGCGGTATTGCCCATGATTTCAGAAACCTCCTGGCAGTCATCGGATCCGGCCTGAGGCTTGCCGAAATAAGAGCCGAGGAGCCCGAAAGCGTGAGGACCTACATTGCTGCAGCGCGGCAGGGAATCGATCGAGGTATCGAACTGACGTCACTGGTACTGGCCTTCGCAAAACATCAGGAACTCGAAATCCACGCTGGCAATTTGAATGAATTCCTCAGGTCTTTTGAGCCTTTCCTGAGATATGGCGCAGGCCCCGATGTCCGCGTCAAGCTGGAGCTTGGTTCCGATATCCCGAACTGCTTGATCGACCCGGCGCTGTTCGACTCTGCAGTGCTTAATCTCGTAATGAACGCACGAGATGCGATGCCAAGTGGCGGGGAGATCCGCGTCACCACTGAGCGATTGGTGCAGACGGCCCCGACGCCTGACCTGCCCGGGCCCGAAACCTACGCATGCGTTCGCGTCAAGGACGGTGGTTGCGGCATGGCTCCGGAAGTCTTGCGAAAGGTGTTCGATCCTTTCTTCACGACGAAGGGTGAGAAGGGCACCGGGATAGGGATGTTGCAAGTGCAGGCATTGGCGCAAATGGTTGGTGGTCGGATCCGGATAAAGAGTGAGCGAGGGATTGGAACAACGGTCGACCTTCTGTTCCCGTCAATCCAAGCGGACCTTTAGACGCCCAACAACTCCTACAATTTGATGTCGGCGCTCGCGACGGAATGCAATCCTGCCAGGGCGGGACCTACCACGCTCTCGTCCGCACTTGCGGATTGCACCGCGTAAACCGGATAGGAGAACTGCGGCATTTCAGGCACAAGGTGCAGCCGGCCGGCCTCCATGTGAGGCCGCACAGAACTCATCCTGAAATATCCGGAGCCGCCAGTCGCAAGAACATAGCTCAGTGCGAGCGGACCGAGATCGAAAGAAAGATCCGGCGCAGCACTCGGGAAATTCATCCCGTGGTGAAGTTCAAAATCCGGCCCCCAATCCATATAAACATAATCGGATTCGTCCAGGAGGCGCGCTTCGGAATTGGTCGTCACGAGGACGAGTTTTTCCTCCAGAAGCAGATCGATCTTCAAACCCGGTCTGTGGGGGGGCGCGTACATGATAGCCAAGTCGACCATTCCTGACGCAACCTGATTGATCAAATCCTTCGGCACATCGACGTGTACTCGAAGTGCAATATCCTGAAGCGACCCGCGCATCCATCGGACCCAATCGAGCAGAAGAGGTTGCGCTAGGCTGACTTCGCTGCCGACCGTCAGAACAGCTCGACGTCCCGGGGGCACGGCAACCTGGTGAAGGGTGCGTTGCCATAGTTGGACGAACATCGGCGCGTGGCGCAGAAATTGCTCACCGGCCGGGGTGAGAGAAGCTCCGCCTTTGTGGCGAACAAAAAGCGCGCGGCCCAATTGCTGCTCGAGGTTGCGAATCCGTGCGCTTACGGTCGTCTGGGCGACATTCAAGCGCTCCGATGCCCGAATGAAACTCCCTGTCGAAACGATCTCGATGAAAGTCCGGGCGAGTTCAATGTCCATAAAACATATAGCATAAAAATTGCGTTTAAATGTCAATCAATTTCGTTTGCTAGATAGCTAGTCAGAGCAATAGGCTTCGAGATTATCCACCCAGCTCTGCGCTGAATGCTGCGCAGCGCCGGTGGGAGGGAGCGCAAGCAAATGACCGACAGGAGTTCGACCATGTCCCCAGTGCAGCAGGAACTTAGCGTCACCAGTGGTTTGCGCACGGTTGCACCCGCCCGGCACCATTCAAAGGTCGTGAAATTCATCAGCGAGGTCGCCAAGGCGGCGGCCAACGATGCACCGACCTCGGTTGAGATCTTCTCTGACAGCGGCCACTGGTACTGTCGGGTTCGCCGCGGCCATGAAAAGACCCGGCCGATGGGTCCCTATACCAAACAACAGGCCGAGCGGATCCAAGAAGCTCGGAGAATGTCGATCGCAGAAAGAGGAACCTCTCGGATCATGTTCGAGTAAGCGAGGATCTCACGATCACGCCGGCCTGACGGCAAGATCCACTGGCACGCGGAACGATTCCGAGGGTGAGCCCCATCAGTGGAACATTCCTTCTGTCCGCATGCTGGTTTGTGAGCGCGTCGTGCGCTTAAGACAGGAGAAAGGAATACGAAACGAATCGTTTTGACCTCGGCCGTGTTGGCGCTTTCCGCCGGCCTTTCCTTTGCCCAGACGACGAGCGGAACTTCGGGCGAGACCTCCACGACCACAACCACGACCACGCTTTATCTGCCGGGCTTTCTAACCCGGCCAGTTGCCGGTGGGCCATTTCTTTAGCGAGACCCACTAGGGCATCGACCTTTTGCAGCTGGTCCGCGTCACCGCCATTGGCGACGCGTTTCCGGATCGTCTTATCGCAATGCCCCTTGGGCGGCTAATAGCCTGTACTTTTCGAAGATCGCTAGCTTCTGCGGATAGGTGATCCGTACCTTGGCGTTGCACCCGTCGCATCTGAAGTGCGCGATCGTTCTTAGCGCAGAGCCCTTCCTTACCGCCGGATGCGAGCAATTCGGACAATCGAATGTGAGCGCAACATCAGACAAGTCTTGGGCTAAACCCATTTCCATCTCCTTCGCAAGCGCTGTGGCTACACTCTGGCGGGACTCAATGGGGCAATGCAGATGCGAATCCGGCTGTGCTAACGCGAACAATTCGTCAGGGAAAGCCGCCAAGCTAGTGCGCCTTCTCTGCGCCCTTTGAGAGACGAAGAGACCTCAATTCATCCAGCAGTTCGCGCTCCTTGGTAGTAATGTTTCGGAAGATTGCGACAATCGCCACCGCTAAGGCCTCGGCATCCCGGCTTGAAGAGTCCATGTGTTCATCTGCGCAAACCTGATCGAACACGCGTTCGCAAATAGCCAGATCATGAGGGCTGAGGCAGGTGCGATTGAAACGCCGACGCAGCATCTGTGCGAACCTTTCAGGGCCTGTTGCCAGTGATTGAGGCGGACTCTTTTTTGTCGATGAACCGCTGAGGCGTGATTGGAATAAGTTTACTCGCTGACCGATAATTGGTCTTTCAATAGTCCCAAATCAGGGCGCACTCGCGAGATCTATACTGTCCAGCAATCATAAGTTGGCGGTAATCCCGCAATTTTTGTTCTGGGACATGAAATCCTCGCCGAAATTCCGCCGCCTCTTCGGAGTTCGTGTGCAACCGAGTCTACTGGCGGTGACTTTCAAACTCGCCAGTGAGCATCCGACCTTGGCTGCAATATCTTTCAAAGGTTCGTTATTAAAATATCCATCAAGAATTATCTTGCGACGAGCTTCTGTTTTGAGGTTTGCGTTCATTTCGTTGCCTCCTCAACTACGCTTTCACCGTGCCAGACTCTATACGCACCACGTTGAAGAGTGTCGTTATCGTCGCATCCAGAAACTTATCTCGGAATGCATTTCTTGCTGTAACCCAGTGTGATAGCCCTCTGTGGACTCGCGTTCAGCTGGTCTTGCCAGATGGCTGTGATACACCACATGATTGCGGTGGCGATGGGCATACCGGAATCGGATACGGCACTACGCGATGGACGCTAAGAGGCAGGACAAGGCGCTTGCGAGGCAGGCGCTTGAGCGCGATCGACGTCGTTGGCCGCGCGAAGCTCAGCCTTACAATGAGGCTGCCCCGTCACTTGCGCCGGCGCTCGAACCTTTGCCCTTTTCGACGCTCGAACTGGCGCCAGAAGATCAATTCGTCGCTTGGCAGGCGCATATGGCTCCGCTTGTCGAGATCAAGTTGCCGGATGACAAATCGCTCGACGATGGCTTTCCCGCCGACCACACGGCTTGGAACCTCGGCGGCATGCTGATCGTTCAACAGCGCGCACCGGCACATAGTTATATGCGTTCTGCTGCGAAGCTTCGGTCCAGCTCGATCGATCACTGGTATATCGCTTTGCCGCATACTGGCCGGTCGTGGACGGAGGTCGATCGCCGCGTAGCGGAAAACCAGCCGGGCAAATTGGAGATTAGATCGCTTGGCTACCCGTTTCGGGGGAGGGCAACGGAATCCCAAAGTCTCTTTCTCTATTTGCCGCGTGATTTGTTCGCCGATGCGGCGGCAACCCTGGACGCAAAGAATAATTCAATTCTGTCCGGCAACTTTGCCAACCTTTTGCTCGACTACCTCAAGAACATCGAAGCAAGACTGCGCAGTCTCACGGTTGACGATCTGCCCCGCATCGTGCACGCAACACGCAGCATGATCATTGCCTGCCTCTCGCCCCCGGCGGAACATGCCGCGGCCACCGAACAATTGGTGAGTGTCGCGCTGATGGAGCGAGCCCGTCGATACGTCCACAACAATCTGGATGCGGCTCATCTGACGCCGGATTCAATGTGCCGGGCGCTCGGCGTCTCGCGCTCTCGTCTTTATCAGTTGTTCGAACCGAGCGGTGGTGTTCTCCACTACATACAAAGTCGCCGACTTCTGGCAGCCCATGTTGCGCTTAGCAATCCGGCGGACAGCCGGCGCATTGTTAATATTGCCGAAGCCGTCGGGTTTAGTTCAGCGGCTAATTTCAGCCGAGCTTTTAGCAAGGAATTCGGCTACAGCCCCCGCGAAGTCCGAAGCTCCGTGGTGTTACCGCGCCCCGCCCACTCTGTTTCGCATGCCGGACACGAGGAGGCCTCTTCCTTTGAACATTGGCTCAAAGCGCTCGGAAGCTGAGTACAGGATCGGGAAGCTCATGGACCAGAATATTTTCGTGTCGCGTCCACCGCGCCATCAATTATAGCCAATTCCCGATTTATCGACCAACTGTTCATCGATGTCGCCGCGCATCACAGCGGAGCATACATTGCAACTACGCAGCATAAGACACTTGTTGAGACCGCGAGTCGTATGTTTGCCAAGTCAAGAAACAAAGAGATAGAGCGGTTCTGCGGTTCCTTGAAATGACGAACCGCTCTAGCCCGGATTATCTCACCAGCAAAGGGCTGCGTAGGCTGGCGGCGATCCCGGACAGCAATTAGCCGGTCGGGAACGGTGCAAGAGCGCCGCGCCGGGCAAGATATGTACGCCGGGATAAGTATTAGGATGCAAAGCTAACGACAGATCGGCTTCGTGCGTAGATGCTTGCAATGCTTGGCGGGGGCTCGGCGGCTTGGCGGGGGCTCGGCACAGGTGGCAGGCATCATGTTGGGGAGATGTCGTGCTGCCTGTGCCGATAGCCGCCGCTGCGCGGTCAAAGGTGGCGTCATTGAGTAAGCGTGCCAAGGTCGTTGGCGGCCGGCTGGAGTTTCTTCCGCCGCAGATCCCGACTCGGGTCGAGCGGCCGCCTGAAGGTGAGGGCTGGGTCCACGAGGCCAATCTCGACGGCTATCGAACCCAGATCATCATCGATAATGGCGGTGTGCGTCTTTACAACAAGAACGGCCGCGACTGGACCACGAAATACTGGCCCATCGCACTAGCCGTCGATCTGCCATGCCGGACTGCCATTCTCGACGGCGAAGTCATTGTTCCCGGCGAGCAGAGCGCTTTCGATTGCCCTGCGCTGGAAGCGGCGATCTGGAACGAGCCGAGCCGGCTGGTGTTCGTCGCGTTCGATATCCTCCATCTCGACGGCCACGATCTAGGCTCCTTGCCGCTGCTGCAGCGCAAGCAGGCGCTGTGGCAACTGATTGAGCCTGGCCTCGGCAAGATCCAATACAGTGAGCATTTCGAGGGCAGCGCGCTGGCGCTCTTCCGCACCGTCGAGAAGATCGGGCTCAATGGAATTATCTCGAAGCGCGCCGACAGCCGCTACAGGAGCGGACTGTCGAGCACATGGCTGAAGGCCAAAAAATTTGAAGAAGCCGACTCCCGAGTTGGGGGTCGTTTATGAGCCAGGCACGGCTCCAATGCCCTGATCGCTGCTCACGGGCGTCCTCACCGATTTGAGGCCTACGCGGGCGGACGCGACGCGCATACCAATCTGGCGGAACAAATCATGATCATTCTCATTGTGGTGATCATCAAGGGAGATTGATCATGGGTGACCGGCACAACCCAAAAATCGAGGCACCGGCAAATGTCGAAAAGGACCCGGAAGATTGGATCAGCGGAGATGATCCCATGACCCCCGCACAAGCCTCCTATTTGAAAACTTTGGCCGAACAGGCCGACGACCCTGACGCCTATGCTGACGGCCTCAGCAAGGCGGAAGCCTCTAAACGCATCGATGCACTCCGGGAGAAGTTAGGCCTGTAGTGCCCGCTCGTGGCTGTTGGCCTCCGGCGACGGGGCCGTTCCATCGAACCCGACAGCGGCTCTGTCCAGTTTGTTACCGTGGTCTGACCCCGGGGATGAGTTGCATTGCGTTCTGCAACCGCTCGCTGGATAGTCCTGGCGATGTTGCAGACCTTATTGACTCATTGGCCCCAGGTCCTCGCGATCATTTCGGTGGTGATGGCGGCCATCGGCATCGTCCACGCCATAATGACGAAGGAAGACGTCCGCGCCGCCACGGGTTGGGTCGGCGTGATGTTCCTGTCGCCATTCCTCGGCGCGATCATCTACGCCGTTGCCGGCATAAACCGCATCCGTCGTGCCACGATCAGCGCCATGCGGCCCCTTTCCAGCGAGGCGGCTTCCGCAAAACATGAGCGCAACTTTGCCGCCGAGGAACTGATTGCCGAGCGGTACGGCCAACGCTTCACCGGCCTGAAGACATTGGGCGACAGGGTGGCCCGGCGTGCCCTGACCTCGGGAAACGCGATTGCGATATTGGAGACAGGTGACGAGGCCTATGCCGCAATGTGCCGAGCGATTGACGGCGCTCAACGCACTGTCCTGCTCGAGACCTACATCTTCGACAATGACGATGTCGGGCGGCTTTTCGTGGAATCTCTCGCGCGAGCCGTCCAGCGGGGTGTCAGCGTTCGCGTGCTGATCGATGCCGTCGGGGCGCGTTACTCCGTCCCCAGCATTCTTGGGCGCCTGCGAGAGGCGGGAATCCCGGCAGACCTCTTCAACGGCAACATTGTCATGGGCCTGCGTCTTCCCTACGCCAACCTCAGAACGCACCGGAAGATCCTGGTCGTCGACGGCACGATTGCGTTCACCGGAGGGATGAACATCCGAAAGGGATTCTCAGCCGAGTTCGCCGGCTCCTCCAGCGCGAGGGACACGCATTTTCAGGTCACCGGGCCGGTCGTTGCCGACCTTTTTTCGGTTGCCGCCGAAGATTGGCGCTTCGTGAGCGGCGAGTTCCTGAAAGGCGACACCTGGCAAGTGGCCGCGCTTCCCGCGGCTCCCGGTCAACCGATGCTGGCGCGGGCGGTTGCATCCGGGCCGGATGCCAGCATCGAAACGAACCACAACTTGCTGATCGGGGCATTTTCCGTCGCCCGCAAATCGATCCGCATCATGTCGCCCTATTTCCTGCCGGATCGGGAACTGATCAGCGCGCTGACGACCGCAGCCAGGCGAGGCGTCGAGATCGACATCGTGGTACCGGCGATGAACAATCTTTTCCTTATTGACCGGGCGATGACGGCGCAATTCGATCAGGTCCTGAAGCACTATTGCCGCGTATGGCGCACGCAGGGCTCGTTCGATCATTCGAAGCTGCTGTCGGTCGATGGAGTTTGGGCTTTTATAGGATCCTCCAATCTTGACGCCCGGTCCCTGCGGCTGAATTTTGAGATTGATGTAGAGGTTCTTGATGCAGGCTTTGCTGCGGAGATTGAAGCGCGGATCGGATCGGCAATCGCCTCCGCCACGTCTGTAACGATCGAAACCTTGAGAGCCCGGCCATTCATCGTCCGCCTGTTCGACCGAGTGTTGTGGCTGGGATCGCCCTACCTTTAGAGGCTTTCTCGTTCTGCCCGAGGCAATTCGGGCGACGCAGCCATCGCTCCTTTCGAGCGCCGCATCTCGTCAGGGCAGGAAGCAGCGATTGCAGATCCTGTTTGAGTGAGACAAAGCTAAGTCTTGAAGGTAGTGAGGACGAGCAGCAGACTCATGCAAAGAACTGGACAGAGCTTTCCTGCAAGTGTGCTCAAATCCATTCGCGACAGAAAGAAGCAGAAGGCGAAGGCTGCGCCGTCCGAAGGGACACGCCCTGCGGGGACTCTGGTCGCATCTTACAATGTTCACAAATGCGTGGGCGTCGACAGAAAGTTCGATCCCGAACGAATCGGTCGCGTCATCCGGGAAATCGGCCCGGATGTCATTGCGTTGCAGGAAGCGGACAATCGCTTTGGAGATCGTGCCGGCCTTCTGGATCTGCTGCGTCTCGAATTGGAAACAGGCCTGGTGCCGGTGCCGGTGTCCGGAAACGGCAAAGGACACGGCTGGCACGGCAACGTTCTGCTTTTCAAACGGGGCATCGTTCGCAATGTCCATCAGATAAAGCTCCCGGGGCTGGAGCCGCGCGGAGCCCTGGTTGCCGAAATCGATCTGGACGAGAAACGAACTCTGCGCATTATCGCAGCCCATCTCGGCTTGCTGCGCCGATCGCGCTCCGAACAGGCCCGTGTCGTGCTCGAAATCATGAACAGACCGGACGAAAAACCAACACTGCTGCTCGGCGATTTGAACGAATGGCGACTCGGAAACCGTTCCGCGCTGAATACGCTGCACACGACTTTCGGTCCCGCGCCACCGGCGGTCCCCACCTTTCCATCGAGTCTGCCGCTGCTGTCGCTCGACCGGATCATGGCAAACCGACACGGAATGATCTCATCCGTCGAAGCCCATGACACGCCGCTTTCGCGGGTCGCCTCCGATCATCTGCCGCTTATAGGATTCGTTCGCCTGTGATGGTGCTGCCCAGCCCCATGAATGGAGATCGGTTCAAAGGGAAGCTCTAGCCGGACTGGCGGAGCGGGGCGGCCCAGCGGCTTTGGTTGCGGAGGAGGTCGCTGGGCCTGGCGAGCCTTCGGGGGCGTGCTCCACTTGGCTGGTGAATATGTGCTGCAGATCGACGAAGCTCGACATCCAGGCGCTGATTGACAGGCTCCGCCGTGACCACGGCTCGATGCATGACGACCTGGTCGGGCTATTTGTTTGCTCAAATTGCAAGGCTGCCGGCCGTGACCGCCGGCACGTTGAGAGCGTCCTCGGTTGCGGGCTCCAGCGGCACGCCGTCAATTCGCACGGGGCGGGCGGTTTGCTCCAGTCCGGAAATTCCGATTTGGAGGCCGCCATTGCACAGCTGCCCTGCGACATGCGAGTTTGTCAACCAAATGGCTCATCATGGGAGTCTCGTCATGTCCATTCGCCGGATTGCGTTGACCTCGGCAGCGGTCACGCTTGCCTTCACAACCCTCGCCCAGGCCAGGCCGGACACCCGCGCCATGACCTGCCAACAGACGCAGGCGCTAATCCAGAGCCATGGCTCGGCGGTGCTGACCACCGGCCCGAACACCTATGCCCTCTACGTCCGCCGGTACAGCAATGCGTGCGACTGGTCGGAAATCCCAGCGGTAGGGTTTGTGCCGACGCTCGATGGCCAGTGCTTGGTTCATCGATGCAGAGAGCCGCTCTACACTCCTCCCGGCTGACGGTGACGAGCATAGCTATTCTGCTGCGCCTTTCGGCAGGTAGCCCTTTTCCCGCAGATACGTGGTCAGGATCTTCTCGACCATCGATGACCGCCGCTACGCCGCTCGCTCGCCACAGCGCTGTTGAGGGCGCGCTCGCCAGCGGCTTCGCTACCGCCGACCTACGCCACGCGGTGGGACACGACCGGAAGTAGCCAGAAGTGCTCCCCAAAGAGTCAAATCTCATGTTCCAGTCTTGGAACTGGTTTCCCCAGATTACGGCATAACCCAAGATCGGAACGAGGCTCGCAAATTGCGGGAGCCTAGTCCGGGTTAACGAAGCAGCATATGTCCATCTTGGGCTGCATTTCATCGGTGGCCTGCAAATCACTGTCCGTAGATTAGTGCGTA
Organism: Mesorhizobium sp. WSM4820; assembly: GCF_055811075.1. Taxonomy (NCBI): domain Bacteria; kingdom Pseudomonadati; phylum Pseudomonadota; class Alphaproteobacteria; order Hyphomicrobiales; family Phyllobacteriaceae; genus Mesorhizobium; species Mesorhizobium sp. WSM4820. The sequence goes on along the minus strand of NZ_JBVVQN010000001.1, from coordinate 587,712 downwards.
ACTCTGGCAAATCGATAAATTACTTAGATAAATCAACGGCAGTTGGCGGAGGGAGTGGGATTCGAACCCACGGTGGGCTTGCACCCACGCCGGTTTTCAAGACCGGTGCCTTAAACCGCTCGGCCATCCCTCCATCGTGATTTTTCAACCACCTGGATGCTCGTCCTGATCGCAACGCGTACCCTGTGGGCACGCCTCGGAGATCGTTCGCTCTTCATTGCTCTAGTGCGCCCAACGAAGTCCTGTCAACCGGCTGTTGCCGGTTCCTGCCAGGGGCAGGGCACGGGTGCTTGACGGCGGGGCTTGAGCAGGACGAGCAGCGCTGCGCCGAAGCTCGAAACGCCGTGATTTCTCACAGCGATCGCCGGGACGGCTTGTGCCACAATCTCGCCCGGTTCCGACCATAATCGGTTAATACGGTGATAAACAATTCCTGTGCACAAGGGATTGCGAATCAAGGTGTCGCTGGCATTGTCGGGTAGGTTTTGGCCCTGCCGACGGTCAAGTTGCGGCGCCTTTGTTGAGAGGGGACAATCGAAAAATGCCAAGCACGACGCGCCCGCGTCTTCGTCGCGCTTCCGCTTTCGCGTTGTGTGCCCTGTCGGCTGCCTTGCTGGCGGCTTGCGCGGCGCCGCCACAGCCAAAGGCAATGGTCAACAAGAAGCCTCGCTCCAAGGAATATTTTGCCGAATCCGAATATGGCGTAAAAGCCAGCCCGCGCGTTAGCTTCAAGATGTCGGGCCTGCAGCGTGGCGGCGGACGCGATCAGCTCGGCAAGCCCTATCAAGTGCGCGGCAAGTGGTATTATCCGAAGGAAGACAAGCGCTACGCCAAGAAGGGTCTCGCCTCCTGGTATGGCGAAGCCTTCCACGGCAGGCTGACCGCCAACGGCGAAGTCTACGACATGACACATCTGACCGGCGCGCATCCGACAATGCCGCTGCCGAGCTATGCGCGGGTCACCAATCTGAAGACCGGCAGCTCGGTCATCGTGCGCGTCAACGATCGCGGTCCTTACCATGAGGGGCGCATCATCGATGTGTCGAAGCGCGCCGCCGAAATGCTCGACTATGCCAATATCGGCACGGCCAAGGTGAAGGTCGAATATGTCGGACGGGCGCCGCTTCACGGCAAAGACGAACACTATCTGATGGCCTCTTACCATCCCGGCAACAGGGCGCCGGATCCGTCGGACGGCCTGCCCACCGGCGTCATGATCGCCATGAACGGACCATCGCCGAGCACGGCGTTGGCCGCCGCCGCTGCCTTTCCCGGTCAGTTGACGAATTCCGCATCGGCACAGCCGGTCGTGGCGGCGCAGACGCCGGCCGCCGGCAGCGTGACGCTGCCCGATTTCGGGCCGATCGTGCCGGAACGGCCGCAGATCAATCTGCCGCAATCGCCGTTCAGGGTAGCGACGCTGTCTTATGCGAGCGAACGCGTGCAGCGCGCCTCCACTGTCTTTGCCGCGCTGGATGGCGCCGGGCCCGCCGAAATCCTGCAATCGTGGAAGCGGCAAGTTCCTTCGGCCGCTTCGCCCACCGACTATATCGCGGCGGGCTCGTTCGAGGATGCCGCCGAGGCGCAGCAGGTGGCAACCCAGCTTTCCGGCTTCGGCAACACCGAAATCCAGCGCTCGGAATTCGAGGGCAAGGACTGGTATTCGGTCAATCTCTATCCGGACGGCCATGGCAGCCTGGACGACATGCTGCAGGCGGCATGGTCGCATGGCGCGCCGGACGCGCTCGTGGTTCGGAATTGACCGGCAAAACTTGAAGTTTTGGCCGGTTGTCCATCGCGCGGTTGCTCGGCCGGGACAAAGCCTGATAATGCATGTCGCGCAAAAATGTGCAGCGGTTTTGCGATAACGACATGCATAAAACAACAGCCTAAAGCACGTCGCGTGAAGTCGTCGACGGCGACGCGCTTTAGGCTTGCCCGGAACTACCGGCTGACAGGTCGAACTTCTCATGAAATTTCGCTTCGCCGCGCCTCTCGCCGGGCTTCTGGGTTTTGGCCTGCTGCTGCTTTCGCTGGCTCCGGCCGCGGCGCAGCTTTTCGAAACCAAGGCCGCACAGGCCTTCATGATCGATGCCGAAACCGGAACGGTGCTGTTTTCCAAGGATGCCGACAGGCCGATTCAGCCGGCGTCACTGGCCAAGCTGATGACGATGGAGGTGGTGTTCAACGCCATCAAATCGAGGCGCGTGACGCTTAACGATACATACGTGGTGAGTGAGAACGCATGGCGCACCGGCGGCGCGCCATCCGGCACGTCGACGATGTTTGCCCAGCTCAAGTCGACGGTCCGGCTTGAAGACCTGATCCAGGGCGTGACGGTCCAGGCCGCCAATGACGGCTGCATCATCATCGCAGAAGGGTTTGCCGGGTCGGAGGCGAATTTCGCGACTGGAATGACCGAGCGCGCAAGGCAGATTGGTCTCGAGAAATCGACATTCGTCAATGCAACCGGCCTGCCGGCCGATGGTCAGCAGACGACGGTTCGAGAGCTTGCGCTCCTTGCCCTGCATATCTGGCGCGAGTACCCGGACCTCTATCGCTACTACGGCCAGAAGGATTTCACCTGGAACAAAATCACCCAGAGGAACCGCAACCCGCTGCTGGCGATGGATATCGGCGCCGACGGCCTGGCGATGGGCAGGAGCGAGGCATCCGGCTTCGGCATCGTCGGCTCGGTCAGCCAAGGTGGCAGGCGGGTCATTGCGGCGATGAGCGGCCTGGCAAGCGACCGCGAGCGCGCCGAGGAAGCGCGAAAGCTGCTCGACTGGGGCCTTCGTTCCTTTGAGAAAACCGAGATTTTCGCCAAGGATGAGGTGGTCGGCGAGGCCCAGGTTTTCGGCGGTGCGAAATCCGGCGTGGCGCTGAAGGCAAAAGCGCCCGTGGTCATCTTCCTGCCGATCGCCAACCGCGACAAGCTGACCGCCAGGATCGTCTATGAGGGACCGGTTGCAGCCCCCGTGGAGGAGGGGCAACCGGTGGGTGCGCTGCGGGTCTGGATCGGTGACACGCTGAGCCAGGAAACGCCGCTTTTCGCCGCCGAAAGGGTTGGCGTCGGCTCGCTGCCGCAACGCGCGCTCGATGCCGCCAAGGAACTGGCGGTCGGCTGGCTGCGTTAGCAGCCGCGGCGTGGACCTTTTCTCAAGTCCGGACTATTACGGTCCCTCAGCATGGACAAAGGCTTTGGTGAGCGGATTCTTCATCACCTTCGAAGGCGGAGAAGGGGCAGGCAAGTCGACGCAGATCGAGCGCCTGGCCGGCAAGATGCGCGCCAAGCAATACGATGTCGTTGTCACACGCGAGCCGGGCGGCTCGCCAGGCGCAGAGGCGGTCCGGCATGTACTGCTTTCCGGCGCTGCCGAGCCATTCGGCCCCAGGATGGAGGCGCTGCTGTTCGCCGCCGCGCGTTCCGACCATGTCGAGCAAGTCATCCGGCCGGCGGTCGAGCGCGGCTCGGTCGTGCTTTGTGATCGCTTCATGGACTCCTCGCGCGTCTACCAGGGCGTCACCGGCGGCCTCGATCCAGCCTTCATGGACGCGCTGGAAAAGGTCGCCATCAACGGCATGGTGCCCGACATGACGCTGATCTTTGATCTCGACCCGGCCGAAGGACTGCGGCGCGCCACCGCACGGCGCGGCACCGATGCCGGCGCCGACCGCTTCGAAAAGGAAACGCTTGATATCCATCAGCGCCGCCGCGAAGCGTTTCTGGCGATCGCCGCGGCAGAACCCGAGCGCTGCATCGTCGTCGACGCGTCCGCCGACCCCGACACGGTGGAGAATGTCGTCGCCGGCGCCGTGTTCGCGGCGCTGGAGACGATGACGCCGAGACACAGGAAGCAGTCGCCGGGATGATTTTCGAACGGATCGCACCAGAACAGCACGACACGCTTGACGGCATCCCGGAGCCATCCGAGACGCCGCGCCTGGTCGGACATGACCAGGCAGCGAACATGCTGGCATCAGCCTATCGCTCCGGGAAGCTGCCGCATGCGCTGATCTTTGTCGGGCCGGTCGGCATCGGCAAGGCGACGCTCGCCTTTCATCTGGCGCATCATCTGTTGAAGCATCCGGCGTTCGAACAGGCGCCGGAGGTCCTTGCCGTTCCCGATCCGGCGTCATCGCTGTTTCGCCAGATCGCCACCGGCGCGCATCCCTCGGTGCTGCATCTGACCCGCCCACCGAACGACAAGACGAAAAGCTTCAAGACCGTCGTCACCGTCGACGAGATCCGCAAGGTCAGCCGTTTCCTGTCGCTGACCTCGCATGACGGCAGCTACCGGGTGGTGATCGTCGACCCGGCCGACGACATGAATACCAATGCGGCCAACGCCTTGCTGAAGAATCTTGAAGAACCACCTGCACGCACCTTGTTCATCCTCATCGTCCACGCGCCGGGCAGCCTGTTGCCGACCATCCGCTCTCGCTGCCAGATGGTGCGGCTGACGCCGCTGGATGCCGAGAGCCTGATGACGGTCCTGGAGAGCGTCGAACCACCGCCACCGGACGATCCTGCGGCGCGCGCGGCTTTGGCCAAGCGGGCAGGGGGCAGCGCGCGCACCGCAATCCTGTTGACGCAGTATGGCGGGCTGGAAATCGCCGAGACGCTCGACGCCCTGGCGACAGCGGCAAAGAGCGATGTTGCCGGCGCCTATCGCCTCGCGGAGGCGGTCGCCGGGCGCGACCGGGCAATCCAGTTCGATATCTTCAATCGCCGTGCGCTCGACCTGCTCTCGACCGGCGCAAGCCAGGCCGCGCTGGCGGGCGATCTGGCGCGGGCCAAAACGCTGTCCGATACTTGGCACGAGGCCTTGAACGCTATATCTGAGACCGACACCTACAATCTCGACAAGAAGCAGCATGCCTTGACCATGATCGACCGCCTGAATTCTGCAATGCGAATGTGACGGCCCATCGGGATGGCAATCGCCGTTTCGATGCGATATCCACCGCTACATCTTCATTCAGACATTCATGACGGCTCATCCATGGCACGCGACAAATACTACCTCACAACGCCGATTTTCTATCCGAACGGCAAGCCGCATATCGGTCACGCCTACACTGTCATCGCCAGCGACACGATGGCCCGCTTCCAGCGGCTCGACGGCAAGGACGTCTTCTTCGTCTCGGGAACCGACGAGCACGGTTTGAAGATGCAGCAGACGGCGGACGCCGAAGGCCTGACGCCGAAAGCGCTTGCCGATCGCAATTCGGCGATCTTCCGCTCGATGTATGAAGCGATCGGTTGTTCGAACGACGTTTTCATCCGCACCACCGAGGAGCGCCATTACAAGTCCTGCCAGGCGATCTGGACGCGCATGGCGGAGAATGGCGACATCTACCTCGACCGCTACAGCGGCTGGTATTCGGTGCGGCAGGAAGCCTATTTCGACGAGGCCGAAACCAAGGTCGGCGACGACGGCGTGCGCCGCGAGCCGCTCGGCTCGCCGGTCGAGTGGACCGAGGAAGAGAGCTATTTCTTCCGCCTTTCCGCCTATCAGGACAAGCTGCTCGCGCTCTATGAAAGCAACCCCGAATTCGTCGGTCCGGCCGAGCGGCGCAACGAAGTCGTCAGCTTCGTCAAATCCGGACTGAAGGATCTGTCGATCTCGCGCACCACGTTCAAATGGGGCGTGCCGGTGCCGGGCGACGACAAGCATGTGATGTATGTCTGGGTCGATGCATTGACCAACTACATCACGGCTGCCGGTTATCCGGATGCGGCCGATGACAGATGGTCCTTCTGGCCGGCGAACGTCCACGTCATCGGCAAGGACATCGTCCGCTTCCATGCCGTCTACTGGCCGGCCTTCCTGCTGTCGGCAGGGATCGAACTGCCGAAGCGCGTATTCGCGCATGGTTTTCTGTTCAACCGCGGCGAAAAAATGTCGAAGTCGGTCGGCAACGTCGTCGATCCGTTCGCGATGATCGAGCATTACGGTCTCGACCAGGTGCGCTATTTCTTCATGCGCGAAGTGCCGTTCGGCCAGGACGGCAGCTACAGCCACGACGCCATCGTCAACCGCACCAATGCCGACCTCGCCAACGGCCTTGGCAATCTGGCGCAGCGCTCGCTGTCGATGATCGCCAAGAACTGCGGCGGCGTAGTGCCGAAACGCAGCGAACTGGCGGAGGCCGACAGGGCAATCCTCGATCAGACTGTGGAGGCGCTTGCTGCTGCACGCAAGATGATGGCGGAGCAGGGCATCCATCTAGCGCTGGCGGCGATCTTCGGCGTCGTGGCGGAGGCCGATCGCTACTTCGCCTCGCAGGAACCGTGGGCGCTCAGAAAGACCGATCCGGCGCGCATGGAAACGGTGCTGTGGACGACCGCGGAAGTCGTCCGACGCGTGGCGCTGCTGTGCCAGCCCTTCATTCCGGGGTCGGCCGCCAAGCTGCTCGACCTGCTGGCCGTACCGGCGGACAGCCGCGATTTCGTGCATGTCCACGCGGACCATGCGCTGGTATCGGGGGTTACTCTGCCCGCGCCGGAGGGCGTGTTTCCGCGTTACGTCGAGCAGCCGGACGCGAACATCTGATGTTGGTCGACAGTCACTGCCATCTCGACTTTCCGGATTTCGCAGAGGAGCGGGCGGCCATCGTCGCCCGCGCCTTGGCCGCTGGAATCGGTCGCATGGTGACGATCTCGACGCGTGTGAAGCGGTTCCAACAAGTGCTTGAGATCGCTGAATCTTTCGACGAAGTCTATTGCTCTGTCGGCACCCATCCTCACAACGCCGCCGAGGAGATGGACGTGACTGTCGAGGCGCTGGTCCGGCTGTCCGCTCATCGCAAAGTGGTGGCGATCGGCGAGGCCGGGCTCGACTATTTCTACGATCATGCGCCGCGCGATGCGCAGGCGCAGGGCTTTCGCACGCACATCGCCGCAGCGCGCGAGACGGGCCTGCCTCTGGTCATCCACGCGCGTGATGCCGACAGCGACATGGCTGATATCCTCGAGGACGAAACAGGGAAGGGCGCCTTCCCCTTCGTCCTGCACTGTTTTTCGTCAGGGCGCAGGCTGGCCGAAATCGGCGTGGCGCTCGGCGGCTATGTTTCGTTTTCCGGCATCGTGACTTTCAAGAATTCAGCCGAGCTGCGCGCCATCGCCGCCGATGTGCCACATGACCGCCTGCTGGTCGAAACCGACGCGCCGTACCTTGCGCCGGTACCGTTTCGCGGCAAGCGCAACGAGCCTGCCTATGTCGCGCACACGGCCAAGGTGCTGGCCGAAACGATCGGCGTCAGCGAGGCTGACATCGCCGCTGTCACCACGGACAATTTCTTCCGGCTGTTCAGCAAGATGCCGCGCCCGACCGCGCTGAGCGTTTGACGCATGAGCGACCGGCTGCGCCTCACCATTCTCGGCTGCGGCTCATCGCCGGGCACGCCGCGCATCACCGGCGACTGGGGCAATTGCGATCCGGCCAATCCGAGGAACCGGCGCATGCGCACCGCAGCGCTCATCGAGCGGATCGCGGCAAACGGCGACAGGACCACAGTCGTCATCGACACCGGGCCGGATTTCCGCGCGCAGATGCTGCTGGCTTCAGTCAGGCGCATCGATGCGGTCGTCTTTACGCATCCGCATGCCGACCACATCCACGGCATCGACGATTTGCGCGGCTTCGTGCTCGAGCAGCGTCATCGGATCGATATCCACGCCGACCAGCCGACCATGCTGCGGTTACGGGAAGCGTTCGGCTATTGTTTCGAAACACCGTTAGGCAGTTCCTATCCGCCCATTGTCGAGCCCCATATCATCGACCATGCCAGGCCGGTGGTGATCGAAGGCGAGGGGGGTGCCCTGACCCTCGAGCCGCTGCCGCAGATCCATGGCGACATCATATCGCTTGGGTTTCGCATCGGCGGCCTCGCCTATTGCCCCGATGTCAGTGATTTCCCCGACGCCACCGCCGAACGGCTGCGCGATCTCGACGTGCTGGTCATCGATGCGCTGCAATACAGGCCGCATCCGAGCCATCTGTCGCTCGGCCAGGCACTCGGCTGGATCGAAAAACTGGCGCCGAAAAAGGCCGTACTGACGCATATGCATGTGCCGCTCGACTACGCTGCGGTGGTGGCCGAGACGCCGGCCGACGTCGACCCGGCCTATGACGGCATGACGATCGAAATCCTTTATGAATCTGCATGATAGGTTCGGTTCTTCATGGCTGGAAGCATTGATCGTGTGACCAGGGCAGCGGCCGATGCCGGCCTCGACATCGAAATCAGGCGCATGGGCGCCTCGACACGAACCGCCGAGGAAGCCGCCGCGCAATGCGGCTGCACAGTCGCCCAGATCGTCAAATCCCTGGTGTTCCAGGGAGAAACCAGCGGAAAGCTGTTTCTCTTCCTGGTTTCCGGCTCCAACCAGCTCGACCTGGCCAAGGCTGCAGCACTGGCCGGCGAGCTGCTGAAGCGCGCCGACCCGCGGCAGATCCGCGACGAGACTGGATTTGCAATCGGCGGCGTGGCGCCGATCGGCCATCTGATTGCAATCCCGGCGTTCGCCGACGAAACGCTGCTCGGTTTCGATCGTGTTTGGGCAGCGGCCGGCGCGCACGACGCGGTGTTCGCCGCCGAACCACAGGCGATGGTCCGGGCAGCGCAAGCTGTCGTGGCGACGCTGGCAGTCTGAATCGAACGCGCCTGATACGCAGTCTCGAGGCTGCAGCGAGCGCCGACCGGCGCACTCTATTCGGCGGCGACTGCGGTGGGCGGCTGCATGATTTCGGGCGCCGCCGGCGCGAACAACATCTTTACGACGTTGCGGAAGGCGAGGATCTGGCGTTCAAGGACACGCGGGTCGCCGAGCCCGCGCGACATGATGATGCCGCCATCGATCACACAGGAGAACATGATGGCGACGTCGTCGAGGTCCATGCCCTTGCGGGCAGGATAAACGGCCGCGATCTCGTTCAGCGCATCGCGAAACCGCCCGTTCCAGGAGCGGACGGCGGCGGCGGCGATGTCGCGAACGGTGCGGTCAAAGAGGCGCTCCTGATAGGTGAACGTCGCGATCAGGCAGCCGGGGTGGCCGTTCGGCAAGTCACCCATCAGCTCGGCAAGCAGCTTGAGCGTGATCAGGAACGACTGCAACGGATCATCGGACAATTGCCGGCCGCGGTGAAACACATCATCGAAGATGCGGTCGTTCTCCTCGACGTAGCGCAGCATCAAGGCGCGGGCGAGTTCGTTCTTGTCTTTGAAATGATAGAAGAAGCCGCTCTTGGTGATGCCGGCTTCGGCGATCACCTCCTCGATGGACGTCGCGCCGAAGCCCTTGGCGAGCACCGAGGCCTCGGCGATCTCCAGAATGCGTTCGCGCGTTTCCGCACCTTTGCGCATGGCCGAATGCCCTCAGATCTACTGTACCGGCGGTATGGTTTTCACACCCGCCACCATCGGCACCGATAGCAATATGACCGGCCCAGCGCGGCTATCCGTCTGTAATTGCTGCGGTTTCCGCTTCGGTGGAGTACCGGACCACAAGCCTTCTACCGCACCGGCGGCACGTACTGCTAAAACCTGGCTATTGCGAACCGGCCGCCATCAGGTCGGCACGGTGTCATCTTACCACTGGAGACAAACATGGCCAAGTACCGCCAGAATCTGCCGCAACTCGCCAACAGAACATTCCTGAGCGATGGCGGCATGGAAACGACCCTCATCTTTCACGAAGGCCTCGACCTTCCGCACTTTGCTTCATTCACGCTGATGGCAACGGCTGAAGGCCGGCAGAAGCTGAGGGAATATTTCGTTCGTTATCTGACCATTGCGCGCAGAAGCGGGACCGGCTTCATCCTCGACACGCCGACGTGGCGAGCCAACCCCGATTGGGGAACCTTGCTCGGCTACGGGCAGGAAGCGTTGCGGGCCGTCAACGAGGCCTCGATCGAGCTTCTTCTCGACCTGCGCAATGAGTTCGAGACCGCCGAAACGCCGTGCGTCATCAGCGGCGCGATCGGGCCGCGCGGCGACGGCTACAAAGCCGGCAAGATGGACGCCAGCGAGGCGGAAGCCTATCACGCGGCGCAGATCGAGAGTTTCGCGCGGACCGAGGCCGACATGGTTGCAGCCTATACGCTCACCAATTTCCACGAGGCAATCGGCGTGGCGCGGGCTGCCAAGGCGCATGAGATGCCGTGCATGATCTCGTTCACGGTGGAGACGGACGGCAAGCTGGTGACCGGCACGACGCTCGGCGAGGCGATCGACAGGGTCGACGACGCGACAGACGGTGCGCCGGCCTACTATATGATCAACTGCGCCCATCCGACGCATTTCATGCAGGCGCTGAACAAGGGCGAGCGCTGGCTCGATCGCGTCTATGGCGTGAAGGCGAACGCTTCAACCAAAAGCCATGCCGAACTGGACGAATCGGAAACGCTCGACGCGGGCGACCCGGACGATCTCGGGCGGCGCTACAGCAGGCTGACAGCCTCGTTTCCGACGATGCGCATCCTGGGCGGCTGCTGCGGCACCGACCACCGGCACGTCGCGGCGATCTGCGAGGCCTGCGTGCCACAGGCGGCGTAGGAACTTGTGTGCGTCGCAGGAGACGCAACGCCATCAACCGCAGTTCCGCTGGTTCCAAAGGAAACAAGGAACTGCGGTTGGGCCGAAAAGCAACGCAATCACAACGCACATCAGTTCCATAATCTATCTTATGCGACTTTGGAAGCACAAACCGAGAACGGTTAGAATGCTATTCCAAAAGCGCAGGCTTTGAGGATCGCCGCCAGGACGAGCTAAGCCGTGATTTGCAAGGCTTTGTCCATAGCGCTCGCGCTAATGTAACGCCTTTTATTTTTGGTTGATTGCCCTGCCCTTTTCCGTTACTAATAACGGTGGGCGCACGGACTCATCCGGCGCAGAATGGAGCAGAGCAGAATGACAAAGCGTAGCGACGAGATTGCCGCCCGGTTGCAAGCAGCCGGCGCAGAGCATGCCAAGAAGCACCCGAAGGCCAAGGCCACGGGTAGCGCCAGACGGCAGGCAGACTTTCGCCAGAGGATGGAGAGCGAAGGCTTTGTCCAAGTGACCGGTTGGGTTCACAGCCACCAAGCCGCAGACCTACAACAGGTCATGCGGAGGATGCGGGACGACCCCGGCCTTGAGCCGGGGCCGTTGAAGAACAGCCGGACGGGGACGCTCGTCGGCAAAGATTTCTTGCACTTCGCGCTTGATCGCTTCGCTACCAAGGCTTGCTAGCCGCACCACGGGATGAATTTTCTAGGGCCAGAGCCGGAGCCGGTTCTGGCCTTTTTGCTGTCAGGCCGCTTTTTGCAGACGGCCTCTTTTTCGCGCGTCTTTGACGACTTCGCAGGCTCAGGCTTTGAGGCGTCAGCTTTAGGTTTGCGGCTTGGATTGACAGCAGAGATATTGAGCCGCGAGCGCCTGAGCTTGCCGGCTTCTGTCGGAGCTAAGAACCCAGCCGCTACGCGTCTGTCGTGCTCCGCACGGCCGGCCGCTAGGCGTTTACTCATTTCTGAGACGGCCGACCTAGTGGGACCGGCCTTAAGCGGCTTAGGATGAAGGGGTGCTTTTAGAGCCCCGATGGCACGACCCCTTGCAGGTGTGGCGGATATAGGTTGAACCCCGCCCCGTATACGGGGTGCCAGTACTTGGCCCGAACTCGGTCCCTGTACTCTTCTAGTTTTTTTTCGTCCTTTAGAAGCCATGACGTTTTTCCCTCATATGTGGTGAAAATCCTATCCCCGTACTCATCCATGAGATCGGAAGGAGGAGGCGGGCGACCAACGCCCTTGAACCCGACGATTCGGGTTTCTGGCACGACCTGGCGCTTGCCCTTAGGGCCGCGTTCGACGTTGCGGCGAGCATAGATTGGCTCACACGCATAGGCGTCCGCCCATTGGTCGTTGAAGGACTGACAGAACAGGTCCGCCGCAGCGGAGCCCGGCCGGAGCATGAACTGCTTTTCCGGCATGTCGGCAAAGGTATAAAACAGGCCTTGCGGAGCAATCCCTTGAGCCACATGTAAGGCCGCACGATGGTGCAGCCAGGCCGCCCCAAGGAGCGGCTTTTTAGACATCTGGCATTTTGCTTGCCGTTCTGAGCCGCCCAGGTCCTTGTTGAGGTATTTACATACGTAACGGACTGCGGCGGCAGTGTCTTCTGCGGTAGCACCTAGAGGTTCCCACACGGACCAGCCATGCGGCCAGTGCGCTTCCATGAAGCGGATTTGCTTCCAACGGGTGGAAGGAGTGTGGACGGGGACAGGCCCTTGCCAGAAGACGAGGATGTGCCAGTGCGCACGGCCCTTGGTAGAGCCATATTCGCCAACGGTAAAATACCTAGCGGGGAACCCGCCTTTGCGAAGGCGCTTGAAATATTTCTGCACATCCGAGTAAGTCAGCACCGCCGCCCGATGATGATCAGACGAGCCCGTCTGTTTGTTGTTCTCATCCAATTCCTTCCCATAGGTCAGGTTGATGAAGAACGGCGCGGTTGCGAACTTACTTTCCGCAATGCACCGGCCGGACCAGTCATCGACAGCCCGGCCGAAGCATTGCGAGCAATTGCGACACCCAACAATCGTTCCGTCAGCTAGTTGGGATGGTGCTTTGCACATTTTAGACCTTGCTGAATTGTTTGGTGTCACTAATTGCACATGGGGACAAGGTAACCGTGTGTGCGGGCGCGCGCGTGTACATAAAGATACACGCGCGCCCGCAAGGCCGGGAACAAGCCCAGCCAGGGAGAAACGCCCAGAAATCAGATCTGATCTGGAATAGAATTTCAGAACTCAGATCTGACCTGGAATGGCATTTCGCCACTAGGACAGCGGCGGCCAGTCGCGGCCAGAGCCTCGCAGAACGAGCCTGTTTTTTTCGGCCGGACTGTCCAAGTTCGCACGCCATCCGGCTAGCTCCCAATGGGCAGGATCATAGATCGACTTCCAGTCGCCGCCCCAGGTGAGCTTAAAGCCCCTTTGTGCGGCCAGTTCCTTGCCTACGTGGCCAACTATGGACCATTCGCGCTCGGACAAGTCCCAGCCGCGAATACCGTGGATGACATCGACGGCAACGCCGTAGTTATGCGGGCTTTGCCCCGGCTTCGCCTTGGAATTGCCAAGCACGAACGCGGCCTGCTGGTCTTCCATGGTCCGCCACATGCAGCTTTCGAACATGGGGACGTTGAGCCGCCGCATGCGCTTGACGAGCAGCCGGCCGAACTCGATCACATTGGGATGAGCGGCACGGCGATCGGCGCGCAGCTGCTGGTCGCTGTATTTGACGCCCTGGCAGAACTTGCCGTCGGCAATGGCCAGGAGAGACTGGCGCAAGCCGTCTTCGCCCGACTGGACCAATGGACCAGCTGGCGCGTGGACCAATTCGGCCGCCCTGCGGACCTTGTGTTCTGGGATGTGGGACTGCCGCGCGTGAAGACGCGCGACAGCTTCCCGGACTTTATCAGCGATACTCACTGCGCACCCGCGCCTTGAGCTTGTCCGTCAGCCGGAGCGCTTCCTGGCGCTGGCTGGACAGCGCCGCCATTCGGCGGTTGCCCCGCTCCCCCGTCCACTGGCGGGACAGGAGCGGCGGTTGCTTTTGCTTTCGCAGGTTGCGGATGTTGCGGAGCCGCGCCGCCATGTATTCCAGAGGAGGACTTTTCATATTCAGCCTTCATTGCGGCGAGATGAGTTTGCATCTCAGAGCGGAGCGCCGACTCCATCCGCTTCTGATTTTGTTCCGATTGGAACTGGACCCATTCCAGCGCCTCGTTGCGCGGAGCGCGTTCGTGGATCGTGGTAAAGCTTGCGCCGTTGCCATCGAACCACATTTTCTCGTGTTCGGTGGACTGGTAGTAGACGACGCGGTCAAGACTATCGGCCGAGATTTCGATTTCGCCAGAGGCGACGAATTCGATGAGCTCGAGCCCGGCCGGCATCGTTGCCAGGAAGCGCGCCGGAGCGCCGTCCAGCACGACGAACAGCGGCGTTGGCTCCAGGCAGTTGAGATAGAGCCGAACGCGCCTGGTGCGGTCTTCCGACCCGTCCAGGATGATAGAACCGGACAGGGGAAGCCAGTCCGTGAGATTTCCGACCTTGATAGACATTTCATTTCCTTTTGAAGATGGGACGCCCCGCAGGACGATGCCCGTTTCTGGACAGAAGAAGCAGGGAGCGGCATACCGCCCCATGCCGGTTTGTAAGCCAAAGGAGCCGAAGCTGCCTCACGGCGTAACGATACGCGTCGTGTCGACTTCCGCCAGAACCTTGGCGTAATCGTTCGACGCCTCTATGAGAGCCGGGCCAAACTGCGTGTTGCCCTGGATGAGAAGATCACCCTGGATCACCACTTCCGCGATGTCCTGATTAGTCACGGCGAAAGGTTTCGTGTGGATGTTCGTGCACAGATAGAAATCCGGCCCCAAGGTAGGGTTTGCAGTTTCGACGGCCCAAAACCGTTGACGATCCTCGTCAAAGGCGGCATCCACCTGAGGGCGATAGAAGCGCCCGCCGATATGAGGAGCGGTCACGTTCCACTTGTGCCCCATAGGCGCATAGCCGAACGTGCCGGCCGGCGTCGCGTGGTTCACGTCGATCATATCGTTTGTGACGATTTCGACTTTCTGCGGATCGAGATAGTCCCGCAGGAATTTCGGCCTGTCGGCTTCGTTGTTCGACAGATGCAGGAAGGCATCCTTTTGACGTTCGAACAACTGCTCCGGCGTCACTTCCGCGACGATGAGCAGCACACCGCCCGTATTGAGGCGAGGCAGACGGATGTTGAGGTCCACGAAGGTTGCGCCGTTGACAACGCTGTCGGTCAGGTTGGCGGCGTCCGTGGCATAGCGCTTACTCATGCCGAAGATGGTTGACGCCTCAGCGACCAGCATAGGGTCTTTCAAGAACTGGTCGGGGATGGAGATACCGTCCATCAGAAGGTTGATACACCACTCTTCCGAGTGACCGGCATACTGCTCCCGCAGCCGCGCGAATGCTTGGGTTTTCTTCGCTAGCTCGATGTTGGCGAGCGAGACGGTAATCCCGTTTTGTTGCATTTCCGCAAAAATCTGCGGGATTTTAGACACGTTGTCGGCCTGAATGGCGAAGCGTGTAGCATCGATACCAAGCCAGTTAGAGCCGGCAGCAAGCGTGCCGTCCGCCTCTTTAAAGGTGGCATTGGCTGCCACATAGGAGTTTACCGGATTGGCAGCGATACCCGTAACCGGCAGCTTGGCGTTGACGACGCTAAGCGCGACTTCGCCGTCCACCTTGGCCTCATCGAAGTTCGGCACGATATGCTTAAACATTTCGTGGTTCCAGAAGGCCGGAGCCAGATTGGCCTGAAGGCGAGTGCGCGGCGTCAACGCCTTCGAGCGGTTGGCCGCGCGATAGTTCCAGACCTGATTGTATGCTTCGATAATCGCCGTATTGATATTGCCGCCGACCTTATAATGAAGGCCCAGGTACGTGAGAATATCGTTACTGGCATAGGCCGGACCCACCATAGTTTCGATGAACGGAATAACGGTTTCGCCGTCAAGCGGCGGTTGGCCTTCATACGACCGATTGAGGACATCCAGCGACCCCTGGAAGCGGTCGAGAGCGAGCATTGGGATGACATATGCTTTCACGTCAACGCGAACGGCGTTCATCAAGATTTCAACCGTTTCTTCCAGTTCGAAGGAACAGCGGAGAGCGCCGTTTACAATGGCGTCTTCCCTGTGAAGACCGGCCGCGAAGATAGGCACCATCTTGCCGGCCGGCAGAGAGGTGATACCGCGACCCGTATGGACGCGGTTGGTGCGAGGAATGTCGATAGGCGCGACATGCTTGCGGGTATTGATCATTTGCGTTTGCCTTTCAGGCTTTTGAGGAACTTGCGAAGTTTCACGCGGCGGCGCATACAAGCGCCGCAACGCTTTTTGGGAGAGTTAGACATGTCAGCCCTGCTTAATGTCCTCGCGTTCATGACCATTGCCGTAATTGCCATGACCATGATTGGCGGCCTTGCCTCGCTGTTTTAATAACCCCATGGAGAAAAGTCGGGATTGGCCGACTTCCCCAAGGTTTTCCGCACCGAGTTTTGATACTCACGCGTTTTCTTAAACGCGTTTGGCGTATCGATCTCAGGACGATACTTGCGGAAGTTGTGGTAGAGCGTGGAACCGACGTTGATTACTGTCGCGGGGATCGTACCAAGATCACCCATGAAGCTTTCCCACGCATCACCGGACTTGATCCCGCCCGGTACTTCGATTCCGGACCCGACCGGAAACGGGCTGGTGATTTCGTCCTGAACGACCTTGGCCGGAACATCCGGCCCAAAGGGCATGCCAGGAGGGACCACTTTCGACAGAGCCGCGCCCGCCACGACGCGGCTAGCGCCGGCCGAGACGGGAACCCCGCCGATAGACGCCCGCAACCGCGCCGACGTATCGGCTTGAAGGTTGCGGAGCGTTTCCTGACGGATTTGGTATTCGAGTTGCGCGGTTTTTTCCGCCATTGGATCAACGCTTGCGATAGCAGAGCCGATTTGCCCGATGGCGTCAGCGATGAAGGCACCCGACGACAAGCCGGGATGGCTTGTCTGGGTGTAACCGGCAGACCCGCCGTTGCGGATCGCGGTCAAGGGATTGAACCCCGCCGCTTCCGCGTCTTTCGCCATATCCTTGTAGTTGATCTGGCTTGTCGTTTCTTCGTCCTCACCGAACAACGACCCGATCAGGCTAGCGCCTGCGGAGATGATTGGAGCCCACGGGATCGCCATTAGTCGAGAGACTTTGGCTTGCGGCTGTTGACCAGATCGATACCGATCAAGATAGCCGCAGCGACGCCTGTAACTACTTGATTAGCAAGATCAGCGTCGGCACCGTGGGAGACAAGTATTGCCGCCCCGGCAGTGCCGAGACGGTGAAGAAGAGGCTGAAGTAAATTGAAATAAATTTTCCGCATAGTTCCAGAACCATCGTTCCAGTTTCTATCTTATGCGACTTTCTGATGGGTGGAATTCTCAGCGTGAACCGACGGAAAGCCTCTCTGATTTTGCGTCGATCGGCTTAGCGTAGGATTTCGTCCCCTACAGCACCGAAATCCTCAAGACCATCAAAATGACCGCCTCGCCTCCCTTTTCGGCTTCCCCGATCGTCTCGCCAATGGCCACACGCCCGTGCTGTGATCTTCGGAGCCGGTCACGGCAGCACCTATCCCGGCGCGGCAAGCCGGTCTGCTGCATCGACGCCGGCGACATCCCGACCACCATGCATGCGGCGACTGAGGCCGAGCACAAGACCCCCGGCCGAACAGGCCGGTGCCTTCCGCTTTGTCAGCAAAAACCGAAACTTCCCGCCGAAGCGATCTTCGGGGTTACCAAAGCGGCTTTGCATCCGCGTTGATTGTTTGGGCCCCTCGCCCCGCAAGCGCCTGGTGTATATGCATGAGGGCGCGCGACAGCACTGGCCGTGGGCATGCGATGTTGAGGCGAACATGGCAGCCACCGTTCGACACGAACATCTCACCGCCTTCCAGTACGACGCCTGCTTTTTCCAGGAAGAAGCGCGTCAGGTTGATCGGCCGTGGGAAATAGGCCGACAAGTCGACCCAGGCGAGATAGGTCGCATCGGGGATCTTGAAGCGGGCTTGTTGCAGATGTTGGCCAAGGAAGGCCGCAACCATCCGAAAGTTTTCGTCGAGATAGGTGCATAGCGCGTCCAGCCACGCACCTCCATCTGCGTAAACCGCGACCGCCGCGGCAAGGCTGATCGGATTGACGAACGGATAGTGCCGCTCGCGCCACTGCGCGCGAAGCGACGGATCCGGGATGATGACGGTCGCGAGCATCAGTCCAGCGAGGTTGAACGTCTTGCTGACCGCCATACAGGTGACGATGTCCTTGCTGTCCGGAAACAGCTTCGCCAGCGGGAGGTGCCGTTTGCCCCGACGCAACAAATCGGCGTGAATTTCGTCCGACACCACACGAACGCCATTGGCGAAGCAGAATTCGCCCACACGGCGCAGTTCGTGCTCCGTCCAGGCGCGGCCGGTTGGATTGTGTGGGTGGCACAGGAAGAACAGCGTGACAGACGGGTCCTTCACCTTCGCCTCGAAATCGACGAAGTCGATTTCATAAAGCCCATCCTTCAAGACGAGCGCGGATGACACCAGTTCATGGCCGGTCTGAACGGCTGCGCGCTGGAAATAGCCATAGGCGGGCGTCAGGGTCAGAATTTTGTCCCCTGGCGCGCAAAGATACTCCGCAAGCGCATAGAGCGCCGGGATAACGCCCAGCGACACCTGCAAGGCCTCGCGTTCGAAGCGCCAGTCGTATCGCTCGACGCACCAGGCATGGAACGCGTCGTAGAGTTCGTCGCCCATGTTCATCGTGTACCCGAAGATCGGGTGCGCCAGCCGTTCCGTCATTGCATCGAGGGCAGCTTGCGGCGCGGCGAACTGCATGTCCGCGACCCACATCGAGATCAATTCAGATCGAGGGACTGGCAACTTCAAATCGGCGTCGCCGCCGAACAGATAGTTCTCGAAACCGTCCTCGGCCACGGCGTTGGTCGCGGTGCGTGGAATGATGCGGTCGAAGTCGAAGGTCATGGGTGCGCCAGTATCAACAGGACTGCGAGCGACGGCATTGCCGCCATCATGTTGGGAGGGCCGGCCGACATTGGACGGCCAATGACGACGCGATTGGCAAGAGTGGCGCCCGACAGGTCGCAGGAGGTGAATAGCTTGCTCATGGTAGTTGCGGGCGCCCGGTGTCGACAGGAAGGTTGGCTTGGAGGGACCTAGGCCTCGACGATCTCCAGCTTCGAGACCATCCGGATCGCCTTTGAGAAGTTCGCCAGGTTGACCGATGTCCTGGTGACGACGGCGTGAAGTTCTTCCAGCCGGTCGCGCGGGGCGTCGGTCGTCAGGCGAACGACGTAGCTGACCTCGTCGTAGCCGGGGTTGACGCTCTCATCGAGCCCGAGGAAACCGCGAAGGTCGAGTTCGCCGTCGGTCTCGATCTCGAGGCTGTGTACGGTGATGCCCATCGCCGCGGCATTGACGACGTAACCGACGGTCAGGCAGGCATTAAGCGCCGCCATCAGCAGTTCCTGGGGGTTGGGCGCCGAATTCTGGCCGAGCAGTTCGGTCGGCTCGTCCGCGGCGATCTCGAAGTTGCGCTGATGCTCCAAACCGCCCAGCGAATAGTGGCTGACGGTCGCGACGGAGCGGGTCTGGCCGGCCCACTTCGTCTTGACGTTGAACCGCGCGCTGCGCTTCGACGGGTCTTCGGCGACCCCCATTGCGAACTGTTGAAGGGCGGCAACATCGATGCCATTGGGGTCGATGCTATTGGGATTGTCAGTCATGTGAGAATGTCCTTGTTTCTGGATGTGGAGTGATGGTGGAAGAGGATCGACCCCAGGCGGCGGGTAGCCGCCTTTTTAGGTCGCGAGATGTGGTCACCACGGACTTTGTCGTTGCCGCTCCAACCCGACTAGTTGGTTGGCTCTCAAGGGAAATGGATGCCGCCACGGTTCACCGAACCCCGGGGCCCGACCGCGTGGCCGTTCTCAGGTGCCTTCTATGATGAGGCGGATGATGCCGTCGTCGATGACATCGCCGTCTTTGGTTGCCCAGTCGATGAAGCTGGAACCCTCCAGCAAACTTAACAGCATGAAGGCCTTCTGCCTGGCGCCGCACCCGAGTGGAATTTCGCCGCGGCCTATTCCCTGCTCGATGATCCCGCTCAGCCACTTGAGCTGAATGTCGAAGAAGCGTTTGGTCATCTTTTGCAGCCCAGCCGGGAGCGCCGACATTTCCGCGGCCAGCGCACCACACAAGGGCAAAAACCCGCTCTCGGTGCTCCTCCGGAACATTGCAAAGAAGGCTTCGAGACGTGCGATGACGCCACCGTTCTCGGCCTCGATCCGATCGAAGTCACGCCGGACCCGATCAATATAGGCTTCGACGATGGCGGTCCCGAGATCCTCCTTGGCGGGGAAATGATGGTGGATGGTCGGCTTGCTGATGCCCACCGTTTTGGCCAGATCGGCATAACTGAAGGCCGCATACCCTTTGGTCCGTATCAGACCCTCCGCGGTCCTTATCAGTGCATCACGTGTTCCGATTGCCATGGCCTTTCCATCCGCCTCGCCTCTTGGCGCGCGCCGTTCCAATTGCTTCACCTTACCGGTCGGCGCGCAGCCAGCCGATCGCTCGATCAAAGCTGCTCATAGGTTTCGAGCGCGCGGGAGGAATAGACGATAGGCCCCTCTCTCGCGTGGCGGCTTCCACCTTATGGAAGGCGCTCGTAACCGGCGGGTCGCATTTGCCAATCCGCCGACCCGCTTGACCAGCGCGCCCAGTCTTTCGTTCCAGGTGTCGGATTGTCCCGCCAGCATGAACTTTGACTCTCTTAACCTACCTACTAGTCGGTAGATAGAGGAGCGATCGCCATCTATCAAGCTGGGAACGTCTGTTTGACAGCGATCTTGGCCTGTCGGCTCCGGGCGGTCCTGGCCGAGGCCTATCTTATGCGACTTTCGGATGGGTGGATTCCGGCATCATGCCGGCGTGGCGCCGGGCGGCCTCACCTTGCGCAGGTGATCGACCTGATCGCAGGCCTCGGCAAACGGTGTCGTGTCTCTAAACCGCTTTGACAACCGTCCAGAGATACGACGTCGTCACAAAGCTGCATTCGGCGCTTCATACAGCTCGACCATGGTCAAACGCTGCCTCATCATCATCGACCTGCTGAATGAGTATCTCGACCTTTGGGACGCAGATAGGGCCGATCGACTGGTTCAGAATACCAACCGGTTGGTGGGCGCTTTCAGAAGTTTACAGCTCCCGGTTATCTGGGTGCGGCAGGAGTTCCGTTCGGATCTCAGTGACGCATTCCTTGAGATGCGCGACAAACGTATCGCCGTTACAATTCAGGACACGAGAGGTGCCCAGCTTCACGCGGGGCTCGATTGGCAGCCAAGGGATGCGACAATCATCAAGAAGCGTTACAGCGCGTTCTTCAAGACCGGGCTTGACGAGCTACTGGCGGAAATGGGCATCGATGAACTGGTCTTATGCGGCGTGAATACGCACGCCTGCATCCGAATGGCTGCGGTAGACGCCTATCAACGAGATTTCGGGTGGTCCTGGCCGAGGAATGCGTCGGCTCCTACGACGCAGAGCACGCGCGCGTCTCCCTGGATTACATGAACGGCAGGATAGCCAAAATAGTGACTGTTTCTGAGATCGTTAAAGCTCTCGGCGCAATCCAATGAACATCTCAAAGGCGCCGCAACCTGCCGTCAGACGGTCGTACCTCGAGTCACGGGACAGTAGCTTCCATGTTTCGGATGTAACCGAATTCCCCTTCTGGTGAAATTGTCCGGTAGTCCGCTGCTCCGATCATCGCGCTCCGGAAGTCAGGAGGATCGGATGGACAGTTATGACGTCGACAATTGTTTCGCTGCCGAGCGCCACAATCAGATTCGCGATAAGGCACGGGCCTTTGCGGAGGCCGAGATCCGGCCCCGTATATCTGCCATGGAAGCCTCGCGGTCTGTTGACTATGACCTATCTCGGCGGATCGCCCGCCACGGCTGGATCGGCATCACCATCGGCAAAGAATTTGGCGGCCTGGGTCTCGGGCATCTGGCCAAGACCATCGTCATCGAGGAAATCTCGCGCGTCAGCGGCGCCATGGGAGCGATGGTGCAGGCCTCGCAGCTAGGCGTCGCGAAAATTCTCCATTTCGGCAACGAAAGCCAAAAGCGGAAATGGCTTCCGGCCATCGCCAAGGGGGAATGTCTGCCGACCATTGCCGTAACCGAACGCCAGTCCGGCAGCCACGTGCTCGGCATGGCGTCCAGCGCAGAGCGCGACGGCGACGGCTATATCCTCAACGGCCACAAGACGTATGTCGGCAATAGCCATGTCGGCGATCTGCATGGGGTGATCGTCCGGACCGGAGGCGGCTCGAAGGGTCTGTCCGCGTTCCTCGTAGAGGCGGATCGCCCCGGCCTCTCACGCGCCGCACTGAAGCCGGCGATGGGCTTGCACGGCTTCGGTTTTGGGGAACTTGTCTTCGACAACTGCCGGGTCCCCGCTGAAAACCTGCTCGGCAAGGAGGGCGACGGCTTGGCTGTGGCCTATTCTTCCAGCATCCTCTACGGGAGGCCCAACCTGACCGCCGTCGCGCTCGGAATCCACCATGCGCTTGTCGACGAAACCGTGGCATTTGCCGCACAGCAGCACCGTTACGGCAGCCCTCTTTGCGAACTTCCGACCATTAAGCAGAAACTCGGCCAGATGCAGTCGCGGCTGATGACCGCCCGGCTCGCCGCCTATCACGCAGTGCATATGCTGGACCGCGCCGTGCCGTGTGACCCTGAACTGATAAATGCCAAGCTGATCAACGTCGAGCACGCCTTGGGTTCGGCCCGCAATGCCCTGGAGGTGCATGCCGCCTGTGGATTGTTCGCCGACCGACCCATCGAAAGATTGCTGCGGGATGCGCACCATATCTTCGCGCCGGCGGGCACCTCTGACGTGCAGCTCCTCAGGTTGGCAGAGTTCGCCTTGGGCACCTCGAAGACACAGTGGTCACAGCGGCTTGCTTCGTCGGCTGGATCGCAAGCGTATCGCCACCATGGATGCCCGGTCTCCTACCAGCCAGCTTCGCCCGAGGCAGCCACCCAGCGACAGGCCCGTATCAGCCCGACCTTTTCCTCGATTGCCGTGCCTACCCTCCCCGGCGCCATGTAGTATGGGGCGCCGGGCTGCCGGGCAATCTGATCGTTGATGAAGCGTTCCGCTTCGGCGTCGCGCGGCGGCGTCTGCCGCTCGACATTGGCAAGTTTCTCGAAAAGATTGGCGATCGCCTGCTGGTCGTTCCTGTCCATGGCAAGCAACTCCGATATCCAGGCGCGCCGCGTTCCGAAAGATTTTCGCGACGCGCTTCAAGTCTCTGTTCATGCATGTCGCTGCTCCAAAAATGCTGCCGCGACATGCATGGATTTGACGCGGCTATTCGCGCTCGCCGGTGAAGTTCAACAGCAGCTGGAAGATGTTGATAAAATTCAGATAGAGCGAGAATGCACCGAAGACGGCGAGCTTCTGCTGCGATTCCGCACCGAAGTTTTCAGCAAATTGCTCCTTGATCGTCTGGGTATCCCAGGCGGTGAGGCCGATGAACACGGCGATGCCGATCACCGAGATGGCGAACTGGAGCGCGGTCGAGCCGAGGAAGATGTTGACGATGCTGGCGATCACCACGCCGATCAGACCCATGATCAGGAAGGACGAGAACTGGGTCAGGTCGCGTTTGGTCGTGTAGCCGTAAAGGCTGGTCGCGCCGAACATGGTGGCGGCGATGAAGAAGGTGCGCGCGATGCTGGTCCCGGTGAACACCAGGAACACGGACGCCAGCGACAGGCCCATGACCGCACAGAATGCCCAGAACATCGCCTGAGCGCCGGCCGCGGACATCGTCTGCATCCGGAACGAGAACAGCAGCACGAAGGCGAGCGGTGCCAGCATCACCACCCACTTCAACGGAGTGGAAAAGATCGGCACGTAGAGGGCTGGCGTGGAAGCCACGACGAAGGCGATCACGCCGGTAACGACGAGGCCAACGCCCATGTAGTTGTAGACGCGCAGCATGTGCTGGCGCAGGCCTTCGTCATAGACGGCGCCGGTTTGGGCTCCAACGCCGGTGCGGTATCCTAGATTGGGGGTGTTCATGCGGGTTCTCCTTTGTGAAGGTCAGTAAAGCGTGTTGGCGAGCGTTTCTGCGGTGCGATCGAGATCGCGGACACCGCTTCGGGCGACGACTGCGTAAGCAACTTCGCCGATCTGGAAATAGGCCGAGGAAATTTCGCCCGACGGGGCGACGGTCGGCTGGACCACGTCGAACGTTCCGGGCCTGATCGCGAACAGCGAGACCAGTCCCAGGTCTGTTGTTTCGACAGCCATCTCGACGCTCGGGCCGAACTGCGATGGATAGATCTGGACGTCACGGACTTTCCAGTCCTTCGGCAGCGACGGCATGACGATCGCCGTGGCGGCGCGGATTTCGTCCGCATCGTAATCCGGCGCTTCGGGCTGGGATGACATCGCCTCGCGTATGATCGTCGTCCTGTGTGCCCGGATCGCCTCTTCCAGATAGACGGGCGGCTGGGTCGAGGCGACGACTTTCGTCACCGATATCGGCCCGACGATCCCGTTGGCCAACCAGCCCGCAGCCAGCAGGACTGCGACCGCCGCAGCCCGCTGCAACGTGCGCAAGGCGCGCCCTCGAGCCAGTCCCCGTTCCAGCCGCCGTGCCGCATCAGCCGTCGCCGGCCGCGCCATGCCCTTGCATCCGGCAAGCGCCAGGCGCAGTTCGTCGCGCGTCCTGAGGTCGGACATCACGCGGGCGGCAGCCTCCGGACGGGCGGACAGAAACGCCTCGACCTCAATGCGGCGGGCAACGTCTAGCTGGTCGTCGACATAGGCGTCGAGGTCGGCATCGGTCACCGGGTCGCGCAGTTCGCTCATCATGGACATCACGGGCCTCCCACGATCTTGAGGTGGCTTTTCGCATGTGCCGGCAATTTGTCCTCCATCTCGCGAAGCGCTGCGCGCGCCCTGCCGATGCGCGACATCAGCGTACCCAGCGGTACGCCGCTGGCCTCTGCCGCCTGGCTGTAGGTAAGTCCCTCGATGGCGACGAGATGCAGCGCCGATCGCTGCTCATCCGGCAATTTGAAAAAAGCTTCGCGCACCTGTGCCAGGCGAACGGAATGCTCCTGGGGTGCCTGCATGCTGGCGTCGGCAAGATATCCGGCCTGCTCGACGCGTACCGCTTCGGATTTGCGGGACCGCAGGCCGTCAATGAAAGCGTTGTGGACGATCGACAGCAGCCATGCGCGCAGGTTTCCGCCGGATCGAAAGGTGCCGCGCCGCTCATAGGCACGCACCAGCGCGTCATGCACAAGATCCTCTGCTTCCGCGCTGTCGCGCGTCAGAGAACGCGCGTAGCGGCGCAAAGAACCAAGCTGTCCTACGATATCGAAGCGTGGCATCGACCCTCTCACGTCCTGTTTACGGAGCATGGCAGGCTTTTAATCCCGCTCTTTGAGTTTTTTGAGTTTTTTGCGATCCGGGATGTCAGGCACAGCCGGTACAACGCCACCAGTGCGCGTACGGCTTCCTTGTCCGGGAATGAGCGGCCCTCCCCGCAGCCGCCTCAGTTCGCCGCGCGGTTTTAGCGCCACCGGGGATTTCGATGTTTATCCCTGAATTAATTTGTGACGCGAAAAATCGCGAAAGTGTCATCTTTTTCGGGGCACTTGCGAGTTATAGGCAGGAAACATTCACCGCCGAATCTTCCCTTCGCCGACGGCGCTTTGGGCCCGCTTTTGTTCAACGAATTTATCGACCCGACATGACAAGCCCCGACATGACAGGCAATGTGCCAGCCCAGCGGGATACCCGCATCGATGTCTTCCGCGCGCTGGCGCTGCTGACGATCTTCGTCAACCACGTGCCGGGGACGATCTTCGAGTATGTCACGCACAAGAATTTCGGCTTTTCCGATTCGGCCGAAGCATTCGTGCTGATTTCGGGGATTGCCGTTGGGCTCGCCTACGGACTGAAGTTCCAGCCGGGGAATCGGTTGCTCATCACCCTGAAGGCCTGGCGGCGTGCCGGTGTCCTCTATGTCACCCACGTCATGACCACTGTCGCGACGCTGGCGATCTTCTCGGCGGCTGCATTGCATTTCTCGCGGCCCGATCTTTTGAAGCTGATCAACATCCAGATGATCATTGAGGACACGCCGGAAGCGCTGCTCGGCATCGCGGCGCTCGGGCATCAGATCGGCTATAACAACATTCTTTCCATGTATGCCGTCGTACTTCTGATGATGCCGGTTTTCCTGTGGATCGGCACTTTCAGCCTGCGCCTGATGCTTGCTGCGTCCGCTCTCCTCTGGCTCATCGCCGGCATTTTCCAGATCGCGCCTTCGAATTTCCCCGGCGACGGCTTCTGGTTCCTGAACCCGCTCTCCTGGCAGTTTCTTTTCGTCATCGGCATCGCCGGCATGCTGCATATCAAGCGCGGCGGCGAAATCCGCTTCAACTGGATGATGGCGAGCGCGGCCGTCCTGTATCTGGTCGGCGCGCTGATCTGGGTGCGGCTGCCGCTGTGGGGCATCGAGACGGCCTCCGGCCTGCCTACTGTGCTGACTGGCTTCGACAAGACGTTCCTGTCGCTGTCGCGCCTCATGCACATTCTGGCGATCGCCTATCTGATCGTGGCAATCCCGGCGCTTTCCAACCTGGCGAAGACGAGGCCCGGACACCCGCTCGCGGTTCTCGGCAAGCATTCGCTGCCGGTCTTCATCGCCGGAACGATCCTCGCCATGATCGCGCAGGTCATGAAGGTCGTCAGCCCGGGCGGCCTCCTCTACGACGCGATCCTGATCTCGACAGGCATCGCGCTGCAGTTCGGCTTCGCCTACTACCTCGAATGGTTGCCGCGGATCGGTTGGGGCGGCAAGAAGCGGCAATCTGGAGCCGCCTTGCCGTCTGCTGCTCTCAAACCGGCATGATAGAACGGCGCGACGCGCCGTGCGATCAAGGCCTTTCGACGGTGCGAGCCTCGCCTCCAAGCCACGCTTTGGATTGCTGTGTCCAGTCTCCCGGTTGGCGGTTTCAGCCTGGCGCAAATGAAAACCGCTGGCGCAGCGCAGCCGATTTGCGTATCACTCCGCCGCCAACGGAAACCGCGCCGATGTTCGAAGACCTCCAGCCTGCCCCAGCCGACAAGATCCTCGCCTTGATCGGCCTCTATCGTGCCGATCCCCGCCCCGGCAAGGTCGACCTCGGGGTTGGCGTCTACAAGGATCGCGATGGCAAGACGCCGGTGATGCGCGCATTGCGCGAAGCCGAAAAGCGATTGCTGCAGAGCCAGGACACCAAGACCTATCTCGGCCTTGCCGGCGACACCGGCTTCAACACGGCGATGGCGAGGCTGGTCTTTGGCCCTGCGGCCGAGCTGACGCGCATCCGTGCGGCGCAGGCGCCCGGCGGCTCGGGCGCGCTGCGGCTGGTGGCCGAGCTGCTCAAGAGGACGCGATCCGACGCGACGATCTGGCTGTCGGACCCGACCTGGCCGAACCACATGCCGGTGATGCGCGCCGCCGGCCTGCAGATACGCGAATATCCCTATTTCGACGCAGTCTCAGGTGCTGTTCGCTTCGCCGACATGATGAGCGCGCTGGCGACCGCCAGGAGCGGCGACGTGGTTCTGCTGCATGGTTGCTGCCACAATCCGACAGGCGCCAATCTGGACATCGCGCAGTGGGCTGAAATAGCAGACATCGTCGTCGAGCGCGGCCTGCTGCCCTTTGTCGACATTGCCTATCAGGGGTTTGGCGAGGGCCTTGACGCTGACGCCGCCGGCTTGCGCCTGCTGGCAGCGAAAGTCCCGGAAATGGTGGTTGCCTCGAGCTGCTCGAAGAACTTTGCCGTGTATCGCGACCGCGTCGGCGCGGCGATGATCCTGGCAAAAGACAGCGCGCAGGCGGATGTCGCAATGAGCCAGATGCTGTCGGCGGCGCGCGCCATGTACTCGATGCCGCCGGACCACGGCGCGGCCGCGGTGCGCATCGTGCTTGAAGACGCCACGCTGCGCGCCGACTGGGAAGCGGAGCTCGAGGAGATGCGCCTGCGCATGCTGCGGCTTCGGGTGCAGTTCGCCGAAGCGCTGCGGCGGCAGTCCAATTCCGATCGCTTCGATTTCGTCGCCAGCCATCGCGGCATGTTTTCCCGGCTTGGCCTGTCCGAAGCGCAGGTCGAGCGGCTGCGCGCCGAGCACGGCGTCTATATGGTCGGCGACAGCCGCATCAACGTCGCCGGCCTGCCGGAGGACGGCATGGACGCGCTCGCCAAGGCGATCGTCTCCGTGCTCGACTGAGGTTTTGAGCAGCAGCGCTGTGGACAATCGCCCCTCGCCTGCCGACGGCGTTGGCTGCACCGTCGGACGCAGGGTAGCATTCGACCGATGAAACCTTCGAAAGATATTTCCCGGCTGATCGAGATCATGGCGGCGCTGCGGGCGCCGGAAACCGGCTGCCCGTGGGACGTCGAGCAGGATTTCTCGAGCATCGCGCCCTACACGATCGAGGAAGCCTACGAGGTGGCGGACGCTATCGCGCGTGGCGACCTGGACGATCTGCGCGACGAACTCGGCGACCTGCTGCTGCAGGTCGTCTACCATGCGCAGATGGCCGAGGAGGCCGGCGAATTCACCTTTGGCGACGTGGTCCAGGCCATCACCACAAAAATGATCCGCCGCCATCCGCATGTCTTCGGCGACGATGAGGCGCGCAGCGCCGGCATGGCCAAGGGCATGTGGGAGAAGATCAAGGCCGAGGAAAAAGCCGAAAAGCGAAACGCCCGCCTCGCCCGCGGGCACGATCCGGAGGATCATGGCAAGGGTTTTCTGGACAGCGTACCGGTCGCCCTGCCCGCTTTGACGCGGGCGCTCAAGCTGCAGGAAAAAGCGGCCCGCGTCGGCTTCGACTGGAGCGAGGCCGCGCCGATCCTCGACAAGATCGAGGAAGAGATCGGCGAGTTGCGCCAGGCCCTTGCCAAGGGCGATACGGCTTCGATCAAGGACGAGTTCGGCGACATGCTGTTTGCCGTCGTCAATCTCGGGCGTCATCTCAAGGTTGATTCCGAAGCGGCGCTCAGCGGCACCAACGAGAAATTCCGGTCGCGGTTCCACTATGTCGAGCAAGCGCTGGAAAGGTCCGGAAACACCCTGGAAAAGGCGACGCTCGACGAGATGGAGGCGCTTTGGCAGCAAGCTAAAAGCGCGAAGTAACAGAAATTACCCGTTGTTTTTACGGTGCAATCTGGCTTCTATCTCTTCGTGTGCGCTTCGCGTCGCTTTGAGCGACACGGTTATACCGCCATCTTCATTGTCGGTGCGCGAGACGACGTCGCCATTGCGGTAGAGCCAGTCGACGAACCCAAGCTGGTCAGGCTTGAGCGTGACGGTCTGCGTTTCCAGTTCGCCTGAAACTCGTGTCTCGATGATCGCCTTCAGCACATCGATGCCCTCGCCGGTGGCGGCCGATATGGCAATCGGCGGTGCCTTGCTGCCGTCGATGCCGTCGGCGAGCAACCGCTCCCGGTTGCCCGCATCGAGCCGATCGATCTTGTTCCACACTTCGATGACGCGCCTGCTGTCGCCGGCATCGACGCCGAGATCGGCGAGGATACGCTCGACATCCTCGGCCTGGGCGGCCGTGTCGGGATCCGAAATATCGCGCAAATGGATGACGAGATCGGCCTCGACCACCTCTTCGAGCGTTGCCCGGAAGGCCGCGATCAGATGCGTCGGCAGGTCCGAAATGAAACCGACGGTGTCCGAAAGGATGACCGGCGTGCCGTGCGGCAGCCGCACCCGACGCAGTGTCGGGTCGAGCGTGGCGAACAGCATGTCCTCGGCCAGCACCCCAGCTCCGGTCAGCCTGTTGAACAGCGTCGACTTGCCGGCGTTGGTATAGCCGACGATGGCCACGACCGGGAACGGCACCTTCTTGCGCTTGGCGCGGTGCAGGTCACGCGTGCGTCGCACTGTTTCCAGCTCGTGCTTGAGCTTGTTGATCTTGTCCTGCAGGACGCGGCGGTCCGATTCGATCTGCGTTTCGCCAGGGCCACCGAGGAAACCGGCACCGCCGCGCTGGCGCTCGAGGTGAGTCCAGCTTCGCACCAGCCGGCCCTTCTGATAGTTGAGGTGCGCCAGATCGACCTGCAGCGTGCCTTCCTTGGTCCGCGCGCGCTCGCCGAAAATTTCCAGGATCAGGCCGGTGCGATCCAGCACCTTGGCGTTCAATTCCTTCTCCAGGTTGCGCTGCTGCACCGGCGTCAGCGGATGATCGACAATGACCAGTTCGGCACGGCCCTCTTTGACGATCTCGGCGAACTCCACGACCTTGCCGCTGCCGAGCAGGGTGGCAGGCCGGGGATCATTGACGGTCACCACAGCGGTATGGATCGGGTCGAGGTTTATGGCTTGGGCAAGGCCAACCGCCTCGTCGTGGCGGGCCTCGGCAGATCGCGTCAGACGCGGACGATTGGTGTCCTCGTCGCCGCGCGGCTGGCGGGTAAGCACCGGCACGATGACCACGGCGCGGGTCGGGCCTTCGGCCTCCGCCCCCGGCTGATTTGCTGGTTTTTCGCGAACGCTGCGATCCGCGTCTTTCTTACGTGCCAATCAGGCGCCCTGGCTTTCCTCGCCATCGAACATCTGAACCGGCTGGCTCGGCATGATCGTGGAAATGGCGTGCTTGTAGACGAGCTGGGAGTGGCCGTCTCGACGCAGCAGAACACAGAAATTGTCGAAGGAAGTGACCACGCCGGTCAACTTCACGCCGTTGATGAGGAAGATGGTGAGTGGGTTTTTGCTTTTGCGAACTGAATTCAGGAACAGGTCCTGAAGATTTTGCGATCGTTCCGCCATTGTTCTTGTCTTTCGCCGATCCCCTTCGGTTTGCAGGCCAATGCGCCAAATTAACTGGCACATGTCAAGCGCGCAAACACCGTCTTGCCGTCAATAACGACAAGCAGAACGAGATATATTGATGTTCATTCCACCTGTGCGGTTATCAGGCTGGACTTTTTTCCGCAACGTCAAAAAAGGCGTGCCGCAAGGAAAGTGTTATCGAGCCTGGGTGGCCGTTGGCGACCGGAGCACCGTCGATCGCCACGATCGGCATGGCGATTGTGGTCGCGGAGCTGATGAAAACCTCGCGCGCGGCCTTGGCTTCGGCGACCGAAAAGCCCCGCTCCTCGATCTTCAGGCCGAGCTTGGCGGCCACGTCGAACAGCGTGGTGCGGGTGATGCCGCGCAGGATGCCGTGCTCGGCCGGACGCGTCACCAGCACGCCGTCCCTGGTGATGATCCAGGCGTTCGACGACCCACCTTCCTTGACGGTGCCGTCGGCATCGATGAACCAGGCTTCCTGGGCGCCGGCTTCCTTGGCCTTCTGCTTGGCGAGCACGTTTGGCAGCAGGCCGACTGACTTGATGTCGACCCGGTCCCAACGGTTCTCCGGCACGGTGATGACCTTGATTCCGCTTTCGGCCCTCCTGGCGGCAGCAGCGGGGTCGACTTTCCTGGCGGTAATCACCAGCGACGGCTTCGTGCCCGCCGGGAAAACAAAATCACGGCTGGCGACGCCGCGCGTCACCTGAAGATAGACCAGGCCATCGGCGACATGGTTGCGGCGGACCACCTCGCGCAGGATGATCGGCAACACGCCAGGGGTGACCGGCCAGTCGATCGACAATTCGGCCAGCGAGCGGTTCAGCCGTCCGAGATGGCGAGGCATGTCAACGATGAAGCCGCGCGCCACCTCGCAGACCTCGTAGACACCGTCGGCGAACTGATAGCCACGGTCCTCGATATGCACGAAAGCGTCGGCGTGAGCGACATAGCGCCCGTTCACATAAGCAATGCGCGGCATGGGTCACCCCTGAAGAAGTCAGCGCATGGCCCCCGAAAATCGGAATCCATTTTTCGGGGAAGACCATGCGCAAAAAACAAAATGCTACAGCGTCCGTTGCGCGTCCCGAAAGACGTGCGGCAGCGTTTCTTATGCGATTCCGCCGCCGCCGTAACCGATAATTGCGTAGGCCACGACCGGATTGGCTGTCAGACGCCCAGCGACTTCAGCTTCCGGTGAAGCGCCGAGCGCTCCATGCCGATGAACTCGGCCGTTTTCGAGATGTTGCCGCCAAAACGGTTGATCTGGGCGATCAGATAGTCCTTCTCGAACTGTTCGCGCGCCTCACGCAACGGCAGCGCCATGATGTGCTGATCGGATTGGTTTGGCGTGCGCGGCATGACATCGCCGATCTCGGCAGGCAAGAGATCGGCGGTGATCGGTGCGTCGATATCGTCGCCGCGCGCCAGGATCATCAACCGCTCGACGTTGTTGCGCAACTGGCGAACGTTGCCTGGCCAGTTGTGCGCCTGCAGCACCGCCAGCGCGTCGTCGCCGATGCGCCGCGGCCGGATGCCGGCCTGGCGAGCGATCTGCTTCATAAAATTGTCGACAAGATAAGGGATGTCCTCGCGCCGCTCGGCCAATCCCGGCACCATGACCGGAACCACCGCCAGGCGGTGATAGAGATCCTCGCGGAAACGACCGTCGGCGATCATCGCCTCCAGGTTCTGCGAGGTCGACGAAATGATGCGGACATCGACCTTGACCCGTTTGGTGCCCCCTACCCGCTCGAACTGCTGTTCGACCAGCACGCGCAAGATCTTGTTTTGCGTTTCGCGCGGCATGTCGGCCACTTCGTCGATGTAAAGAATGCCGCGATGGGCTTCCTCAAGCGCGCCGACCTTACGTTCGACACCGTTGGATTCGGTGCCGAACAGCTCGACCTCCATGCGTTCGGGCGTGATGTTGGCGGCGCTCAGCGTGACAAACGGGGCGCCCTTGCGCGCCGACAGCGTGTGGATGGCGCGTGCCGCGAGTTCCTTACCCGAGCCGGAGGGGCCGATGATCATGACGCGGCTGTTGGTCGGCGCGACGCGCTCGATGGTCTGGCGCAACTGGCTCATCGCCGACGACATGCCGATCAGGTCGAAGGTTTCGCCGCTGCGCAGCTTGAGATCCGAAACCTCGCGTCTCAGCTTCGAGGTTTCAATGGCACGTTCGGCGATGAGGATCAGCCTGTCGGCCTTGAACGGTTTTTCGATGAAGTCATAGGCGCCGCGGCGGATGGCCGAGACCGCCGTCTCGATGTTACCGTGGCCCGAGATCATCACCACCGGCAGGCTCGGATGCATCGTCTTGATCTCGTCCAGCAACGCCAGTCCGTCCAGACGCGAGCCTTGCAGCCAGATGTCGAGGAAAATCAGCCTCGGCGCCCGGTCGGCGATCGCCGCCAGGGCGCTGTCGGCATCGAATGCCGTGCGGGTTTCGTGACCTTCGTCGCTCAGGATACCGGCGACAAGCTCGCGGATGTCTTCCTCGTCATCGACGATGAGAATGTCAGACGCCATTATCGACCTTTTCAGTTTCTCTTTCGGGTTCCGTCCTGCCTTCGCCGCGCGACGGCACGGTGGCGGCGAGCGGCAGGATGATGCTGATCATCGCGCCTCGCCCGTCGTGGAAATCGGCCGGCGCATCATGCAATTCGAGCCGGCCGCCATGGTCCTCCACTATCTTCTTGACGATAGCGAGGCCGAGGCCGGTGCCCTTCTCGCGTGTCGTCATGTAAGGCTCGAGCAATCGCTGGCGGTTCTCGCGCGGCAAGCCCTTGCCGTTGTCGATGACATCGATGCGAATCGTACCATTCTGGCGCCCGGCTTGAATCCGGATTATGCCGTGCGAGCGGTCCTTTTGATCAAGTCCGTCAATCGCCTCGGCTGCGTTCTTGATGACGTTGCCAAAGGCCTGCGCCATCAGGCGGCTGTCGAACGTGCCTTTGAGCGGTTCGTTGCCGAATACGCGCTCGAAGGTGATATCGGAGCGGCTCACCTCGACGAGGAACGAGGCTTCGCGCAACGATTCGCGCAAATCGAGGGCCTTCATTTCGGGCTTGGGCATGCGTGCGAAAGCCGAGAACTCGTCGACCATGCGGCCGATGTCCTCCACTTGCCTAATGATCGTATCGGTGCACTGATCGAAAACCTCGCGGTCTTCGGTGATGACCTTGCCGTAGCGGCGCTTGATGCGCTCGGCCGAAAGCTGGATCGGCGTCAGCGGGTTCTTGATCTCGTGGGCGATGCGCCGCGCCACATCCGCCCAGGCCGAGGAACGCTGCGCCTGGACCAGATCGGTGATGTCGTCCACCGTCACGACATAGGATTTCTCCTCCGAACCGTCGTCGCCGGCCTCGACCGTGATCTGCACGTTGAAGGTGCGCTCCGCACCGGCGCGATAGAAGGTCACCTGTTCGCGATGGACAGGCTTGCCCGACTTGCGGCCGATCTCGAAGACGCGGCCAACATGCGGCAGCACGGCGGAGAGATTTTGCCCGAGTGCGGCGGTGGCGGATATGGCCAGCATCGTTTCGGCCGACCGGTTGACGATGGTGACGATGCCATACGGATCGACGCCGATAACGCCGGCGGTGACACCGGCAAGCACGGCTTCCGAAAAACGCCGCCGCTCGTCGATCAAATCCTTGGCGGACAGAATCTCGTTACGCTGCGATTTCAGTTCCAGCAGCATCTTGTTGAAGGTGTCGCCGAGCGAGGCGACGTCGCCGTCGGAGGGCCGAACCGGCACGGCAACGTCGAGATTGCCGGTCGCGACCTCGTCGGCCGCGCCGATGAGCTGGCGGATCGGCCGCACCAGGCGGTCGGCCACGGCGATGCCGGTCCAGATGGCGGACAGGATGATGATCAGCGTCAGCGACAAATAGGGAAGTGCAAAGGCCACCTGCGAGGTGCGGCGACTGTCTTCGAGGCCGCGATATTCGTCGCTGTTGGACCTGACAATCTGCCGCGCCTTGATCACCTCGGGATCGACGAGCCGGATGGTGTAGAGATAGAGCCCTTCGATCTCGCGCAGTTTGACGATGGCGCCCATGATGTTGCGCGTCTTCGGCTCGATCAGCACCGGCCTGCCGTCAGCGGCACCGCTCATGGCGCCTTCCGGCGGCTCCGGCATGGCAAAATCGGCGTCGGTCTTGGCGCTCATGACGAACGAACCGTCGGACCTGATCAGTGCGGCATGGGCCAGCGAGCGTCCAACGGCTTCCTTGTTCATCAGATCGAGGAAGCCGGTTCGATCGAGGCCGTAGAGCGTGCGGGAGGCGTCGAGATCGTAAGCCATCGACAGGGTCGTTCCCTGGAGGTTGCGCGCGTTCTCCTGCACATAGGCATCGGCTATCGACAGCGACGAATTGACGATCGTCTTGGTGCGGATTTCGAACCAGCGATCAAGACCGATATCGAGCGTGATCGAGGCGATGATCGCCACCATGATGGCGGGAATCGCGGCGACCAGCGCGAACATCGCGACGATCCGCACATGCAGCCGCGACGCCGCCTTGCCGCGCCGGCGCGCCATCACGATACGATGTACTTCGCGGCCAACCAGCGCGATCAGGAACAGGATGAACGCCGCATTGACGGCGATTAGCGCCAGCGTTGTGCTCTCGTCCGGCGTGATCGGCGTGGCACCGACGAGGATGGCGAAGGAGATCGCCGCCGTAACCAGCGCACCGGCAATTGCCACCACGCCCGGCAGCGCAAGCAGCCGGCGCCCGTCACTTGTGCGGGGTTCGCTGAAAAGCGTTTCGCTCAGTCTCGATGCCCGTGGAGCCATGTCGCCGTCTAGAGCCAGTGATTGCGTCGGATGTATGCAACGCATTGTGGCGATTATGCAACAAGTGTGGCCTGGACGGAACTGTTTCGGCGCTCGATCCCCCGGAAAAGGCTTCGCTCTGTCACACCGGCCCGAAATTCGGGATCGATTTGTTGAAAGAAAACGGCGCTCTATGCTTGCCTGGTCGATTTGTAGACGTTGACGCCGAGTTCGCGAATCTTCTTGCGCAGCGTGTTGCGATTGAGCCCGAGGAGCTCCGCAGCCTTGATCTGGTTGCCGCGGGTTGCCGTCATCGAAGCAAGCACCAGCGGATATTCGACCTCGGAAAGGATACGCTGATAGAGGCCGGCGGGCGGCAAGTCGCCGGCGAACGAAGCAAAATAGCGCTGCAGGAAATGTTCCACCGCCTGGCCGATGGACAGGTCGTCGGGAATGAGGTTGCCGCCGCCGGGAACGACCGGCCTCTCGCCGGTCTTCAGTTCCGCCTCGATGACTTCGGCAGAAATCTCGTCCTGCGAATAGAGCGCGGCAAGTCTGCGGACAAGATTTTCGAGCTCGCGCACGTTGCCCGGCCACGGATAGCGCTTCATCAGCTCGATGCCGCCCGTGGAAATGCGCTTGGTCTGCAGGCCTTCGCTGGCGCCAAGCTTGAAGAAGTGCCGGACGAGATCCGGAACGTCCTCGGACCGCTCGCGCAGCGCCGGCAGCCTTAGCGGCACGACATTCAGGCGATAGAACAGATCCTCGCGGAAAAGCCCTTGATTGATCAGCGTGCGCAGATCCTTGTTGGTGGCGGCGACGATGCGCACGTCGGTCTTGATCGGCGTGCGGCCGCCGACGGTGGTGTATTCGCCCTGCTGCAGGACACGCAGCAGGCGGGTCTGCGCCTCCATCGGCATGTCGCCGATCTCGTCAAGGAAGAGCGTGCCGCCTTCGGCCTGCTCGAAACGGCCGGTGGAGCGGTTCTGCGCGCCGGTGAAGGCGCCCTTCTCGTGCCCGAACAGTTCCGATTCGATCAGGTCGCGCGGGATCGCAGCCATGTTGATCGCGACGAAGGGGCCGCCGCGGCGGCGGCCATACTCGTGCAGCGCGCGCGCGACCAGTTCCTTGCCGGTGCCCGATTCGCCTGAAATCATCACCGTCAGGTCGGTCTGCATCATGCGCGCCAGCATGCGGTAGATATCCTGCATGGCGGCCGAGCGGCCAACTAGCGGCATGGTTTCCGGCGGCTCGTCCGCCCGCGCATCGATCTTCGGCCGTCGGGGCTCGGAAAGCGCCCGGTTGACGATGTTGAGAAGCTCGGTCAGGTCGAACGGTTTCGGCAGATATTCGTAGGCGCCGGTTTCGGAGGCGCGAATCGCGGTCATGAACGTGTTCTGGGCGCTCATGACGATGACGGGCAGTTCCGGTCGCGCCTTCTTGATGCGCGGCAGCATGTCAAAGGCGTTTTCGTCGGGCATAACCACGTCGGTGATGACGAGATCGCCCTCGCCCGCCGCCACCCAGCGCCACAGCGTCGAGGCGTTGGACGTCACGCGCACCTCATGGCCGACGCGCGAAAGCGCCTGATTGAGGACGGTGCGGATGGCCGCATCGTCGTCGGCGACGAGAATATTGCCGCGAACCGTCATTTGCGGTCTCCTTCGCCATCGTCGTCAGTGCCGAACGGCGTTTCCTTCCAGGCTGGCATCAGGATGCGGAAGGTGGTTGCGCGCGGCGTCGAATCGCATTCGATGATGCCGCCATGCTCGCCGACGATTTTTGCGACCAGCGCCAGACCAAGCCCCGACCCGTTCGGCTTGGTGGTGATGAAGGGGTCGAACAGGATCGGCAGGATATCTTCGGAGACGCCAGAACCGTTGTCGCGCACGCAAAATTCCAGCGGCAGCGACACGCGGCCCTGCGATCCTGGAACGGAAACACGGATGCCCGGCCGGAACGCGGTCGACAGGGTGATCTCGCCTTGCGGATCGCCGCCAATGGCCTCGGCCGCATTCTTGACCAGGTTGAGGAACACCTGGATGAGCTGGTCGCGGTTGGCGAAAACCGGAGGCAATGATGGATCATAATCCTCCAATATCTTGATCCGCTTGGCAAAACCGTTCTTGGCAATCGCTTTCACATGGTCGAGCACGACATGGATGTTGACCGGATAGCGATCGACGGGCCGCTCGTCGGAAAACACCTCCATGCGATCGACCAGCGAGACGATGCGGTCGGTCTCGTCGGTGATCAGCCGGGTCAGCGCGCGATCCTCGTCGGAAGCCGACAATTCGAGCAGTTGGGCGGCGCCCCGGATGCCGGATAGCGGGTTCTTGATCTCGTGGGCAAGCATCGCGGCAAGGCCGGTCACCGAGCGTGCCGCACCGCGGTGCGTCATCTGCCGGTCGATCTTGTCGGCCATCGACCGTTCCTGGAACATCACCACGACGGAGCCCGGGAATTCCGACACCGGCGCGACATAGAGATCCACGACCTTCTCGATGCCGAGGCGCGGCGACGACACGTCGACCCGGTATTCGTTGACGGGTGCCCGGCGCTCGCGCACCTGGTCGACAAGCGTCAGCAACGGGCTGCCGAAGGGAATGAGCTTGGATAATGTGTTGCGGGCGAGCATGGTCGCGCTCGAGCGGAAGAAATCCTCGGCATCGGCGTTGGCGAAGGTGATGAATCCTTCCGCATCGAGCATGATCACCGGGCGGCGGATGGTGTTGAGCACGATGTGTGCGGCGTCCGCCATGTCCATGTTCTGTGCAACGGTGGCATTCATGCTGCGCTCCGCAGGTTCATCGCCTCGGCAGCGCTTGAAAACACCTCGCGCAACGCCGCAATGACGCGGACGGGCTCGAAGCAGGTAAGGATGGCCCTTCGCTGCTCATCAACGACGCCAGCGGCGTGGCGGTCGAGATACCAGCCAAGATGCTTGCGCGCCTGGCGCACGCCGCTTTCGATGCCGTAGAGCGACAGCATGTCCTGATAGTGGGCAACGACGTAGTCGGCCAGCGCTTGCGGGCTTTCCGGCACACCGGGCGTCATCTCTTTTGCCGCGGCTGCCGCGATGCTGCCTGCCGTCCAGGGCGCGCCGTAATGGGCGCGGCCGATCATCACCGCGTCGGCGCCCGACTGGTC
This sequence comes from Mesorhizobium sp. WSM4820, assembly GCF_055811075.1. NCBI lineage: Bacteria > Pseudomonadati > Pseudomonadota > Alphaproteobacteria > Hyphomicrobiales > Phyllobacteriaceae > Mesorhizobium > Mesorhizobium sp. WSM4820. The sequence goes on along the minus strand of NZ_JBVVQN010000001.1, from coordinate 549,241 downwards.
GAGGATCATTGCTGCCTCCGCCGGCGAGCCGACATCGCCATTGGCAACGACCGGGATCGAAACGGCCTGCTTTATGCGTGCGATGGCGCGCCAGTTGGCCTTGCCCTGGTAGAACTCGCAGCGCGTGCGGCCATGCACCGTCACCATCTGAACCCCCGCCTGCTCGGCGCGGCGCGCCAGAACAGGCGCATTGAGCGCGCTTTCGTCCCAGCCGAGCCGCATCTTGACCGTGACCGGCACCTCGACGGCGCCGACCACCGCCTCGATCAGCGACAAAGCGTGATCGAGATCGCGCATCAGCGCCGAACCGGCATAGCCGCCCGTCACCTTCTTGGCTGGGCAGCCCATGTTGATGTCGATGATGTCGGCGCCCTCGCCCGCGGCTATACGGGCGCCCTCTGCCATATGCACCGCCTCACGGCCGGCAAGCTGGACCATGTGCACCGGCAGCCCGGAATGGCGGATGCGCAGGCCGCAACCGGCTCTGCCCCTGGCAAGTTCGCCGCTCGCCACCATCTCCGACACCACCAACCCGGCGCCATGCGCATAGGCACGCTGCCGGAACGGCTCATCTGTTATGCCCGACATGGGCGCGAGAAAAGCGCGATTGCGGATTCTCACACGACCCACATCCAGCGGAGATGCCAATTTGGTCAGGTCAAGCATGCACAAAAACCAAGCATTTTTAATAGCTGCACATTCACTAGCCAGAATGGCGGCAATGTGCAACGCGCAATGACGTCGCATTAAGGCGCATTTGGGAAAATGCTGGCACTAGCCAAAGTGCGGTGCGTGTTGGGGAGGCTATTGGCACTTTGCATCTGCGCATGATCTCTTCCGAAAAGCGATTCCACTTTTTGGGATGATGCGCTAAGCGTCTCGGCATGACAGACGCAAGCGAAAAGCAGGCTTTGGCTGCGGACGACAAGGTTGCCGTCGTTATCGTCGCCGCCGGCCGCGGCGCGCGCGCCGGTCAGGCCGACGGGCCGAAGCAATACCAAAGGATCGGCGGCCGTGCCGTCATCGCGCGCACATTGGACGTGTTTTTGGCGCATCCGGGAATCGGTCCTGTCGTCGTCGCCATTCATGCCGACGACAGCGGACTTTTTCGCAGCGCCGCCGGCGCCAACGCCGATCGGGTGGTCACGGTGACCGGTGGCGCGTCCAGGCAGGACTCCGTCCGGCTCGGATTGCTGGCGCTGAGAGGCCATGCGCCGCGCCGGGTTCTGGTCCATGATGCCGTCCGCCCGTTCGTCGACGCGGAATTGATAGACCGCACGATCGCCGCCATCGGCGAGCGCCAGGCAGCGCTGCCTGCCCTGCCCGTCGCCGATACGCTGAAACGCGAATCGGCCGCCGGCATGATCGGCGAGACGGTTTCCAGGAACGGGCTTCATGCCGCCCAGACGCCGCAGGGCTTCCCGTTCTGGCCGATCCTGGCCGCCCATGAAAAGGCCCATCATCTGGGCAAGGCGGACTTCACCGACGATGCCGCGATTGCCGAATGGGCGAATATTCCGGTGAAAATCGTCCCGGGCTCGCCGGACAATGTCAAACTCACCTGGGCAAGGGATATCTCGATGGCGGATCAGCGGCTTTCCGGCGAACGGCCGCGTTTTCCGGACATCCGCACCGGCAATGGCTACGACGTCCATGCCTTCGAGCCCGGCGACCATGTCGTCCTGTGCGGCGTCTCGATCCCGCACGACAAGAAACTGTCCGGCCATTCGGATGCCGATGTCGGCCTGCACGCCTTGACCGACGCGCTGCTCGCCACTTGCGGTGCGGGCGACATCGGCACGCATTTCCCGCCATCGGACCCGCAGTGGAAAGGCGTGGCCTCGCGGATCTTCGTCGAGCATGCGGCAGGATTGGTGCGCGCGCGCGGCGGGCGTATCGCCAACGCCGACATCACGCTGATCTGCGAGGCGCCGCGCGTCGGCCCGCATCGCGAAGCAATGACCGAAATCCTTTCGGCAATGCTGGCGATTTCCCGGGACCGCATCTCGATCAAGGCGACGACCAACGAAAAGCTCGGCTTTGTCGGACGCGAGGAAGGCATAGCCGCCATCGCCACCGCCAGCGTCGTGTTTCCAGGTGATGTCCCCGAATGAGCAACAGCGATCTCGCAGATGCCCTGCTTCAAGCCTGCCAACAGCGCGGCATCATGCTGGCGACGGCCGAGAGCTGCACCGGCGGCTTGATCATCGCCGCCTTGACCGACATCGCCGGCTCATCGACGGTGGTCGACCGGGGTTTCATCACCTATTCCAACGAGGCCAAGACGGAAATGCTCGGCGTTTCCGCCGCCACGCTCAAGGCGCACGGCGCGGTCTCACGGGAAACGGCGGTCGAGATGGCAGCCGGCGCCTTGGCCCATTCGCGCGCCGGGCTGACCCTTGCCGTCACCGGCATTGCCGGTCCGGGCGGCGGCTCGACGGAAAAGCCCGTCGGCCTGGTCTGGTTCGGTATCGCCTTGACCGGCCGGCCGGTCGTCAGCGAATGCCAGTTGTTTGACGACAAAGGCCGCAAGTTCATCCGCCGGGAGACCGTCAGACACGCGCTTGAACTGGGCTTGCGCGCGCTCGCCGCCGATCAGGCTGCCGGCGCTGCGCCATAGATGACGTCGGCGCGCTTCTCGAACGCCTCGGAAAACATGCGGAAGGCGCGATCGAACATCGCTCCCATCACCGCACCCAGAATACGACTCTTGAATTCGTAGTCGATGAAGAAGCAGACATTGCAGCCGCCGTCGGCCGGCTCGAAACGCCAGGCATTGCTCAGATATTTGAACGGACCGTCGATGTATTTGACGTCGATGGCCTTCTCGTCAGGCTTTAGCAGCACCTGCGTGGTGAAAGTCTCGCGGATCGCCTTGTAGCCAATGCTCATGTCGGCGACGAGGAGGGTGCGTCCGTCGCGTTCCTTGCGCGAGCGAACCGTCAGCGCCTCGCAAAGCGGCAGGAATTGCGGATAGGATTCGACATCGGCGACCAGAGCGAACATCTGTTCCGGCGTATGCGCAACGCGGCGATGGGCTTCGAATTGTGGCATGAAACCAGTGTGTTAGGCGGACTTCTTGAGAAACGCTTCCCGTGCCGCGCGCAGCTTGGCGAAATCGTCGCCGGCGTGATGCGACGAACGCGTCAACGGGCTCGATGCCACCAGCAGGAAGCCCTTGGTCTTGCCGATCGTCTCAAAAGACTTGAATTCCTCCGGCGTGACGAAACGGATCACCGGATGGTGCTTTTTCGATGGCTGCAGATACTGACCGATGGTCATGAAGTCGACATTGGCCGAACGCAGATCGTCCATCAATTGCAGGATCTCGTTCCGCTCCTCGCCAAGGCCAACCATGATGCCGGATTTGGTGAAGATCGAGGGATCGAGTTCCTTGACCCGCTGCAGCAGCCTGATCGAATGGAAATAGCGGGCGCCCGGCCGGACCGTCAGATAGTTCGACGGAACGGTCTCCAGATTGTGGTTGAACACATCTGGCTTGGCCGCCACCACGATCTCCAGCGCGCCGTCCTTGCGCAGGAAGTCGGGCGTCAGGATTTCGATCGTCGTCGAAGGCGTTGCCGCCCTGATGGCGCCGATGACCTCGGCAAAGTGCTGAGCGCCGCCATCGGCGAGATCGTCGCGGTCGACTGAGGTGATGACGACATGGGTTAGACACATTTGCTTGACGGCGTGGGCGATGCGCGCCGGTTCATCGGGATCGAGCGCGGTCGGAATGCCGGTGGCGACGTTGCAGAAGGCGCAGGCGCGCGTGCAGATCTCGCCCATGATCATGAAGGTGGCGTGCTTCTTCTCCCAGCACTCACCGATATTGGGACACCCGGCCTCTTCGCACACCGTCACCAGCCTGTGCGACTTCACGATGTCGCGCGTCTCGGCATAGCCTTTCGACATCGGCGCCTTGACGCGGATCCAGTCGGGCTTGCGCAGCACATCCTGGTCAGGCTTGTGCGCCTTTTCAGGATGCCGCAGGCGCGGCGCATTGGCGATCGTGTCGAGGACGGTGACCATCAGAAATCCAGTTCATTCGCGATCGCCTTCCGGCGTTCGCTTCACAAGTCATCTAGGACTTTTCGCGGCAAAGAAAAAGGCCGCGGCGACGCATGCCGCCACAGCCGTTTTCGCATGGCAAGAGTTCAACAACTAACGGCGCACCATGCGCCCTGCCAAGATCAGCAGGCAGGCGCCAACGAAACCGGTGATCAGATAGGCGATCCAGCCGGTGCCGAAGGCGCCGATGTTGAGCGCCTGCAGGATGGCATTCAGCACGATCGCGCCGACGATGCCCAGAACGATGTTCATCAAGATGCCCATGTTGCTTTTCATGAACATCTCGGCAAGCCAGCCTGCCAGTCCGCCGATGATGATGGCTGCGATCCAGCCCACGCCATTCACGTCCATATGCCCTCTCCTCTGGTGATAAATGCATGCGGAAACGAATTACCTTACGGTTGAGTTCCTTGGCTCTCACCTTTTGAGTCTCACGCGGTCAATTTATCACGCGTTCAGCGCGCGGCCATAAGCGTCGAGCACGCTTTCCTTCATCATCTCCGACAGCGTCGGGTGCGGGAAGATCGTGTGCATCAGTTCTTCCTCGGTGGTCTCCAGGTTCATCGCCACGACAAAGCCCTGGATCAGCTCGGTCACTTCGGCACCGACCATATGCGCGCCGAGCAACTGCCCGGTCTTCCTGTCGAAGATGGTTTTTACGAAACCCTGGTCCTCGCCGAGCGCGATGGCCTTGCCGTTGGCGGCGAACTGGAAGCGGCCAACGCGGATGTCCTTGCCTTCGGCCTTGGCTTTCGCTTCGGTCAACCCGACGGAAGCAACCTGCGGGTTGCAATAGGTGCAGCCCGGAATTTTCAGTTTGTCAGTGGCGTGCACGCCGGGGACGTTGGCGATCTTCTCCACGCAGACCACGCCTTCATGCTCGGCCTTGTGGGCGAGCATAGGCGGGCCGGCAACGTCGCCGATGGCATAGATGCCGGGCACATTGGTGTTGCCGTAGCCGTCGACGACGACGCAGCCGCGCTCGGTCTTCACGCCGAGCGCCTCGAGGCCGAGATTCTCGATATTGCCCTGCACGCCGACGGCCGAGATCATCCGGTCGGCGGTGATCTTCTCGACCTTGCCGTCCTTCATCTCGACATGCGCGGTTACCGAGTTCGCAGCTTTTTCGACCTTGGTGACCTTGGCATAGAGGATGATCTTCATGCCTTGCTTCTCGAACTGCTTTTGCGCGAATTTCGAGACCTCTGCGTCCTCGACCGGCATCACCGCCGGCAGCAACTCTACCACCGTCACCTCCGCGCCCATGGTGCGGTAGAATGAGGCGAATTCGATGCCGATTGCGCCCGAACCCATCACCAGCAGCGATTTCGGCATCTCCTTCGGCACCATCGCTTCGAAATAGGTCCAGATCAGCTTGCCGTCGGGCTCGATGCCGGGCAACGCCCGCGGCCTGGCCCCGGTCGCCAGGATGATGTGCTTGGCAGTGTATGTGCCCTCGCCCTTGACGCCCTTGGGCGCCGGCGGCTGTGGCTCCATCGGCTTCTTCGACGATTTCGACACGACAATCTCGCCCGGCCTGTCGCCGGAAGCCGCCTTGGACAGCTTGGCTTCGCCCCAGATGACATCGACCTTGTTCTTCTTCATCAGGAAGGCGACGCCGCCGTTCAGCCGCAGCGAGACCTTTCGCGAGCGGTCGACCACGGCAGCGGTATCGACGCTGACCTTGCCGTCGATCTTCAAGCCGTAGTCCTTCAAATGATCCGAATAGTGCATGATCTCGGCCGAACGCAGCAGCGCCTTGGTCGGGATGCAACCCCAGTTGAGGCAGATGCCGCCGAGATGCTCGCGCTCGACGATCGCTGTCTTGAACCCGAGTTGGGCGGAACGCACCGCCGTGACATAGCCGCCGGGACCGGAGCCGATGATGATGACGTCGTAGTTCTCAGCCACGGATTTCTCCCATGATTCTCTAGAGTTCCAGCATGACGCGCACGATTGGCGCCAATGCCTGCCCGATTTTGCGCGTGTTCTCTGCGTCGAGATGGACGCCGTCGAGTGGCGTGGTCTCGGCCACCGAGCCGGCATCGAAGAAGCCGCAGCCGACCTCGTCGGCAAGGACGGAATATTGTGGCGCCAGCCGCTTCGACGCTTCATCGCCGCCGGCGAACATTTCCTTGAATTCGGCGTTTTCCGTGCGGCTGACGGCGGGCGGCGCGACGATCAGGATTTGCGGCGACGGCCAATCGAACGGGTAGTCGTGACCGCGCACGATGTCGATCAGGCGCTGCATGCCTTGCCTGGCGGCGACCGGATTGCCGTGAATCCACGGCTTCATGTCGTTGGCGCCGAGCATGATGATGACCAGGTCGATCGGCGCATGCGTCATCAAGATCGTCGGCAGCACTCTTGCGCCGTTACGGTCGGCGCCGGCCAAATGGTCGTCGAAAGCCGTTGTGCGGCCGTTCAAGCCTTCGGCGATGACCTCGACGCTGGCTCCCAACGTCGCCTGCAGCACACTCGGCCAGCGGTCGTTGAGCGGGTGGCGATCCAGACTTGCCGCATCATAGCCCCAGGTCAGCGAATCGCCGTAGCAAAGGACTGTTTTCATGCGTTTGCCCCACTCCGGTCGAAATCTGCCTGCGCGCCCCTCACCCGCCAACCCACGAACAGCCAATGCACGACGATCGTTGCAACGCTGGAAAGGCTGAAGGCAAAAAGGCTGGTGAAGAGTTTTTCCGCACCGCCTTGTTTCCCTTCTAGACCAGCATGCCCATCGGGTTTTCGATCATGCGCTTGAAGGCGCCGAGCAGTTCGGCGCCGAGCGCGCCGTCGACGGCGCGGTGATCGGTCGACAGAGTGACTGACATGATTGTAGCGATGTTGATCTCACTGTTCTTGACCACCGCGCGCGCCTCGCCGGCGCCGACCGCCAGGATCGTCGCATGCGGCGGGTTGATGACGGCGGCAAAGTCCTTGATGCCGAACATGCCGAGATTGGACACCGCAGTGGTGCCGCCCTGGTATTCTTCCGGCTTCAGCTTGCGGCTGCGCGCGCGGCTGGCAAGATCCTTCATCTCGTTGGAGATGACCGACAGCGTCTTTTCGTCGGCACGCCGGATGATCGGCGTGATCAGCCCGCCGGGGATCGACACGGCGACACCGACGTCGGCATGCTTGTGCTTGACCATGGCGCTCTCGGTCCATGACGCATTGGCATCCGGCACCGCCATCAGCGCCATTGCCATCGCTTTGATGACCATGTCGTTGACCGACAGCTTGTAGGCCGGCGCCTCACCCTTGTCGGTCTTCTTCACCGGGGCGGCCGCATTGAGCTGCGTGCGCAGGGCCAGGAGCGCATCAAGCTCGCAGTCGAGCGTCAGGTAGAAATGCGGGATGGTGGTCGTGGCCTCGACCAGCCGGCGCGCAATGGTCTTGCGCATGTTGTCATGCGGGACAAGCTCGTAAGAGCCGTCGGCAAACAGTTTCAGCACCTGGTCGTCCGACATTGGCTTGGCTGCGGCCGCCGGAGCCGGAGCGCCGGCAGGTGCGGCTTTCGCGGCGGGTGCCGCCTTGGCGCCGCCGCTGGAAATCGCTGCGTCGACATCGGCCTTGACCACGCGGCCATGCGGGCCGGAGCCGGTCACCGCGGAGACATCGACACCGGCTTCCCGGGCGATGCGACGGGCCAGCGGCGAGGCGAAGGTGCGACCGTCCGACTGGCTGATCTCCCCCCTTGTGGGGGAGATGGCCGGCAGGCCAGAGGGGGGCGCTTCGTTCCTCGCCGCTGGCGGGACAGCGCCCCCCTCTGTCGACTTCGTCGACATCTCCCCCACGGGTGGGGAGATTGGCGCCTTATCCTGTTTTGCCTCGGCTTTTGCCGGAGCGGCAGCGCCGTCACCGCTCTTGGCGGCAGCCGCCGCATCTTCACCTTCGGCGGCGAGCACGGCGATCAGCGCGTTGACCTTGACGCCTTCGGTGCCGGCTGGAACCACCAGCTTGGCCACCGTGCCCTCATCGACAGCTTCGACTTCCATCGTCGCCTTGTCGGTCTCGATCTCGGCGATCACATCGCCCGGCGAAACCTTGTCGCCCTCCTTGACCAGCCACTTGGCAAGATTGCCCTCTTCCATCGTGGGCGACAGGGCCGGCATGGTGATGTTGATCGGCATTTTTCCTCCTCAGTTCCGCCCGGTTAGTGAACGGTGCTGGATATTGAACTGCTCCGACATTCTGCCTCGATAGCCTTCTTCCAATGCCTGAAGCGTCTCGATTTCAGGGATGTCATCTTGTTCCAGTCTCATCCTGGCTATGTGCATGCCGACATCAGCGAGCACCATGCCCCAGTTGTGAGCATTTGGTCCAAAGAGGTCTTGCATCGTGACGACCGCGTCCGAACCAATCCAGACGCGGAGTATTTCATCGAATTCGCTGTTCTCGACGACCACCGCGGGAACTTCTAGTTCGCGCGACATCTCGTTAACCCCGGTACGTCACGGCTTTCACCGCCTCGATGACTTCCGCGACATTGGGCAATGCCAGCTTTTCGAGGTTTGCCGCGTAGGGCATCGGCACGTCCTTGCCGGCAATGGTGATGACCGGCGCGTCGAGGAAATCGAAGGCGCGCTGCGACACCTGGCTGGCGATGTGGTCGCCGACCGAGCTCTGCGGGAATCCTTCCTCCACCACCACGAGACGATTGGTCTTCTTGACCGAGGCGATGATGGTGTCGAAATCGAGAGGGCGGATGGTCCTGAGGTCGATGATCTCGGCATCGATGCCCATGCCACGCAATTCGGCCTCTGCCTTCACCGTGTAGCTCATGCCGATGCCGAAAGAGACGATGGTGACATCCTTGCCCGACTTGTGGATGCGCGCCTTGCCGATCGGCAGCACGAAATCGTCGATCTTCGGCACATCGAAGGACTGGCCGTAGAGGATTTCGTTCTCGAGGAAGATGACCGGGTTCGGGTCGCGGATCGCGGCCTTCAGCAATCCCTTGGCGTCGGCGGCGGTGTAGGGCATCACCACTTTGAGGCCGGGAATGTGGCTGTACCAGGCGGCATAGCACTGCGAATGCTGGGCGGCGACGCGGGCGGCCGCGCCGTTTGGCCCGCGGAAGACGATGGGCGCGCCCATCTGGCCGCCGGACATGTAGAGCGTCTTGGCGGCGGAGTTGATGATATGGTCGATCGCCTGCATGGCGAAGTTGAAGGTCATGAACTCGACGATCGGCCTCAGGCCGGCCATCGCCGCGCCAACACCGACGCCGGCAAAACCGTGCTCGGTGATCGGTGTGTCGACGACGCGACGCGCCCCGAATTCCTGCAGCAGCCCTTGCGTGATCTTGTAAGCGCCCTGGTACTCGGCGACCTCCTCGCCCATCACGAAGACGTCTGCGTCACGGCGCATTTCCTCGGCCATCGCGTCACGCAGCGCTTCGCGCACCGTGGTCGAGACCATCTCCGTGCCGGCCGGGATGTCGGGATCGGCGGCGATTTCGGTTCTCGGCGCCGCGGCGACAGGTGCTGCGCCCTCGCTTTTGGCCGCAGCAGGCGCTGGCGCTGCAGTTTCCGCCTTGGCAGGTTCCTCGCCGATGCCTTCGCCTGCCTTGTCGACGTCTTCACCATCAACGGCGAGCACGGCGATCAGCGTGTTGACCTTGACACCTTCGGTGCCGGCAGGAACCACGATCTTGGCTAGCGTGCCTTCGTCGACGGCCTCGACTTCCATCGTCGCCTTATCGGTTTCGATCTCGGCGATGACATCACCAGCGACAACCTTATCGCCCTCTTTCTTCAACCATTTGGAAACATTGCCCTCTTCCATAGTCGGCGAGAGAGCGGGCATGAGAATTTCGATCGGCATGGCCTTGCCCTCTCGTTATAGTACGATATCGGTCCAGAGCTCGGACGGATCCGGCTCTGCGTCGTTCTGGGCAAATTCGGCGGCGTCGGCGACAATGTCGCGGACCTCCTTGTCGACGGCTTTGAGCTCGTCCTCATCAGCCCACTTCTTGTCGAGCAGGCGCGCCTTGACCTGCTCGATCGGGTCGCGCTCGGAGCGCATCTTCTGCACTTCTTCCTTGGAGCGGTATTTTGCCGGATCGGACATCGAGTGGCCGCGGTAGCGATAGGTCTGCATTTCGAGAATCAGCGGCCCCTTGCCGTCACGGCACCATTCGGTGGCGAGATCGCCGGCTGCCTTGACTGCACGGACGTCCATGCCATCGACCTGGATGCCGGGGATCTTGAAGGAGGCGCCGCGGTGCGAAAAATCCGTCTCGGCCGACGAACGCGTTACCGAGGTGCCCATGGCATAGCGGTTGTTCTCGATGATGAAAATCACCGGCAGCTTCCACAGCGAGGCCATGTTGAAGCTTTCATATACCTGGCCCTGATTGGCGGCGCCGTCGCCGAAATAGGTCAGTGTCACATTGTTGTTGCCACGATAGCGATTGGCGAAGGCGAGGCCGGTGCCGAGCGAAACCTGCGCGCCGACAATGCCGTGGCCGCCGTAAAAATGCTTCTCCTTGGAGAACATGTGCATGGAGCCGCCCTTGCCCCTGGACAGGCCGCCGCGGCGCCCGGTCAATTCGGCCATGACGCCGCGCGGCGACAGTTCCATCGCCAGCATGTGACCATGGTCGCGATAGGCGGTGATCATCTGGTCGCCGTCGATCAGCGCCATCTTCATGCCGGTGACAACTGCTTCCTGGCCGATATAGAGGTGGCAGAAGCCGCCGATGAAGCCCATGCCGTAGAGCTGGCCGGCCTTTTCCTCGAAGCGGCGAATGAGCAGCATGCGCCGGTAGGCGTCAAGCTCCTCATCCTTGGTGAAGTCGAGAGGTTTGGGGGCTGAAAGCCCTGCCGATCTGCCGTCGGATTTGGGTTTGGTTTTGGCAGGCGCTTTTCTGGCGGCGGTGGCCATGCATCACTCCCTGTTGGCGTCTCTTGCGGACACTGAGGGAGATCAGTTCTCCCCACCGATTTGGCAAAGGCTAACACGCAAGAAAGCGTTTCGCCATGCCGAAAAATGCATGGCTGACATGCGTCTAAGCGATTAAAATCGTTGAAAATATCGGCGATTAACTTGAATTTGGTTATCTTGCCGTGGCCGGTAGCATGATGGTGATTTCGTCGGCGTGGGACACATTGAGCGCCTTGCGCGCCTGCTCGTCGAGCATGTCCTTCTCCAGCGTGCCCTGATGCATGAGCTGAACACGCCGCTGCAGATCGAGCCGGCGCGCCTTGACGGCATCGAGCTTACCTTGCAGGTCGACTGCTTCGGCTTGCAACCGGTATTTGGAATAGATGCCGAATTCGCCGTGGTAGGCATGAAAGCCGAAATAGGCGAGGAACGCCACGCAGAGCGAGGGGATGATCAGCCGACCGGTATTTCTCTGCTTGTGCTGACGTGTCCACATGACCCAAATCCCTTAGAGCACCGCGCGCGCCTGGACGCGCAAAGGGCGCTCTAACCACTCTGCGACCTAGCCCTTTCTCGCCCGATTGTGCTTAATGGACGGTTACGGACGACCGGATCTGGCGGTGTTGAAACAAAAAAGGCGAGAATGCCCCGCCCTTTCGTTTTCGGATTTTCTGGGTTTTAGGATTTTCTGCGGCTCAGCCCTTCACGATCGACTTGCCGGCGTAGAGCGCCTGCTTGCCGAGCTCTTCCTCGATGCGGATGAGCTGATTGTACTTGGCCATGCGATCCGACCGCGACAGCGAACCCGTCTTGATCTGCCCGCAATTGGTGGCGACGGCGAGATCGGCGATGGTCGAATCTTCGGTTTCGCCCGAGCGGTGCGACATGACCGCGGTGTAGCCGGCCTTGTGCGCGGTCTCGACGGCATCGAGCGTTTCGGTCAGTGAGCCGATCTGGTTGACCTTGACCAGGATAGAATTGGCGACGCCCATGCGGATACCGTCGCGCAGCCGGGCCGTATTGGTGACGAACAGATCGTCGCCGACCAGCTGGGTCTTGTTGCCGATGAGGTCGGTCAGCGTTTTCCAGCCGTCCCAGTCGTCTTCGGCCAGCCCATCCTCGATGGTGATGATCGGATAGTCCGCGGCGAGCCTGGCCAGATACTTGGCCTGGGTCTTCGGATCGCGGGTCTTTTTCTCGCCTTCATAGACGTAGTTGCCGTCCTTGAAGAATTCGGTCGCGGCGCAGTCGAGGCCGAGCGCAACCTCTTCGCCCGGCTTGAAGCCGGCCTTCTCGATCGATTCCATGATGAAATCGAGCGCTGCGGGCGCGCTTTTCAAGTTAGGAGCGAAGCCACCCTCGTCGCCGACATTGGTGTTGTGGCCGGCGTCCTTCAGCCGCTTCCTCAGCGTATGGAAAATTTCCGAACCCCAGCGCACGCCGTCACGCAGTGTCGGCGCACCAATCGGCAGGATCATGAATTCCTGGAAATCGATCGGGTTGTCGGCATGGGCGCCACCGTTGATGATGTTCATCATCGGCACCGGAAGCACATGCGCCTTGGTGCCACCGACATAGCGGTAGAGCGGCAGGCCAGCCGCCTCCGCCGCAGCCTTGGCCACCGCCAGCGACACGCCAAGGATCGCATTGGCGCCGAGGCGGCTCTTGTTGGGTGTGCCGTCGAGCTCGATCATGGTCTGGTCGATGTGGATCTGGTTCTCGGCTTCCATCCCGCCGATAGCTTCGAACAGCTCGCCATTGACGGCCTCTACCGCCCGCAGGACGCCCTTGCCGAGGTAGCGGGCGCCGCCGTCGCGCAGCTCGACCGCCTCATGCGCGCCGGTCGAGGCGCCGGAAGGCACCGCAGCGCGGCCCATCGAGCCGTCTTCGAGCACGACGTCGACCTCGACGGTCGGGTTTCCGCGGCTGTCCAGGATTTCGCGCCCGACAATGTCGATGATGGCAGTCATTGCGATGTCCCCGATTGATCTGACGAAGCGTCGCGCACGTCTTAGCCAAAGTGCCGCAAAACGCAATCGGGGCGTCCGCAAATAGTGCCGCCACTTCCGCCACATCGAATCACGAAGCACAAATTGCTGTCATCATAAGTCATGTCGGTCATAGGCCTTGGCGGCATGCGGCTTTCTGGTTTATGCTCACAGCTGCGCGGGGCGAAACAGGAGGAGTTTCGCCATGTCTCAGTTGAGCGGTATTGTGAGTTTGTTCCTGATCGCGGCGGCGTTTTTGACGTCGTGTGACACTCAGCAGCCTCAACAGGGCGCGGTAGAGTTGTCGACCATTGCAGCGGAGTAGATATCCTGCAAAAAAGGCCCCCGGTTCAACCGGGGGCCTTTTGATTCCGGCAGAGCAAGATCAATGCCAATAAGGCTCTACCCTGTAGTAACTGTATGAAGCATCACGCGCGGCCTCGCCGTCGGCGCCCGTCAATTCGTTGATCGAATAGGCGGGAGCTGCCTTCAGTTGCTCCTTGGTGAACGGCACGACATAGCCGCCCTTGTTCTCGTCATAGTCGAGGCTCGCCCACGGAATGGCGTGGTATTTCTCGCCGATGCCGAGAAATCCGCCAAAGCCGATCACGGCAAACATGATTCCATTCGACAATTTGTCGAGCATGACATCCTCGATGTCGCCGATGTGCGTGCCTTCCGTGTTGTAGACGGAAGTGCCGATCACCCGCGAGGCAGCGATGGCTTCAGTGTGTCCTGTCTGGGTTGTCATGATGTGCTCCTTTTGTCGTTCACTTCAGCTTCGACAATGAGGAGAGGGCTGCGAAGGTTCCAGACTTTTATGGACGCGGTCATACGTGCAGGGCTGATCACTCAGCGAGGATGAAGGTGACCTTCATGTTGACGCGGTAGGCGGAGATCGTGCCGTTCTCGACGACGACCTTCTGGTCCTGGATCCAGGCGCCTTCGACGTTTTTCAATGTCTTTGCCGCGCGGGCAATCCCCTGTTCGATGGCGTCCTGAAAGCTCTTATTCGACGATGATGTGATTTCGGTGACGCGGGCGACGGACATGGCTTCGTCCTCCAAGGCACTCGGTTGCCTGGGCAGCGTACAACCGGCGCCTGTTGATCACAAGTTTCGGGTCGGACTTAGGGCTGGGCCGCTGAACTTGCTCAGCCCTTGGCGACGCGATCGAATGCCATCAGCCTTTCAAGCAGCGCCCGAAGGTCCTTCAGCGGCACCATGTTGGGACCGTCGGAGGGGGCGTTGTCGGGATCCTGATGCGTCTCGATGAAGACGCCGGCGACACCGACCGCAACCGCGGCGCGCGCCAGCGTCTCGACGAAGCGCCGATCGCCGCCTGACGAGCCGCCCTGCCCGCCCGGCTGCTGCACCGAATGCGTGGCGTCGAAAATCACCGGCGCGCCGATCTCGGCCATGATCGGCAGGGCGCGCATATCGGACACCAGCGTGTTGTAGCCGAAGGACGCGCCGCGCTCGGTGACCAGCACATTGGCGTTGCCGGAACCGGTGACCTTGGCGACGACGTTCTTCATGTCCCACGGCGCGAGGAACTGGCCCTTCTTCACATTGACGACCTTGCCGGTTCTTGCCGCCGCGATCAGCAGATCGGTCTGGCGGCTGAGGAAAGCCGGAATCTGCAGGATATCGACATGCGGCGCCACGAGCGCGCACTGTTCCTCGGTGTGGATATCGGTCAGGATCGGCAGCGAAAACGCCTTGCGCAAATCGTCGAAGACGGGCAGCGCCGCATCGAGCCCGGCGCCGCGCGTGCCGCCAAGCGAGGTGCGGTTGGCCTTGTCGTAACTGGTCTTGTAGACGAGGCCCAGCCCGAGCTTCTCGGTCAGTTCCTTCAGCGCGCCAGCCATGTCGAAGGCGTGCTGGCGCGATTCAAGCTGGCACGGGCCGGCAATCAGCGACAGCGGCGCGCTGTTGCCGAAGACGACATTGCCGACGGTTACGGACGAATTGGGCTTGCTCATGCTTTCTCCTGGAAAACGAAGGCCGCACCCTGCCCGGATACCGGCCACACGACAATATCATCGCCGCGTAAGTCATGTTCTACGGAACTTGCTGCAAGCAGCTTGGCGACCGTGTCGGCGGAACCAACTGAAAAGACGATCGCCGCGAAGCGGAGTTCCGATGGCGCGCCGGCAGGTATGCCGAAGCGCGATTCGAAAGCGACGGGGTCAAGGAGGGTCAAGGTCGCGTTCGGCAGCTCAAACGCAGTGCTGCTCCCCGGCACGGTCGCCGGACTGTGCGTCGCGATCGAAATCAATCGGCGCTGTTCGGATGGCTCGGTGCTGACCGCCACGACCTCGACAATGCCGTTTGCGCCATTGGCGTGGACCTGCAACGCGCTGCGGTCCACTTTCGGCGCATTGATCCGCTCGCAGGCAAACAGGAATGCGTCCGTCGCCCCGGTGCCGGAGGCGAAGGCCAGTTTGAACGATGCCGTGTCGCTGTTTCCCGCCGCGTCGGTGAAGGTGCGCGAAAAGCTCAGCATGTCTCCAGCCGACAGGCCGGCTTCGACATAGCGTGCGTGGTCGGCATCCGCACTTTGGGTGCCCAGGACAAGGGCGGAAAATCCCTCATTGCCGCAGCTGTCGCGATAGGCGCGATCGCGCGCGACGAAGGCGTTACCGTCGGCGATCGCTTTCGCCGCCGCTTGCGCATTGCCCACTGCCAGCAACTCGAGATAGGTGCCGTCCTCAAGGAAGACGCAGCAGTTTTCCGTGCCGAAAGGATGGATGCCGGTCGGCGCCCCGACAAAGCCAAGCGAAGCCAGCCGCGCCCGTGCCACGTCGAGGCTCGCGGTCGGCAGGACAAGATGGTCAAGCGGACAGGGGCCGGGCGGATAAGCGCCGGGCGAATGAGGGCGTGCTGGCATCGTCTCGATCATGCCGGCGCGGTGTGCATCATTCCGGAAGTTGGTTCAAGAGCCCTCGCCTGACGCGCAGGGATTTCATATAGCGGCAGCGGTCGTCGCGATGGCTGTTCTTGGCCACGCTGCCTTGGCGACGCGCGAAAGCGGCAGGGCGCTGATCCGACCGAACCAACGGCCGCAGATGGGTGCGCTCCTGCTTCGGTCAGTTTCCCTTCAAGTCGCAGCCACGATGTCCGCCGAATAGCGCAATTCACGCAGCGGTTTGACCTGGCTGGTCGTCTCGGCATAGAGCGGATGCGCCTTGTACGCGGCCAGAGCGGCGTCATCCTCGAACTCGGCATAAACGACCACGTCGATCTCGTCCGAAAGCGGGTCGACCTTGCTGTTGAGCGTCACCTCGAACAGACGGGAATGGGGGATGTTGCCCAGCGCCAGCAAGCCCGTGCGTACGGCCTCGACGTCCTCTTTGTGCCGTGCGCTGAAGAAAACGATATGCCGGATCAACCCCAGCCCCCTCGATCGATGTGCAGCCATGTTTTGTGTGGGCAACACGATTGCGTCAACCGGCAACGATGTCGCGGCAACAACGCGTTGGGTCGAAGGCGAGGAAACCTACATCATGCTGGTGATGTAGCGCACGATGCGGTTAATCTCCCTGACCGTGGTGTCGAGATAGCTGCCCTGATTGTAGAGCCCGTCCCAGATCAGGAAGAACGTGACGGCGCAGATGACGATGACATAACGCATGGCTAAAACTACTGCATCCGGGTGGCTGCAACCATAGTGATTCCGGCGTTGATCAGCGCCCTCCCCCAAAATCTTTCCATGATCCGTGCTCGCTTGCCTTGGCTCTTGAAGTTCCCCTTGATGACGTGAAAGATTGCGCGGGAATTCATCGGGAAGCGGCGTTCGCGCCCTGCCGATGAACTGCGAGAGAGTTGGAAACCGGCGATTTTGCGCCGGCGCCGCAGAAGTCCCGGGGGCGTGACATGGCTCACAAGGAAGACACCAGCGTTGCGTCGGGCGACGCGGTCAAGTTGGACGAATTCAATTTCGCCGAGACCGTCAAAGGCCTGCCGGCCAAGGCGCGCATGGTGCTGTCGGCGGCGATGAACCTGCCGCGTGGCTCGCTCAAGGTGAGGATGCCGGACGGCCGCGCCGTCCTCGTCGGCGGCAAGGGCCCGGGTCCGGACGCCGAACTGGTGCTCAAGAACTGGCGCTTGCCCGGCCGCGCCTTCACCGGCGGCACCATCGGCATCGCCGAATCCTACATCGACGGCGATTGGGACAGTCCCGATGTGACCAGTTTCCTGGAACTGTTCGTCGTCAATTCAGAAATCGGAGAGCGCATCGCCGGCGGCGCCAGCTGGTTGATCAACGCCGTCCAGCGTGTCCGCCACTGGTTCAACCAAAACACTCGCACCGGCTCGAAGCGCAACATTTCGGCGCATTACGATCTCGGCAACGCCTTTTACAAGGAATGGCTGGATCCGAGCATGACCTATTCGTCGGCGCTCTATGCGGCTGGCGCCAACGATCTGGAAAGCGCGCAAGCCGCCAAATATCGCGCGCTGGCCAAGGACACGGGCATCGGCGCGAACGACCACGTGCTTGAAATCGGTTGCGGCTGGGGCGGCTTTGCCGAATTCGCGGCGCGCGAGATCGGCTGCCGCGTCACCGGGCTGACGATCAGCCGCGAGCAGCATGATTTCGCCAGAGCACGCGTCCAGAAGGCTGGATTTGCCGACAAGATCGACATCAAGCTGCAGGACTACCGCGACGAAACCGGTTCCTACGACCGCATCGCCTCGATCGAGATGTTCGAGGCGGTCGGCGAAAAGTACTGGCCCGTGTTTTTCGGCAAGATGAGGGATTGCCTGCGACCTGGCGGCACCGCCGGCCTGCAGATCATCACCATCAACGAGAAAGCCTACGACACCTATCGCGGCCGGCCGGATTTCATCCAGCGTTACGTCTTCCCGGGCGGCATGCTGCCGACGCCGTCGATCCTGAAAACGCTCGGTAAAGACCATGGCCTTGCTCATCTGCGCGAGCGCATTTTCCCGGACGACTATGCCCGCACGCTCGCCGAATGGCGCCACCGTTTTTGTGGGTCATGGGAAAAGATCGTCCCGCTCGGTTTCGACGACCGCTTCAAGAAGCTCTGGGAGTTTTACCTGCATTATTGCGAAGCCGGCTTCCGCGCCAGCTACATCGATGTCCGCCAGGTGGTTTACAGGACTTAGGGTGGCGACGACTAATTTCCGCATGGGATCAATTGGTTCTCCGTCGAACATCAAGTCGATGATGCGGTTCGAGCTGGCTGCTGTTCAATGGCGTGCCAGCCTTCAACAGCGTGCCAAGTCCTGACCGAAGCAGAGCTTCGCGCCTGAATCCGGTCGAGTCCATACGGGAACAGATGACGTGCGGATGCATGTGCGCGGGCGGAAACGTCAGCGCCTGTCATCGTCGCCTTGGGTGATCAGCCGCGCGCTGCGCTGCCCTGTCAAGTAGATCCATAGCCAGCTCAGCGAAACCGCAAGCCGGTTACGGAAGCCGATCAGGAAATAGATGTGCGCCAGGCCCCAAAGCCACCAGGCCAGCCGGCCGGTGAGCTTGATCCAGCCGAAATCGATCGCGGCGGCGCGCTTGCCGATCGTCGCCAGGTCGCCGTCATGCCTGTAGCGGAAAGGCCGCGGGGCTGCGTCGCCGGCAAGCCGGGCCTTGATCGTCGCGGCGACATGCCGGCCCTGCTGCTTGGCGGCCGGTGCCACGCCGGGCACCATGCGGCCATCCGGCCGCAGGACGTGTGCAGCGTCACCGACGACGAAAATTTCTGGGCTGCCCGGCACGGTCAGATCGGGCTCGACCAGCACCCTGCCGGCGCGGTCCGCTGCCGCCCCCAGCCATTCGGCGGCCGGCGAAGCGGCGACGCCTGCTGCCCACAGGATAGTCCTGGCCGGCAGATGCGTTTCACCGAAGACGACACCCTCCGCGTCGCAACGTGTCACCGGCCGACCGAGTTCGACCGTCACGCCAAGCCGCTCGAGCGCCTTGCTGGCATAGTCGGAGAGTTCCGGCGCGAAATTGGGGAGGATACGGTCACCGGCCTCGATCAGCACCACGCGCGTCTGCCGCGTATCGATGTTGCGGAACTCGCCGCGCAGCATCTCGTGCGCCAGTTCGACAATGGTGCCGGCCAGTTCCACGCCGGTCGGTCCGCCACCGACGATCGCCAGTGTCAGCAGCGCCTGGCGCTTGGCGGGATCGGTCTCCCGCTCGGCCTGCTCGAAGGCAAGCAGGATGCGCCGTCGAATGGTGGTGGCGTCCTCCAGCGTCTTCAGCCCCGGTGCGAAATTCTCCCACTCGTCATGGCCGAAATAGGCGTGGCGGGCGCCGGTGGCCAGCAGCAGCGTGTCGTATCCAACCGCGCCGCCATCATCGAGCAGCACGTTTCTGCCGGCGCGGTCGACGCCGCTGACGGTGGCCAGCAGTGTCGTCACATCCTTGCGCTTGCGCAGGAGATGGCGGATCGGCCAGGCGACTTCCGAGGTCGCCAGCGCCGTGGTCGCCACCTGATAGAGCAGCGGCTGGAAAAGATGATGGTTGCGCTTGTCGATCATGGTGATGCGCACCGGCGCACCGTCAAGCGCGCGGGTGAATTCGAGACCCCCAAAGCCCGCCCCGACGACGACGACATGATGTCTGGTTTCGTTCAATTCATTCACTCCGGGAGCAGGTTGGCCGGGAGAGCAGGTGGGCCGTGAGGGCCGTTGGCCGCGAGAGCAGACTGGAGAGCAATTTCGTCAAGGCTGATGTAGCTATTTTTGTGCACCGCAACAACATCCGACTTTGCCGACTGCCCGCCCTGAGATGTCGCTGTTGTACATGCCCCCATCCTGCCGCCGAGTATAATTTCATCGAAGCAGATGACAGGAGTGAAAATTGGCTAGCGATCATGACGACGGTCCGGGGCAATATTCCTCGCCGCCTTGCTTCATGCACGAGCTCGACCCGGAATTCCGGCCGCCCCTATCCGACTGGAACGACGTGAAACGATGGCGCAAGGCCGAGCGCGAGCGGCTGATTGCGGCGCGCCTCGCTGTCCCGGCTGACGTGCGGACGGCAATGTCGCAGCGCATCGGCGAAAACCTCGACGCGGTGATCGGCGACATTGCCGGCCGCATGGTCAGCCTCTACTGGCCGTTCCGCGGCGAGCCGGATTTGCGGGCCTGGATAGCTTCCGTCAATGAGCGCGGCGGCCGTACCGCACTGCCTGTTGTCGTCGAAAAAGCCCGCCCGCTTATCTTTCGCGCCTACGCACCGGGCGACCGGCTTGAAAAGGGTGTCTGGAACATCCCGATCCCGGCTGGAGGCGATCCGGTGCTGCCCGACATCGTCATCTCGCCTGTCGTCGGCATCGATCCGAGACAGTATCGGCTGGGCTATGGCGGCGGCTTCTTCGACCGCACGCTGGCGGCGATGCCGTTCAAGCCGCTGGTCATCGGTGTCGGCTACGAACTGCAGCGCATCGCCACCATCTACCCGCAGCCGCATGACATCCCGATGGACCGGGTGGTAACGGAGGCTTTCAAAGCCTAGGCAAGTTCCGGCTTCATCCCGACCGCCGTCCGGTCGACGATCTCGCGCAAGGCGAACGACGAGTTGATCTTCGTCACATGCGGCATCGCCGACAGCCATTCCTTGTGGATGCGCTCATAGTCGACGAGATCCTTTGCCGCGATGCGCAGGATATAATCGTATTCGCCCGACATCAGGTGGCAGGACAACACATTCGGGCAGCGCTTTATCGCCGCCTCGAAATCCGACAGTGTCTTCTCGAATTGCCCCGACAGCGATATATGCACGATCGCCGTCATCTGGTGGCCAAGCGCGGCATTGGAAAGCCGGGCGTGGTAGCCGCGGATGGTCCCGGATTTCTCCAGATTGTCGAGCCGCCGCGAGCAGGCCGACTGCGACAGGCCGACCTTCTCGGCAAGCGCCGCGTTGGGTATTCGCCCATCTCGTTGCAACGTTTCGAGGATGGCGATATCAATCCTGTCGAGCGGCATTCTTCGGGATTCCTGCGACAATCCTGCTGTTTTGCGCAACGATTATCGAACCGTGCCGTCTTGCGCAAGCGCATTCGCAAACACCTACGCGACGATTCGTGGTTCACTGTCTCTCAACAGCGAACATGCCTCAAAAGGCTGGATCAGGAGGAGAAGAAGATGCGCGTCGGCTGCCCCCGGGAAATCAAGAACCACGAATACCGCGTCGGCCTGACGCCGGGATCGGTCCGCGAATATGTCGCGCATGGCCACGAAGTGCTGGTCGAGACCGGCGCCGGCGCCGGCATCGGCGCCGACGACAACGCCTATCGCGCCGCCGGCGCCACCATCGCCAAGACGGCCGCCGACGTGTTTGCCAAGTCCGACATGATCGTCAAGGTCAAGGAGCCGCAGCCCAACGAATGGGTCCAGCTCCATGACGGCCAGATCCTCTACACCTATCTCCATCTCGCTCCGGATCCGGAGCAGACCAAGGGCCTGCTGGCCTCAGGTGTGACGGCCATCGCCTACGAGACGGTCACCGACGACCGCGGCGGCCTGCCGCTGCTGGCGCCGATGTCGGAAGTCGCGGGCCGCCTGTCGATCCAGGCCGGCGCCACCGCGCTGCAGAAGGCCAATGGCGGCCGCGGCGTTCTGCTCGGCGGCGTGCCCGGCGTGCTGCCTGGCAAGGTCACTGTGCTCGGCGGCGGCGTCGTCGGCCTGCATGCCGCACGGATGGCGGCCGGCCTTGGCGCCGACGTCACCATCATCGACCGCTCAATCCCGCGGCTGCGCCAGCTCGACGATATCTTCGGCGGCCGCGTCCACACCCGCTACTCGACGGTCGAGGCGCTGGAAGAGGAATGTTTTTCGGCCGACATCGTCGTCGGCGCCGTGCTGATCCCGGGTGCCGCGGCGCCAAAACTCGTTTCGCGCGAAATGCTGTCGGGAATGAAGAAGGGCTCGGTGCTGGTCGATGTTGCCATCGACCAGGGCGGCTGCTTCGAGACCTCGCACGCCACAACTCATGCCGACCCGACCTATGAGGTCGACGGCGTCGTTCACTATTGCGTCGCCAACATGCCGGGCGCGGTGCCGGTCACCTCGGCCCAGGCGTTGAACAACGCGACGCTGCATTACGGCCTGCAGCTTGCCGACAAAGGCCTGAAGGCGCTGGTCGACGATCATCATTTGCGCAACGGCCTCAATGTCCACAAGGGCAAGATCACCAACCGCGCGGTGGCCGAATCACTCGGCTATGAGTTGGTCGAGCCGAAGGCCGTTCTCGCCGCCTGAACCCGCCGCTGATTCTCTCCCGAAAGAGCCGCCGACGCCCCCGGCGGCTCTTTTTTTCCACAAGAAAATTTCACGGTTTGCGTTCAGCAGACCGGCTTTACCCGTTTTGCTTGCAATGTGTCATTCCTGTGGCTTTTTTGTTACATCCGCCGGCGTGGGCAGGTGCTAGACGGCTGACGGGTTTTTCAAAAGGCAGGGGCAATGACCAGCAAACGATTCGCAAAATCTCTTCTTCTTGGCGCAGTTTCCGTTCTGGCGCTTGGATCGGCTTCTCATGCCGCCGACGCGCTTGTGCCGGTGGTCGAAACGTCGGCCTTCAACTGGAGTGGCATCTATGTCGGCTTTGGCGTTGGCGCCGGCGCCAATGTCCACGAGCTCAGCAGCGACTTCCTTCCGGGCTTCTCGTTGAACGGCATTGGTGGTGAAGGCGTATACGGTGAACTGACCGTTGGATACGACTATATGGTGTCGCCGCGCTTCCTGATCGGCGGACTCCTGGACGCCCATATCGGCAACATTGAAACCACGCTAGATGTAGCTGGACTAGAGGCTTCGGTCCAAGAGACCTACGGCTTCGACGCTGGTTTGCGAGCCGGTTACCTGTTCACGCCGAACACTTTGGGCTATGTGCTCGGCGGCTATTCCTGGCAGAAATACGAACTCGACACCAACGCTGGTTTTGACCTGGATTGGGACCAGAGCGGTTACTTCGTCGGAGCCGGCGTTGAAACGGCCATCAACAGCAACTGGACCATCAAGACAGAATATCGCTATACCCGCTTCGGTACCAATGATGATCTGCTTTCCGAGTTCGGTTTGCCGGATGGCGCCCTCAATATCGACACGTCGCGGCATACGTTCCAGGTCGGGGCCAACTATCGCTTTGGCGCCCAGAATGGCGGCGTCGCCTCTTTTGAAGCGCCTGCCTACAACTGGACCGGCTTCTACGTCGGCGGCGCCGCCGGCGCGGGTGCGTCGGTGCATCAGATCGAGGTTCCGCCGCTTGGCGGGCTCGAGTTCAACGGGCTCGGCGGCGAAGGTGTGTTCGGCGAATTGAACGTCGGCTATGACCATGATTTCGGCAGCTGGGTCGCAGGTGTCATGGTGGATGCCCGCTACTCCGGCATGACTTCCGAGTTGGAAGTTCCAGGCGGATCGATCAATCTGGATACCGATTACGGCTTCGATGTGCTTGCCCGCGTCGGCATGAAAGTCAACGAATCGACACTTGCCTATGTGCTCGGCGGTTACAGCTGGCAGCATTTCGATCTGAATGCGTCTTCGCCCATCGGCGACATCCTCGACTGGGACTCCAGCGGCTTCTCGGTGGGTGGTGGTCTGGAAACGGCCATGTCCAGCAACGTGACCGTCGGCCTCGAATACCGCTACTCGCAGTTCTCGGAGGAGGATTTTTCCTCGGAACTTGGGCTGCCGGACGACACTCTCACCTCTACGCCTTCGTTCCACACCGTCCGCATCGGTGCGAAGTACAAGTTCAACTAATTTTCGAGCCGTCCAGACAACAGTCAAAGCCCGTCGGTCATTCCGGCGGGCTTTTTCTTCGGGTGACGAAATACTTCGGGTGAAGAAATACGGGGGCGGGACAATGCAGGCAGCAAAAAAGCGGAGCCAAAGCCCCGCTTCCTCTGATATCGAGATCTCCCGCCGGTTCATCCGCGGTCGGCAAATCGATCGACAATCATTCCATAACGCGACATTGCGACAGGCGCACGACAGCTGCGACCGATCCGGTCACGCGCGCTCGATCCGGCACTGGTAGCAATTGTTTCGTGCCGAGCGGACATGCACATAGGCGATGTCGTCGCGCTCGAACAAACTCTCGGCCCGCGCCGCGATAGCGCCCGTTGGGATGACGCCGCCGCTGCCGTAGACGATGCGGTCGTCGCTGCCATAGCCGCGCACGATGTAGTCGCTGCTTTCGAGAATTTCGGGAAGCGCCTCGGCTTCGGCAGCGCGCTCGCAGGGCTCGGCATGCAGGAAGATCGGACCGGTCTCGGCATAAGGCTGCAATTGCGGAAATGGCCGATAAGCCAGGACAAGGTAGGCTTCTCCAGCGGCGACGTTCTTCAGGCAGTGGCGGCAAGGCACGCCGTCACCGTCGGATATTTTCCACTCTGGGATCAGGCCATACGCGTCCGGCCCGCCGCGCTGCAAGGCTCTAACACCTTCCGTGGGTAAGGCCTTGAACTGGATGGTCATGGTGAAATCTCCGATGTCGTCGACCGGAAATTACGTCGCTGTGCCAGCGCCTCCCACCCGATTCCTGCCAATTCGGATCAGTCCATCAGCGCGTCGAGACCGCGCACCAGCCCTGTGATCTCCTGTACCCGCCGGATGGCGAGCAGCGTGCCGGCCACGTAAGGGGCAGCGGACGAGCCGGCGTCGTGGCGGATGGTCAGCCGCTCGTCGGGCAGGCCGAACAGCGCTTCGCAGGACAGGATGTAGGAAGGCAGGCGGAGCGCATGCACCTGCACCCCCTCACCCGTGCCAACCGCCGCACCGCGCGTTCCCGGCACACCGGAGACCTCCGAGACCGGCCGCGCGGTCGAAGCTCTGCGGACATCGGCCAGCGCTTCGGCAAGCTCGCGCGCCGTGCCGGACGGCGCGTCGGGTTTCCTGGCGCTGGCATAATCGATGACCTCGACATCCGGCACGTATTTCGCCGCCATCAGGGCAAACCGCTTCATCAGCGTGGCGGTGATCGAAAAATTACCGGCGGCAACGACGCCGACATGGTTGGCGCGGGCTGCAGCATCGATCTCGCCGAAATCGGCCGCACCCAGCCCCGAGGTGCCGATCACCACGTGCCGTCCGTTTTCGATGGCCAGCAGCGCATGGTCCTTCACCACATGCGGTTTGGTGTAGTCGACCAGCACGTCCGACGGCACCTCCATTGCCTCGGCCAGCGAGGCGGCAACGATGATGCCGTTTGCCGGCAGGCCGACCAGCAGGCCGGAATCCTGCCCAGCGCCGCTGCGTGACACGGCCGCGGCCAGCGCCATGTCGCCTTGCGCCCCGATCGCCGGAACCAGTGCCTTGCCGACCCAGCCGGTCGCACCGGCCATCACCACCCGAATCGTCATCGTTTGATCCTCCCATCGCTATTTGAGCGCACCCGCCTTAGATGCATGACGAACGCTCCAACAGTTTGACTGCAAGCTGAAGCATCGATGAAGGTTCAGCTTGCCGAGAAAATCATGGCCGCATGACGCTGGCCGCACGCTCGGCGAAGGTCATCGGATGCACCATCTCCTTCTTTTGCGCGACCGGTTCAAAGCCGAGCTTCTGATAGAGCGGCAATGCCGCCGGATGGTCGAGCGTGCAGGTCTGCACCGTCACCCGCCTTGGTCCGTGCGACCAGGCGGCGTCGATCGCCGCACCCAGGAACCAGCGGCCGATGCCTTGGCCGGTGGCGTGCTCCATCATGCCGAAATAGGCCAGTTCCACTTCTCCCGGCAGATGCGGCTTCAGGTCGAAAAAGCCGGCCGGCGAGCCGTCGAGATACAGCACCCTGATATCGCGGTCCTCGCGGTGGATCCCGGCAGAAAGCTCCTCGTCGCTCAGCCTCAGCACGTTGACCCAGTGCCATTTGCGGCCCACCCGATCCATCAAATAGCGGTAGAAATGCAGCGGAATGTCCTTGGTTTTCAGCAATGCGATCTGGCGGTTATACGGCAGCGGCGGCGAATAGGCCGGCGGCGCATGCATTTCGAGAAACGTCACCGTGACCTCGATGTCTTCAAGCGCGCCGTTTTCCATCGCAGTCAGTCCTTGCCCGTCTCGACGGGCGTATCGCCAAGCCCACCCCATTCGGTCCATGAACCGTCGTAGAGCCTGTTGTCGGTGTGGCCTAGCGTCTCGAGCGCCAGCGTGATCGCCGCCGCCGTAACGCCTGAGCCGCAAGAGGTGACGACCGGCTTTGACAGGTCGATGCCGGCGTCCTCGATCACCTTGCGCAACCGGTCTTTCGACAGCAACTCGCCATCCTCGGCAAGCGCCGAAAACGGCGCATTGCGCGCGCCGGGCATATGACCCGAGCGGACGCCGGCGCGAGGCTCCGGCTCGGTACCGGCAAACCGGCCAGGCGAACGCGCGTCGGCGATCTGGCTTTCTCCGGTCTCGACGATCCGGCGCATGTCGGCCAGGCTGGCGACGCGAGCGGCATCGAAGTCGGCATGGAACACGCAAGGCGCGATCTTCGTCGGCTCCGCCGTCACCGGCCGTCCAGCCGCTTTCCAGCGATCGAAGCCGCCGTCCAATATGTAGACCTGGAACACCCCCATGACACGGAACATCCACCAGGCGCGCGGCGCCGAGAAGAAGCCCGGGCCGTCATAGACAACGATGGTGTCGTCGGCCGAAATGCCCATGGCGCCGACATATTGGGCGAAATGCTGCGGCGACGGCAGTGTGTGCGGCAGTGGGGAATCAGGATCCGAGATCGCATCGTGATCCAGGAAACGGGCGCCCGGAATGTGCGCTGCGTCATATTCGGCGCGCGCGTCGCGTTTCTGCGCCGGCAAATACCAGGACGCGTCGACGATGGTCAGGCCAGGCTCGCCGAGGCGCTTCTGCAACCAGTCCGCATCGATGGTGAAAGGGCTGTCTTCGGCCATTGTTCTTCTCCTGCCCGCCTTCGATAATCTGTTTATCAGGCCGGCTGTTTATCAGGCCGGCTGTTTATCAGGCCGGCGGCATTGGTCCAAAGCGTATTCGGAAGCGCCGGTTCTCGCGACCCTTCTTCTCGATCTTGCCGATATGGATCTCGCCGACTTCTCCAGTGCTCTTCACATGAGTGCCGCCGCAAGGCTGGCTGTCGATCGAGGCGTTCTCGCCAATGCAGACCAAGCGGATCTTGCCCGTGCCGACCGGCGGCCGAACATTCTTCGATTTCACCAGTCCCGGATTGGCCGCCAACTCCTCGTCGGTGATCAGCCTGACAAAGACCGGGTGGTCGGCCCGCACCAATTCCATCAGCCGGGCCGTCACGTCTTCCCTGGTGAAGCCGGCATCCGGAATATCGAAATCGATACGGCTGTCGTCCTCGGAAACCGAGGCACCGGTGATCGGGAACGGGCAGACGACGGTAAGCAAGTGGCAGGCTGTGTGCATGCGCATCAGCAGATGCCGCCTCTGCCAATTGAGGGCAAGCTTTACCGGTTCGCCGACCTCAGGCACCGCCTGCTCAGGCGGCGGCACATGGATGATGTCATCCTTGGTCTCACCTGTGATGGTGGCGGCAACAGCGATCAGGCTGCCGTCGGCGCGTTCGAGGGTGCCCGTATCGCCGGGCTGCCCGCCCGACGTGGCATAGAAGATCGTCCGGTCCAGAATGATGCCGCCACGGTCGTTGACAGCGACAACCACGGCATCAGCCGTCCTGAGATAGGCGTCGTCGCGAAACAGGGGATCCGTCCTGTAAGCCATCACGCAACCTTTTCGAACGGCACCGAGATTGTGCTCCGCTGTTCCATCCAGCCCGGCACCGGCAGCTGCTTCTGACGCAGGAATTCCGGGTTGAACAATTTCGACTGATAGCGCGTGCCGTAGTCGCAAAGCACAGTCACGATGGTGTGGCCGGGACCCATCTCACGTGCCAGCCGGATCGCGCCGGCAATGTTGATGCCGGTCGAGCCGCCGACGCACAGGCCTTCCTCCTGGATCAGGTCGAAGACGATAGGCAGCGCGTCCTCATCCGGGATCTGGAAGGAGAAATCCGGCGTGAACCCTTCCAGATTGGCGGTGACCCGCCCCTGCCCGATGCCTTCGGTGATCGAACTGCCTTCGGATTTCAGCTCACCGCTGGTGTAGAAGCTATAGAGCGCCGCACCGAGCGGATCGGCGAGCGCGATCTTGACGTCCTTGCTCCTGGCCTTGAGCCCGAAGGCGACGCCGGCCAGTGTTCCGCCGGAGCCGACCGCCGAGACGAAACCGTCGACCTTGCCGCCGGTCTGGGCCCAGATTTCTTCCGCCGTGGTGCGGGTATGGCCATCACGGTTGGCGACGTTGTCGAACTGATTGGCCCAGATCGCGCCGTTCGGCTCGGACCGGGCCATCTGCTCGGCCAGACGGCCCGACAGCTTCACATAATTGTTGGGGTTCTTGTAGGGAACGGCAGGCACCTCGATCAGCTCGGCGCCGAGCAATCTGATCGTGTCCTTCTTCTCCTGGCTTTGCGTCTCCGGGATGACGATTACGGTGCGGTAGCCAAGCGCCTTGGCGACCAGCGTCAATCCGATGCCGGTGTTGCCGGCCGTCCCCTCGACAATCACCCCGCCCGGCCTCAAAAGTCCGCGCTGCTCGGCGTCGCGGATGATGAACAGCGCGGCACGGTCCTTGACCGACTGGCCCGGATTCATGAATTCGGCCTTGCCCAGGATCTCGCAGCCGGTTTCTTCCGAGGCTTTGTTGAGGCGGATCAGAGGCGTATTGCCGATCGCTTCGATCACAGAACGGGGCATGGAGATTCCTTTATGCTTGCGGCCGAACCCTAGAAACCCGAAGCTTGGGTTTCAAGGCAAGAATTGCCTGGTCCAGCAGCATTTCCGGGCTGCAATTTCCTAATACAGACGTTGCGTTGCGCCAATCATTGAAGCTCACCATTGAAAAGCGCTCTTTTCATCCGATTTCTTCACCGCTAGAGCACAGGCTAAGAAAAAGTCGCAGGGCATAGCATGACACTCTATCGGGCCGACCCGAAGCACGGCGTCGCCTGGATTACCGGCGGCAGCAGCGGCATCGGCCGTTCACTGGCCAAGGACCTTGCGGCGCAAGGCTATGTCGTCGCGGTGACGGCGCTCGACGACGATCCGATCGACACGCTTGTTGTCGAGACGGCGCAGATGCCGGGCCACGTCACGGCCTATGCTTGCGACGTCACCGACGAAGAACGCATGGCAAGGACGGTCGCGGCGATCGAGAAGGATCTCGGCCCGATCGTCTTGGCCGTGTTCAATGCCGGGAGCTATATTGCGACCGTCGGCGAAGACCTCACTGTCCGTGGATTTCGCCAGTCCTTCGATGTCAATTATTTCGGCATCATCAATGGCCTGGTGCCGGTCATCGAGCGCATGCGCGTCCGCGCGCGCGGCCATATCGTCCTGGTCGGTTCGGTCACTGCCTATTTCGGCTGGCCGACCACGGCCGCCTATGGCGGCACCAAGGCGGCGATCAATATCCTCGCCGAATCGCTGAAGTACGATTTCGACAAGATGAACGTCCGCATCCAGGTGATAAACCCGGGCTTCGTCGACACCCCGCTGACCGAGAAGAATTTGCTGCCGATGCCCGGGCTGATGCCCGTCAATCGCGCCTCGCGCCGCATGGCGCGCGGCATCAAGTCCGGCGGCTTCGAGGTCACCTTCCCGCGGCGCTTGAGCTGGGGCCTGAAGCTGCTCAGAATCCTGCCGAGACCGTTCTGCCGATGGGTCATCAGCACCGCGACCCGCTGGAAGGCGCGTCCGCTTAATTTCGACCGCAAGCCGCCGAGCGAATAGACCGGTCATCAAAGCTGGCGATCCCGCCGCCGGCGGGGCGTCGTTGCCTGTTTGTCATCGTGGCCATAGGTTGAGATTTATTGCATGGAGTCTGCGATGGGGCGACGGATCGTGCTTGCGGTATCGGGTCTCGCCGTCAATCTCGTCCTTGCCTACGTCTTCGGCCCGCGCGTCCAAGCCGATACCACGATCCGCTTCGATCCTTCCGTGCTCGGCGATGACCCGCAGGCCTATCTGACACGCAAAGAGGCGGCCGTACCTGATATCCACGACGGGCTGGAAAAGGAAATCATCTGGGCCAATCCGATGGTTCACACCAGGACGCCGCTGTCGATCGTCTATATCCACGGCTTTTCGGCGTCGAAGGGCGAGGTTCGGCCGCTTCCCGACGAGGTGGCCGACCAGCTCGACGCCAATCTTTACTACACCCGTCTCACCGGCCACGGACAGGGCGGCGCCGCAATGGCGGACGGCAGCGTCAACGCCTGGATCAACGACTATGAGGAAGCGCTCGCCATCGGCCGAGCGATCGGCGACAAGGTGATCGTCATCGCCACCTCGACCGGCGGCTCGCTGGCAGCCTGGGCTGCGACGCAGCCGGGCGCATCGGACGGGGTGGCGGCCATAGCGTTCATCTCGCCGAATTTCGGCGTCAAGGCTTCCGGCGCCGAACTCCTGACCATGCCGTGGGGCAGAGAGATCGCCGAGCTGGTTGCCGGCAAGGAGCGCAGCTTCGTGCCGCGCAATGCTCTGCACGAGAAATTCTGGACCTGGCGCTATCCGATCGCGGCGACCCTGCCGATGGTGGCGCTGACCGAGCTGGCCTATGGCGCGCCGGTGGAGAAGGCGACCATCCCTGCCCTCTTCATCTTTTCCGATTCGGACAGGATCGTGCGCCCGGACCGCACCCGTGACATCGCCGGGCGCTGGGGCGCGGCGCACGAACTGGTGCCGGTCGACGATACCGGCGATCGGGACAATCATGTCATCGCCGGAGACGCGTTGTCGCCAGCAACCACAGCTTTCCTCGCCCAGCGCATTGTCGTGTGGGTACAGGCGGTGGTGAAGTAGGTCTCAGGCGAAAAAGGCGACCGAAGCATCGCTCCGATCGCCTTTTTCAATTGTGAGCAGCCGAGCCGACAGGCGCGGGCCGGACGCACTATCTGATTACGCAGCCCGCGCTGCTGGCCGCTTGCCGCCGAAACGACGCTTGTTGTTGCCCTTGAACGCCTTGGCGCCTTCCGGCTTGCGCTCGCCGGCGAAGGCCGGCTTGTCGCCGAAGCGCTTGTTGCCGTTGTTGTGGCCGCCCGGCCGCCTGCCGTCGCGACGACCATTGCGGTCGTTGGCCGGCTCGAAGCTGCGCTCGTTCTTTTCGGCAGGATTGCGCTGCGGGTCTGGACTGCCGAGATGGTCGGCAACGATCGGCAGCTTGGTGCGGATGATCCGCTCGACCTGGCGCAGCTTGCTGTTCTCGGACGGGTCGCAAAGCGTGATGGCGATGCCGTCCATGCCGTTACGGCCGGTGCGGCCGATGCGGTGTACATAGCTCTCCGCCTCGTCCGGCAGGTCGAAATTCACCACATGGCTGATGCCGGGCACGTCGATGCCACGCGCCGCGATATCGGTCGCCACAAGAATGCGCACCGAACCCTCGCGGAAATCGTTCAGCGCCTTCTGGCGGGCGTTCTGCGACTTGTTGCCGTGGATCACGGCGGCCCTGAAGCCATCGCGCTCGAGGTCCTTGGTCACCCTGTCGGCGCCATGCTTGGTGCGCGAAAAGATGATGACGGACTTCATCGCCTCGTCGGCGAGCATCGTCGCCAGCACCTGGCGCTTCTGCTTGGTGCGGGCAAAGACGACGCCCTGCACGATCTCGGCCGCCGCGGTGCTGTGAGGCGCCACTTCGACGCGGATCGGGTTCTTCAGCAGACCCTTGGCCAGCTCGGCGATTTCGGCCGGCATGGTCGCCGAGAACAGCACCGTCTGACGGTCCGGCGCGGTCGCCCTGGCGATGCGCTTGACGTCGTTGATGAAGCCCATGTCGAGCATGCGGTCGCCCTCGTCGAGCACCAGCCATTTGGTGTCGGCAAGCACGAGGTCGCCCTCACGCACCAGATCGGTCAGCCGGCCGGGCGTGGCAATCAAAATGTCGACGCCGGGAGCGATCTTCTTCACCTGGCTGAAGCGCGAGACGCCGCCAAGCACGAGTGCTGTCGAGACATGCGCGCCCTTGGCGAGCAGCTTGATCATCTCTTCGATCTGCACGGCGAGCTCACGCGTCGGCGCCAGGATCAGCGCACGAGCGGTCTTCGGCCGGCGCTTGGTGCCGAGCGCGATGATCTTCGAAAGGATCGGCAGCGCGAACGCCGCGGTCTTGCCCGAACCAGTCTGGGCGATGCCGAAAATGTCACGGCCTTCCAGCTGCGGCGGGATCGCCTGGGCCTGGATCGGCTTCGGATCGGTGAAGCCTGCGCCATGGGTGGCCTTGAGCAGCGCGCCCGTAATTCCAAGTGCTGCGAAACCCGAAAGCTCGCCAGTGTCCTTACCGGTCAGGTTGTCGTTACCGGTCAAAGTGTTTTCGTTGTTCAAAATATTCTTCTTTCACGCGGCTCCTGGCCGCAAACATCGATGCGGCAGGGCGCAACCTGCCGTCGAAAAACTGTCATGAAACGACAAGGCGGGCGGACGTTATCGTCCGCACGGCTGCGCTGTCGTGCCCGCAGGCATCATGCCACGGGGCTTTTTCGCCGCCTTGCCGATATGCCGGAAAGAGGGAAAACAGACGCAACCAGTCTCATTCGTCGAGAAGGCCGGATAGGTCCCGGCCCAAGCGCCTATGCCGCCGCATATGGCCCAGTTCGCCGCGAAATGCAAGGGCCGTCATGTTGCAGCGCAGCAAAAAACAGCCACGACGAGCAGCCGTGAAGGTCTGCTCAAACTTCTCCCGGCCATTCCCTCGCCCCATGCTGGACGAACAGAACTCTATTTGAGTGTCTTTCACCCGATACGCTGGCGATTGGCCAAATTCTATCCACGCCTTCGTCAATCCTAGTCTAGGATGACGAAGTGGAGGAATGCTTCGGCTAATCTCAAACGTTTCCACTGACATCGGCCCGTTTGCGGCGGGCGCTGCCCCAGCGAGCGAAACGGGGGAGCATGGAAAGCGAGAGCGGTTGGTAAGCCGCACCTAACAGACGGCCAGCTATGCCCGCCAGCGTATCGAGATCGACGGCGAAAGCACGCCAGCGTTGCGAAAACAAAGCAGGCCGAAAAGCGGCGCTTGCGCTCCCTTACCGCCATGATTACCACAAATCAGCTTCTATTTGGGGACCGAGCGATGAAGGACGTGCTGAAGGAACTCGAGCGCCGTCGCGCCATGGCGCGCATGGGCGGCGGCAAGGCCCGTATCGACGCTCAGCACAAGAAGGGCAAACTCACCGCGCGCGAACGCATCGACGTCTTTCTCGACGAAGGCTCGTTCGAGGAGTTCGACATGTATGTCGAGCATCGCTCGACCGATTTCGGCATGGAGAAGACCAAGATCGCCGGCGACGGCGTCGTCACCGGTTGGGGCACCGTCAATGGCCGGCCGGTCTATGTCTTTGCCAAGGACTTTACCGTGTTCGGCGGCTCGCTGTCCGAGGCCCACGCCGAAAAGGTGGTCAAGGTGCAGGAGATGGCGCTGCGCAATCGCGCGCCGATCATCGGCCTCTACGACGCCGGCGGCGCCCGCATCCAGGAAGGCGTGGCAGCACTTGGCGGCTATGCCGAGATATTCCAGCGCAATGTGCTCGCCTCCGGCGTCATCCCGCAGATTTCAGTGATCATGGGCCCTTGCGCCGGCGGCGACGTCTATTCGCCGGCGATGACCGACTTCATCTTCATGGTGCGCGGCACCTCCTACATGTTCGTCACCGGGCCGGACGTGGTGAAGACCGTCACCAACGAGACGGTAACCGCCGAGAGCCTCGGCGGCGCCTTGGTCCACACGACGAAGTCGTCGATCGCCGATGGCGCTTACGACAATGACGTCGAGGCGCTGCTGCAGATGCGCCGGCTGGTCGATCTGCTGCCTGCCTCCAACACGGCTGAAATCCCCGAGATCGAATGTTATCAGTCGGTCACCGATGACGATCTGTCGCTCGACCGACTGATCCCCGATAACGCCAATAAACCTTACGACATCAAGGAGTTGATCCTTAAAGTTGCCGATGAGGGTGACTTCTTCGAGATCCAGCAGGATTTTGCAAAAAACATCGTAACCGGCTTCGGGCGCGTCGAAGGGCGCACGGTCGGCTTCGTCGCCAACCAGCCGATGGTGCTGGCCGGCGTGCTCGATTCGGACGCCAGCCGCAAAGCGGCGCGGTTCGTACGCTTCTGCGACTGTTTTTCGATTCCGATCGTCACCTTCGTCGACGTTCCAGGCTTTTTGCCCGGCACCGCGCAGGAATATGGCGGGCTGATCAAGCACGGCGCCAAGCTCTTGTTCGCCTATGCCGAAGCGACCGTCCCGAAGATCACCGTCATCACCCGAAAAGCCTATGGCGGCGCTTATGACGTGATGGCGTCGAAGCATCTGCGCGGCGACATGAACTATGCCTGGCCGACGGCGCAGATCGCAGTGATGGGCGCCAGGGGCGCGGTCGAGATCATCTATCGCAAGGACATCGGCGATGCGGAGAAGATCGCAGCACATACAAAGGCTTACGAGGATCGCTTCCTGTCGCCCTTCGTCGCCGCCGAGCGCGGCTATGTCGACGAGGTGATTATGCCGCATTCGACCCGCCGCCGCATTGCGCGTGCGCTGCGCATGCTGCGCAATAAGGACATGCAAAACCCCTGGAAGAAGCACGACAACATTCCGTTGTGAAGCGCTGACGTCGCGAAAGCGACCACAGCAAAAGCTCACTCCGCTTCCGCCGCGCCGAACCCTGCGCCCATCGTCGCGCGGACGGCGCCCGACCACGGCGTGGCATGATTGTCGATGCGCATCTGGAAGATAAAATAGGTCGGCGAGCAGAATCCGACACCTTTCACCTTGCCGACACCAGGCGTGTCGGGCGGCAGCGATTGGCACATGTAATCTTCGCGGCAGAAATGATCGGCCGAGCAAGCCGGCCGGTTGCCGCGATTGACGGCGCCGCCCAAGCACTGGTCGAAATTATTGGTCGCCACGCAGATGTCGAATTTTTTGCCGCCGACCAGCCCGCAGATCTCGTTCGGCATCGGCTTGCCCGGCTTGAAGCCGGCAAAGGCACGGTCCTTGTCATTGCATCCGCGATAGGCGATGCCGGCCGGCACACCGATCTTCGGCGGCCGGCAGGTGTAGGCGGTGCGCGAAATGTCGGTGGCGAAGGCCGCGAACTGGCCGGTAATGCTGTAGCGGTCATTGAAAGGCTGCGTGCCGTTGCTGGCGATCGAGCCGGTCAGGCATGGATGGCCGGAGAACATCTTTTCGCTGTCCTTGGGCAGCAGGCATTGCGCCAGTTTCGTCCGCACCCCCGATGCCGTCGCCAGCGCCGTGCAGACGGTGCCGCCGCCGCATTGCCAGGTCGCGCCGAAGCGGGCCGCATCATCCGGCATCAAACATGGCATCGCTATCTCGGCCGGTGCGTAAGCGACCTCGCCGGCGTCTTTCCATGCGGCCGGCGGCGCGAAGGACAGCGGGCGGAGCCGGTTCGGCTCCTTGCCGTCGGCGGTCGCACGCAGCCAAGCTTCGCGCCGCGGCATCTCGGCATGGAGATGCGGCGAGATGCCGACCTCGATGCGGTTCAGCGGCGATGTCGTCTTGTCGTCGAGGCCGATGAAATGGAAACCGGCGGTCGAACCAGCCTGATGACAACCCTGGCAGGCGCCATTGTCGAGCCGCTCGACCAGCGCTTCCGGCGTGCGCAGCAGCTTCAGCGCGGAATAGTCCAGCCCGGAAAAATCCGCGGGCTGGAACAGCGGCGTGAACGGGTGATTGGCCTGCCTTGCGCTGCCGAAAGTCGACCATGAGACGACTTTCTTCGCCAGGAATTCATTGGGGATTTCGTAGACGCCGAGATCGACCGCCGCGAGATTGGCGCTGAGATAGTCGGCGAGTTTTGCTTTCAGCGCGGCGTCTTCCGAGAGCAGCGCCACATCCGGCGTGTTTTCCAGCGGCTTTTCGCTGACCGTCTCTCCATCGACGCCAAAAATCCGCATGAGGTAGGCAGCCTGGCCGCCAAATTCGGTCTCCTGGCCGGAGGGAAAGCGCACCATTTGTGCGTTGAGCTCGAGCTGCTTGAAGCTCAGCCCGGCCCTTTCAAGCGGCCCGCCGATGAGCCAGCCGATATCGACGGTCTCATCGAGCTGCGGCGTCCAGCGTCCGGCAACGCCGACGCAGCCGCCATCGGCGTCCGGCGCGACGCTATAGATGGCATTGAAATTGAACGGCAAGCGCGAGGCCAGAACCTTGCCGTTTTTCTTGAAGCTGTAGGCAAGACGGTAGATGAAACGGACCTCGCCGCAGCCCCCTTCGCCTCGTATTTCGGCGAAATCACGCCGATCGAGCCGGTTGACGACACCGACCAGCCGAAAGCGCGCGGCGTCGGTCTTCAGCCAGCGCATGTCGATGATGCGGCCGACATTGCCGTCGGTGACTTCATAGAGCGGCCGCCCGCCAGCCTTCATCTCGGCGCGCAGCGCGGCGACATCGCCGGCAATCGTTTCGACGATCTGATGATAGGGTGGCGCCTTGTCATAGAGCGTCTTCAGGTCGCCCTTGCCGTCGACATCGAAAATGCCGGCGAAATCAAAACCCCTGGCGTCGAGAGCGGCCAGCACAGCCGGATCGTCAACGATCATCACCGGACCTTCGGCGCGCGCCAGGCTGGCCAAGAAAAAATTGGCGAAAATCACAGCGATCAAGGCGAGCCGACGGTTCATTCAGCGGTCATCCCGTTGCGATTTTCGGCCAGCTCGCGCAGCACCGGCACCAGCGCCAGCGGCAGATCTTCAGCGATCAGCCCAGGTCCGAAACGGCTGCCGGCCTCAGCATGGATCCAGACCGCCGCGCAGGCGGCTTCGAAAGCCGGCATGCCTTGCGCCAGAAAGCCGGCGATGATGCCCGACAGCACGTCGCCCGAACCGGCGGTGGCCAGCCATGGCGCGCCGTTGCCGTTGATCGCCGCCCTGCCATCGGGCGCCGCGATCACCGTGTCCGCGCCCTTGTAGACGACGATGGCGCCGGCGCGCGCGGCGGCAGTGCGCGCCTTGGCCAGCTTGGACAGGGTCTTGTCTCCGGCGATGTCAGCAAAAATCCTGGCGAATTCGCCCTCATGCGGCGTCAGCACCAGCGCTGGCGCATTCAGACGACGGGCGGCTTCGAACAGAACGTTCGGCGTATCGCGAAACGAGCTGATGCCATCGGCATCGAGCACCAGCCCGTCGACCCTGCCGTCTTGCCGCTCTCCGTTGGCCAGCACGCCGAGGGCAAAATCGCGTGTTTTTTCGCCGACGCCAAATCCGGGTCCGAGGACGAACGCCGATGGCCGGCGGCCGTCGATGAATACCTGCACGTCCGCGATGCTGTCTGCCTTTTGCAGCATGATCGAAGTCAGATGCGCGGCGTTCACCTGCATGGCATTCGCCGGCGACAGCACGGTCACCGCCCCTGCCCCGCTTCTGGCTGTGGCAAGCGCCGACAGCCGTGCGGCACCCGTCGCCGATGGCCCGCCGGAAAAGACGCCGACATGGCCGCGCCTGTATTTGTGCGCGTCGACGGCTGGGACCGGGAAATTTTCGAGCCAAAGCGGCGGGATGTTCTCGAAGGTGAGCGGTTCAAGCTGCGCAACGATATCGTCGCTAATGCCGATATCGGCAAGCATTAGCTCGCCGCACATCTCGCGCCCAGGCAACAGCAGATGGCCGGGCTTTTTTCGCGCGAATGTTACCGTGAATTGGGCGCGGAATGCCTGGCCGAGAATCTGGCCGCTCTCGCCTGACACGCCTGAGGGCAGATCGACCGCGACGACAGGCAGGTTCAGTTCTGTCGCAACCTCGACCGCCCTGGCGGCATCGCCGGACAGCGGCTTGGACAGCCCCGCCCCATAAAGCGCATCGACCAGGATCGAACCTTTATCGGCAGCAAATTCCGACAGCGGCCGGGGCCTTACCGGGCATTCCGACGCGGCGAGCGCCGCGTCGCTGCCGGCTTTGGGCGAGCCCGATGCCCACAGCAAGACGTCGACGGCGCTGTCCCTTAAAAGGCGGGCGACGACATACCCATCGCCGCCATTGTTGCCGGGCCCGCACAGCACGTGGACGCGCCTGGCAGCCGGAAAATGGGCGAGCACCACCGCAGCGACTGCGCCACCTGCATTGCGCATCAGGCCGATGCCGTCGAATGGTCCGGCCGAAATCGTCAGCCGGTCGGCCTCAGCCATTTCGGCCGGAGACAGAATTTCATTGCTCATGGATGCCGATCCGCATTGGCTCAAGCCGATCCTGTGGTCAAACCCGATCCTTGTGGTCAAACCCCGATCCCTGTGGTCAAACCCCGATCCCTGTGGTCAAAACATTGTCCAGTTTTCGGTTCGAAGCAACGGCGATGAAATGGCACGATCTGTAAGCACATCGTTAGGGACAATGGCGTCCTCGAAGCACAATTGCCCGCGAAATGCTCTATCTGCCCAATTATTGTGCGGACGGTAGCGCCGACAATGTGTAGGTTCCCAGTATCCATGGCGCAGCCAATGCAGCGAATGACGCGAATTTAGCCCTCAACGCGGCATGGCATCGAAATCGCGTGATACCGCTTCGAATCCCCTCAAATTGGCACAGTTCGTGCTTGAAAGAGGCGCAAGCGGGGCTCACAACCCGTCTTTTTTGACAGTGGAGGCCACTTTTACATGAAAAAGATCGAAGCGATCATCAAGCCGTTCAAGCTAGACGAAGTGAAGGAAGCGCTTCAGGAGGCCGGGCTGCAAGGCATCACCGTTACGGAGGCCAAGGGTTTTGGCCGCCAGAAGGGCCATACCGAACTCTATCGCGGCGCCGAATATGTCGTGGATTTTCTGCCCAAGGTGAAGATCGAGGTCGTGCTCGGCGACGACGCGGTCGAAGGCGCAATCGAAGCCATTCGCAAGGCGGCCCAGACCGGCCGCATCGGCGACGGCAAGATCTTCGTCTCCAACATCGAGGAAGTCGTGCGCATCCGCACCGGCGAAACAGGGATGGACGCGGTCTGAGGATTCTGATTTCAGATCATCTCCTCGAAACGTCATCAGACAGGGAAACATGACATGACGACAGCCAAAGACATCATGAAGCAGATCAAGGACAACGACGTGAAATTCGTTGACCTGCGCTTCACAGATCCGAAGGGCAAGCTGCAGCACGTGACGATGGATGTCGTTGAGGTCGAGGAAGACATGTTTGCCGACGGCGTCATGTTCGACGGGTCCTCCATCGCCGGCTGGAAGGCGATCAACGAGTCCGACATGGTGCTGATGCCCGACACCGAGACGGTGCATATGGACCCGTTCTTCGCGCAGTCGACCATGGTCATCCTGTGCGATATCCTCGATCCGATCTCCGGAGAATCCTACAATCGCGACCCGCGCGGCACCGCCAAGAAGGCTGAAGCCTATATGAAGGCGGAAGGCATCGGCGATCAGATCTTCGTCGGCCCGGAAGCCGAGTTCTTCGTGTTCGACGACGTCAAGTACAAGGCCGATCCGTACAACACCGGCTTCAAACTCGACTCCACCGAATTGCCGTCCAACGACGACACCGACTACGAGACCGGCAATCTCGGCCACCGCCCGCGCATCAAGGGCGGTTATTTCCCGGTGCCGCCGATCGACTCGGCGCAGGACATGCGCTCTGAAATGCTGACCGTGCTCGCCGAAATGGGCGTGCGAGTCGAAAAGCACCACCACGAAGTCGCCGCCGCCCAGCACGAACTCGGCATCAAGTTCGACACGCTGGTCCGCAACGCCGACAAGATGCTGATCTACAAGTATGTCGTGCACCAAGTCGCCAACGCCTACGGCAAGACGGCCACCTTCATGCCGAAGCCGGTGTTCGGCGACAACGGCTCGGGCATGCACGTCCACCAGTCGATCTGGAAGGGCGGCAAGCCGACCTTCGCCGGCAATGAATATGCCGGCCTCTCGGAAAGCTGCCTGTTCTACATCGGCGGCATCATCAAGCACGCCAAGGCCATCAACGCCTTCACCAATCCGCTGACAAACTCCTATAAGCGCCTGGTGCCCGGCTATGAAGCGCCGGTGCTGCTCGCCTATTCGGCCCGCAACCGCTCCGCCTCCTGCCGCATTCCATTCGGCTCGTCGCCGAAGTCCAAGCGCGTCGAGGTCCGCTTCCCCGATCCGGGCGCGAACCCCTACCTCGCCTTTGCCGCCATGCTGATGGCCGGGCTCGACGGCATCAAGAACAAGATCCACCCGGGACAGCCGATGGACAAGGATCTCTACGACCTGCCGCCTAAGGAACTGAAGAAGATCCCGACCGTCTGTGGTTCGCTGCGCGAAGCGCTGCAGAGCCTCGACAAGGACCGCGGCTTCCTGAAGGCCGGCGGCGTCTTCGACGACGACCAGATCGACAGCTACATCGAGCTCAAGATGGCCGAAGTGATGCGCTTCGAGATGACCCCGCATCCGGTCGAGTACGACATGTATTACTCGGTCTGAGCCTACACCCGTTGGAAATGCTGGACTCCTTGAGCCACAAGGGGTCCAGACTTCTCAATAAGTGCCCCATCCACCCTGAATTTGTTGACTGCCAGAACTTAAGCTCAGCAGCGATCCAAACGACACTGCTCCTACGCCTCATCTGTCTGGTTTTTGAAGAGGGACTCTGTAGGTTTCCCGCTGTCGAGTCGATCTTTCACCTTTTCCACGGCATCGATTACGTCTGGCGGCAAAAGATGTCCTTTTGCCAGGCCTGCTTCCAGGCGGTCGAACTTCCGCTTAAAACTGTCCCAGCCGATCAACGATTCAATTCCGGATTTTTCTATTAGATACTGTCTACCGAAGACCATCATAACCAACGCTTCGAAGGCGACCTCATCCTCGGTCAGTTTATCGAGCCGCTGGCGGCAAGCGTCATCCCAGAGGTCAACGTTCAAGAGCAACCAGACTGGTGACTCCTTCCAATTTTGAAAAAACCAATCGGCCTCAAGGTGCCTCTGCTTCCAGTCTTTTCCGAGTCTTAGGCAGATCTCCTCCCATCGCTTGGCATCACCGATCTTTGAGAAATCTGACCTTGGGTTTTTGCCAAATAGGCCATGTGCCCACACTTGATTGCGCAAAAGCTGCGAGGCGAACTCGAAATTCCCGATCGAGCTTGCTCCAAAAGCGATCTCCACTGCGCTTTCAGCAAGCGGCTGAGACCTCGACACGGCAGAGGAAAAGGAACTCTCGATAATTTCTAAATAGCCGACTCGGGGATCATGCGACGTCGGAATGGTCGCATCTGGTTTGCGGCACCATCCTGCTAATGACACCCAGAAGGCGGTATGTGCGCAGTCATCGAAGTTTCGGTAGTGATATGACAGGATGTAGTTCAGGTCGTCGAATTGCCCGGCCTGCACAGCAGTATCGCAG
Source organism: Mesorhizobium sp. WSM4820 (assembly GCF_055811075.1). Lineage (NCBI taxonomy): Bacteria > Pseudomonadati > Pseudomonadota > Alphaproteobacteria > Hyphomicrobiales > Phyllobacteriaceae > Mesorhizobium > Mesorhizobium sp. WSM4820. The sequence goes on along the minus strand of NZ_JBVVQN010000001.1, from coordinate 507,950 downwards.
TAAGCGGCAATCTCAACATTGGTCTTAGAAAACAACTCCCGAACCGTGTTTACCGGCAACGCTCCTGGCGGCGTTCCTTGGCGGATCAGGAAGCTAAGGGCGCGGTAATGCTCAATGCGACTGTGATCGTCGCTAGGTCGCTGACTTTCCAAGAAGCGCGGGAACAATGTTTGCAATAGCTTTATGTCGGGACGCTTTTCATGGCGTTCGCCCAACAACTCACCTAACTGTTCTGCCGGGCTAGGTCCATTGAACCCGTATCGGAGAAATGATGTCCCTCCGCGCGTGAAGTCCGACGAAAAGAATATGGGGTCGTTCTTGATACGCTCTGTGAGACTCGGCGATTTTGCCAGAAGAGTCGCGTAGCCAAGAAGGTCGATCCAACTCACCTCATCGCCAACCATCAAGTACTGCGCGCGGAATATGCCGATACACCGCTTCAAATCGCGTGGCGTTCTAATTAGGTTCGGGAAGATCGCGTTTTCGACCGTGGCATACGGCTCGTCGGAGGACCGTGAAGCAGGAAACTGGTAGTCACCGACAACGGCTTTGACCTCTGCACGAAACATTTCAACTAGTTCGGCTTCGAACAGTGCCGGAAGAAACACTTGGTGCTGGACGATTTTTTCGAGGTAGGAGCGTCCGCGCTGGCTCGCGTCGTCAGCATTTCGCGCGCTTGCACCCAGCGCTTCGACTACCCGGTCGATGTCATAGGCAATCAGGTAGGATACGTTTGGAAAGTCGGCGACGGCTTTGACAAGCCGCATAATCTCCAGAACCTCCCCGTCGTCCAGCCGATCGACCTCATCAATCAAGACGACGATCGGATAAGAGATTCCCTCCATCTCTTTGGTGATGTCAGCCTTCAATTGGTGAAGCGTTTTATCTGTCTTTGTGAGCGCGCTTTTGCCGACTTTGAGCAGGTACGGTAGACCCGGAATTGGGAGCAAACTGGTTGCCTCGATGCCGGCGCTGATCACACTGTCGTAGTCGGACAAAAGCTTTCCGGCTGCCTGTGCTGCCTTCGCAGATGGACCGTTGTCTCGCTCTAAAATCTTACCAAGGTCAGACAAAAATTGCCGAACCAAATCGTCTCTATTCGCAATGAGCCAAGGATCAAAACGAAGAACAATTGAATTGGGATAGCGAACCTTTACGTCGTTTTCCAACAGATTTAAGGTGCTCGACTTGCCACTCCCCCATGCGCCGATCAACGATACAATCAAACCGGACGACTTTTCGGTGTTCTTGTCTACGAGTGCGTTAGTCAGTTGCTCGACAAAAGGACCCCTGCCGAGTCGATCGCCGCGCTTATCTTGAATAGGTCTGTCGAGTTCCTGAGCCATCTTCGTTGCCCCTCCCCAATCGAGTCGCAACTGAATCTACCGTGTTCCAACGACGCTTACCAAGCCACGCAAATGCTCCCGCGGGCTGGCTCGGAGAGTTGGGAGACAGGCGGTTCGTAGCAATACCTAACATATTGATTTTACGAATGTTATTGGCACGAACGCAATCTGGTATGTCCTATTCAGTCTGATCGGATCGACAAAGAAAAACCCCGGCATCGCGACGCCAGGGTTTTTTTCATGTCATTTGTCGCAAGAGCCAGGCCACCAGCACCGCCGATATGATAGGGCCGCATCACGGCGCAGACGCTGGCGTCCGCGCCGTGCGGAATGCTCAGGCAGCGGCCTTCTTCTCTGCCGTGTCCACGCTGGCGATCGTCTTCAGGATCTGGGAAGCGATCTGGTAGGGGTCGCCCTGCGAGTTCGGGCGGCGATCCTCGAGATAGCCCTTGTAGCCATTGTTGATGAAGGAATGCGGCACGCGGATCGAGGCGCCGCGGTCGGCGATGCCATAGCTGAACCTGTTCCATGGCGCGGTCTCATGCTTGCCGGTCAGACGCTTGTCGTTGTCCGGCCCGTAGACGGCGATGTGATCCATCAGGTTCTTGTCGAAGGCGGCCATCAGCGCCTCGAAATAGTCTTTTCCGCCGACTTCGCGCATATAAGCGGTCGAGAAGTTGGCGTGCATGCCGGAACCATTCCAGTCGGTGTCGCCGAGCGGCTTGCAGTGGTATTCGATATCGATGCCGTATTTCTCGGTGAGGCGCTGCATCAGGTAGCGGGCCATCCACATCTGATCGGCGGCCTTCTTGGAGCCCTTGCCAAAAATCTGGAATTCCCACTGGCCCTTGGCCACCTCGGCGTTGATGCCTTCATGGTTGATGCCGGCGGCAAGACAAAGGTCGAGATGCTCCTCGACGATCTGCCTGGCGACGCTGCCGACGTTGCTGTAGCCGACGCCGGTGTAGTACGGGCCTTGCGGCGCGGGGTAGCCGCTCTCGGGGAAGCCGAGTGGGCGGCCGTCCTTGTAAAAGAAATACTCCTGCTCGAAGCCGAACCAGGCGCCCTCGTCGTCGAGGATGGTGGCGCGCTTGTTGGATGCATGCGGCGTCACGCCGTCCGGCATCATGACTTCGCACATGACGAGCACGCCATTGCTGCGCGCGGGATCCGGATAGATGGCGACCGGCTTCAGCACGCAGTCGGACGAGTGGCCTTCGGCCTGCATGGTCGAGGAACCGTCGAAGCCCCACAGCGGAAGCTGGTCGAGCGTCGGGAATTCGGCATAGTCCTTGATCTGCGTCTTTCCACGAAGGTTGGGAACCGGGGTGTATCCATCGAGCCAAATGTACTCGAGCTTGTATTTCGTCATTCTAGCCTCTCGTTGCTTTGATCACCGAACCTTGGACGGCGCGGGCATGCCAGCCACCCTGCAGCCGACCTGCCGGATTATCAAAAAGCAATTCGTGTGCCATTTTCACCGGCCAAGGATGCGACAAAACTGACGCCGCATCCCGACAAATCCGCTGCCGCGTAATCGCAATGCGTCCGGATCAATCACAAGCATGCTCTGCATAAATAACAGGCAGATACTGATCTTTTTATAATCATATTGCCTAACTGGATTGCAGAACTTATCTTGGGGAAAGATTGAATCGGCAAGGCTCTGCTCAAGAAGGGAGACCGACAATGGAAATCACTCCTACCCGTCAGTCGGCCAAAATCCTGATGTTCCCGGTGGCAACGCGCGCTTCTGCCTTAAATTTAAGCGGAAAGGCTAAGTTCGCGGCAGAACTTGCTTCATTGCGTAACCGTACGGATTTCGGAAGCGGCTGGTATCACGAAGCGGCCATCGAGGAAGAAAAACAGGACCGGAAGAGCTAACCTTTCCTCCGCATCGCTTTTGACGAATTGCAAAGCCCGGCGCGATCGCTCGCGCCGGGCTTTTCATTTTGCCGTCAGGCAAGGATCAGGTCTTGGCGTGCAAGTCCGTTCCCAGCGTATCCCTGACAAAGATCGTACCGATGACCAGCGACATCGCCGCGATCACCACCGGATACCAGAGGCCGTAATAGATATCGCCGCTGTAGGCGCTGAGCGCGAACACCGTCGCCGGCAGCAGGCCGCCGAACCAGCCATTGCCGATGTGATAGGGCAACGACATGCCGGTATAGCGGATGCGGGTCGGGAACATTTCTACCAGGATCGCGGCGATCGGTCCGTAGACCATGGTCACGTAAATGACCAGGATGAACAGGACGCCGATGACCTTTGCCCAGTTGACCTGTTCAGGGTCGGCAAACATCGCAAAGGCGCCTGCCGCCGGGACGCTGTAGACGGTGATCTCGGGCACCGCCGCGGCCTCATCGGCCGTCAGCAGCTTGTCCTTGACCGCCCGGTCGGCCGCAACCGTCGTCTTGTCGCCGGCGCGGATTGTGGCGGCGTCGAGCTTCAGTTCCGGATTGGCCGCGACGAAGGCGTCAAGCTTCTGGTCGGCGACCTTGGCCGCAGCACGCTTCAGCGGATAGCCGCCGTCCCGCAATGCAATGTTGATTGCCTTCTTGAACGCGGCGTCGCTTGAAGTTGCCTTGTCTGCGGCTGCCACGGCATCATAGGACGCCACCGTTGCGGTGCCGATCTTGACACTGGCCGCGGTCCCCGGCGCCGCTGTGGTGACGATGTCATAGGGCACCGAGCTCTTGGCGAGGAAGTCCGTCGCAATATCGCACGACGTCAGAGGCTTGCGCGTTCCGGTCGGATTGAACTGGAACTTGCAGTCGCCAGGCGCAGCGGTAATCGTGGCGCGGGTGTTTTGCTGTGCGGTGGCGAGCGCCGGGTTGGCTGCCCAGGTCAGCGCCTTGAACAGCGGGAAGGTGGTGACGATCGCCAGCGCCAGGCCCGCCATGATGATCGGCTTGCGGCCGATCTTGTCGGAGAGCCAGCCGAACACGACGAAGAAGATCGTGCCGAGCGCCAGCGCGATGGCGATCATGATGTTGACCGACTGGCCGTCGACCTTGAGCACGTTCTGCAGGAAAAACAGCGCGTAGAATTGGCCGTTGTACCAAACCACGGCCTGGCCGGCAGTAAGGCCGAAAAGCGCCAAAATGGCGATCTTGGCATTCTTCCACTGTCCGAAGGCTTCCGTCAGCGGCGCCTTGGAGCCCTTGCCCTCGTCCTTCATGCGCTGGAAGGTCGGCGATTCGGCAAGCGACAGGCGAATCCAGACCGATATGCCGAGCAGAATGGCTGAGAGCAGGAATGGAACGCGCCAGCCCCAGGCGTCGAAATCCTCCTTGCTCAGCGAATTCTGCACGATAAGGATGACGACCAGCGACAGGAACAGGCCGAGCGTCGCCGTCGTCTGGATCCACGACGTATAGAAGCCGCGGCGGTCGTCGGGCGCATGCTCGGCCACATAGGTCGCCGCACCGCCATATTCACCACCGAGCGCCAGGCCCTGCAGCATGCGCAGCGCAATCAGGATAATCGGCGCTGCAATGCCCCAGCTTGCCGAACCAGGCAGCAGGCCGACCAGGAAGGTCGACAGGCCCATGATCATGATGGTGACGAGAAAGGTGTATTTGCGACCAACGAGATCGCCGATGCGGCCGAACACCAGCGCGCCGAACGGGCGCACGAGGAAGCCAGCGGCGAAAACCAGCAGCGTAAAGATGTTGCGCGTCGCTTCCGGATACGAGTTGAAGAATGTCGAGCCGATCGCGGCAGCCAATGCGCCGTAGAGATAGAAATCGTACCATTCGAAAACGGTGCCGAGCGAGGAAGCGAAGATGACTTTCTTCTCTTCCCGCGTCATTCCGCGGCTTGCTCTGCCGGCGGTCACTGCCATTGCCATGAATTCGTCCTCCCGTGACATCTCGCTGTGCTTGATGCTGCGCGGTGTCGCCTCTGGGCTCGAACTCGGGCAGCTATCGCCGCGAGAAGTGACAGAAAGCGCCGCCCAGATGCAGCCCGTCTTTGGGATTATGACTTTGGTCCAATGCATCGGCCCGAACATCGGAATTGATGTTCGGAAAGCACGATGCATAGATTCAAAGTGTTAGAGCGTATTTTGCACGTCCAACTGGAACGCACGTCGCTCTAATAAGGCAAGGCGAAACGAATGAGGGCGGCGATTGCCGTCAGCCCTTGAGCGCCTCGTGGAGACCGACGGCGGCCATCATGTCGCGCTTGCGGTGGGCACGGCGGGCGACGGCTTCCGCGTCATGGCCCCAGTGCTCGGCCTGCCAGTCCTCGTCGACATGGCCGGCGGCCCAGGCTGCCTCGCCGTCGATCTCGCCGAAATCGACGGCCAGCGCCAGCAGTGCCGATCCCGTCAACGAGGTCATGACGTGGATGGCGGCAAGCCGGAGCGGGTCGGCACGCTGGGCAAGATGAACGCCGAGCACCGCGATGCTCTCGCGCGGCTGCTCGACATGGATCACCCCTTCGGCGAGGTGAAACCGGGCGCCGAGCGCGCTCCGCGCCCAATCGATGACGGGATCCCAATATTCGTTCTGCCGATCGACGAGCCCTTGGGGGGCGTCGGCGCGATAGCAGAGCAGGTCTGACGAGGCAAAGCGCAGGATGTCTTCCAAAACCGCCTGCGGGTCGCTGGCGACGCCGTCGATGGCCGTGTTGACCAGACGCATGACCGGCATCGTCATCGGGTCGATCGTCTCGCCTTGCGCGGCGAACTCGCCGGCGACCAGAGCGGCGGCTTTTTCGGTCGGCAGGATCAGAAACGCCTTGCCCGGCGTACGGACCGGCTTGCCATCGAGATGAACCGCAAAACCAGCTTCGGCCGGTGCGACCGAGACGGTTTTGTAGAAGCGTTTCGGCAGATGCGTCTTCATCTGGATCTGGGCACGGCGTACCGGATCCGGATCGGAAAGCTGCTTTCCCGCTTCGAGGTCGTTGAGAATATCGCGCATGCCGGAGCCTTTCATCCGGGGATCTGTTTTCGGGCCGGCCGATTCACAATGATCAGACCGGCTGCGATGAGGCCGAGTGCCAGGAAAATACGGATGGTCAGCGGCTCGTTCAAGAAGATGGCGCCGCACAGAACGCCGAACACCGGCGAAAGAAAGGTGAAGCTCGACAGGCCCGATGCCGGATAGCGCCGCAGCAACCAGAACCAGAGCACATAGGTGAAGGCGACGATGTAGACCGCCTGGAAAAGCAAGGCCAAGGTCGGCAAAGCGGCGAAGTCGCGGACTGGCGGCCCGGCGAAAGGCAGCACCAAGGCGCCGACCATCGCAGCGCCGGCGAGTTGGTAGAGCAGCAACTTCTCGGCGCTCGTTTCCGCCAGTTTCGTGCGCTTGATGACGATGTAGGTCAAGGCCCACAGAATGCCGGCGCCGAGACTGAGCAGATCACCAATCAGGGTCGCACCGTTATCGGCGCTCAACTGGTCGGAGAACACCGCGACCAGGCCGGCGAAAGCGAGCAGAAGGCCGACGAGCCGGCGCGCGGTGATGCGTTCGTTGAGCAGGAAATGCCCGCCGACCAGCACCCAGAACGGCATGGTGTTGACCAGCAAGGTGTTGCGCGCGACGGTCGTCTGTTCGAGCCCGACATAGAGAAACAGGAACTCGAGACCAAAGAGCGCGCCTGCCAGAATGCCAGCGACAAGGGTTCCGTCGCGGCTGAAAAGCGCAATGCCGCGCCAGCGGCACCAGACGAGAACGCACAGCCCGCCGATGACCGACCGCGCGATCGACAGGAAAACGGGATCGTAGCCGGCATAGGAGATCTTGGCGGCGACGTAGTTCAGCCCCCAGGAAAAGGTCAGTCCGACCATGATGGCGGCGGCGGCCATGTCGACCCTGTCGCGGCGGTCGAGCGTATCGGTGGCCATGCCCACTGGACCTAGTCCTCCGCGCTGGCGTCGTCGAAGCCGATCAGGTTCCAGCTCTGGCGCATATGCGGCGGCATCGGTGCGGTGACGTCGATAAAACCCTTGTCGGGATGTGGGATGACGATGCGGCGCGCGTGCAGATGCAAGCGGTTCTGCATGCCGCCGGGAAAATCCCAATTGGTGTCGGCCTCGAAATATTTGGGATCGCCGATGATCGGGCAGCCGATGTGAGCGGCATGGACGCGAAGCTGGTGGGTGCGGCCGGTATAAGGCTCCATCTCCAGCCAGGACAGGGTCTGCGCCGCCTGCTCGACGATCCGGTAATAAGACACCGCGTGGTCGGCGCCCTTTTCGCCATGCTTGGCGACGCGCACGCGGTCGCCGTCGGGCGTCGGTTCCTTGATCAGCCAAGTCGAGATCTTGTCCTCGCGCTTCGGCGGCACGCCCTTGACCAGCGCCCAATAGGTCTTCTTGGTCTCACGCGCCCGGAACGCCTCGGCAAGTTTCATGGCGGCGAGCCTGGTGCGGGCGACGACCAGCACGCCTGACGTGTCGCGGTCGAGCCGGTGCACCAGACGCGGTTTCTCGCCCTTCTGGCTGCGCCAGGCTTCCAGCATGTCGTCGACATTGCGGGTGACACCTGAGCCACCCTGGACGGCGAGGCCGGCCGGCTTGTTGAAGACAAACACTTTCGGATCTTCATGGATCAGCATCTTGGCCAGAACGTCGGCGTCGCCCTGGTTGCGGATCGAGTGACCGGTGAGCGGGCTCTCGCCCTTCTTGTCCACTTCGAGCGGTGGGATGCGAACCGTCTGGCCCGGCTCGACGCGGGTATCGGCCTTAACCCTGCCGCCATCGACACGGATCTGGCCGGAGCGCAGCAGTTTTTGCAGATGGCCGAAGCCAAGGCCCGGAAAATGGGTCTTGAACCAGCGATCGAGCCGCATGCCCGCCTCGCCGGCCTCCACCGTGATCTGTTCTACGCCTACCATTGTTCGTTTTTACCCGTCTCTAGCGCATGACCTGAAATCGAAGTCGATTTCGAAAAGGGTGATGCGCAAATCAAAAAGCTACAGCGACCTTGCGCGTCCTAAGGGACACGCGGTGCTGTAAGCGGGGGAAATAGCATTAAGGCAGGCTTCTTGCGAGCCAAAGACCCAGAAACAAGGCAATGATCGCGCCAATGAGGCTGGCAAGGGCGTATCCGAACGCCGGCAGCGTCGCGCCACGCTCCCACAGCGTCGCAAAATCGAGCGAAAAGGCGGAGAACGTGGTGAAGCCGCCAAGTATGCCGGTGGCGACGAACAGCCGAAGCTCGTTCGATCCGCCGTAGCGCCGCGCCAGGGTCGTTATGAACAGGCCCATGGCAAAGGAGCCGACAATGTTGATCGCCATCGTGCCCCAGGGAAAACTCGGGCCGACAAGACGCAGCGCAATGAAATTGACGACGTGCCGGAGCCCGGCACCAATAGCGCCGCCCGCGGCAACGAGGAGGAGATTGATCATCGCCGTTTACTGCCCTTGCAGGGTGGCTCGGTCAATCCCTGCCCCTGAGCGGGAAAGTAGCGCGAGCCTACTTTTTCCGCTCGCCGCGCAGCTTCGCCCAATAGTCGAGCCGCTTCCTGATATCACGCTCGAAACCGCGCTCGGGCGGATCATAGAATGTACGGCGGCCCATCTTTTCCGGAAAATAATCCTGTCCGGAAAAAGCGTCCGGCTCGTCGTGGTCGTAACGGTAGCCGGCGCCGTAATCTTCTTCCTTCATCAGCTTGGTCGGCGCGTTGAGGATGTGTTTGGGCGGCAGCAATGAGCCGAACTCCTTAGCCGCTTGTGTGGCAGCCTTGAAGGCGGTGTAGACGGCGTTGGATTTGGGCGCGCTGGCGAGATAGACCGTGGCCTCGGCGAAGGCGAGCTCGCCCTCTGGCGAGCCCAGATAGTCGTAGGCATCCTTGGCGGCATTGGCGACGACCAGCGCCTGCGGGTCTGCCAGCCCGATATCCTCCATCGCCATGCGCACCAGGCGACGGCCGAGATAGAGCGGATCTTCGCCGGCGTCGAACATGCGGGCGAGATAATAGAGGGCGGCATCAGGATCGGAGCCGCGCACCGATTTGTGCAGGGCCGAGATCAGATTGTAGTGGCCGTCCTGGCCCTTGTCGTAGATCGGCGCGCGGCGCTGGACGATGCGCTGCAGGCCCTCGGCGCCGAACACCTCGCCTGACTTCGCGGCGCGCCAGACCTCTTCGGCCAGCGTCAGCGCCGCACGACCATCGCCATCGCTCATGCGGACGAGCATCGCCCTCGCCTCGTCGTCGAGCGGCAGCGCCCTGCCCTCGGTCTCCTCGGCACGGGCCAGCAGTTTTGCGATGCTGTCCTCACCGAGCGAATGGAAGACCAGCACGCGGGCGCGGGATAGAAGCGCGGCATTCAGTTCGAAGGACGGGTTTTCGGTGGTGGCGCCAACCAGCACCACGGTGCCGTCTTCCATGACAGGCAGAAAACTGTCCTGCTGGGCGCGGTTGAAGCGATGGATCTCGTCGACGAAGAGCAGCGTCTGACGGCCGTTGGTGCGGCGCAGCTTCGCCGCCTCGAACACTCTCTTCAGGTCGGCGACTCCGGAAAACACCGCCGATATCTGTTGGAACGCAAGGCTGGTTTCGCCGGCAAGCAGCCGCGCGACCGTGGTCTTGCCCGTCCCGGGCGGCCCCCAGAAGATCATCGAGCCGAGCGAGCCGGAGCCGATCAGCCGCGTCAGCGCGCCGTCGGGTCCGGTCAGATGCTCCTGGCCGACGACCTCGCTGAGGTTCTGCGGGCGCAGCCGGTCGGCCAGCGGCCTGCCGGGCGGCGCCTTTTCCGGTTCATCGACACTGAACAGATCGGCCATGCACGTCTTTTCCTTGGAGCGCGATCTCGTCCGAAGGATCGACGCTCGGGCTCAGTAACGCAACACCTGGCGCAGTATCTGCCCGCCGCGCTCGACGGTAAAGCGCCACCAGCGCGTCTCCTGCATGGCTGCCTGCTCCAGGGTCGCCGCGGTATCGATGCTCAAGCCGTTGACCTCGCGAACGATGTCGCCCGGCTGGAAGCCGAAACCGGCTGCGGGCGAACCGCGATTGATGTCGATCACCGTAACACCCTTGACGTCCGTGCGGATGCCGAGTCGCTGGGCGAGCCGCGGCGACAGTTCCGCAACCTTGGCACCGGAGAACGGGCTGCGACCGCGCAGCGTCACTTCCGCGAGTTTCGCACCTTCCGGCGCACGCTCCAGCGCGATGTCCATCGCCGCTTGCTGGCCTTTGCTCAGAACGGCGAAGCTTGCATTGGTGCCGATCGACAGCGTCGCCATCCGGTAATCCAGCGCCTCGATGCTCTCGACCGGCGTGCCATTGAGCGACAGCACGACGTCACCGGCCTTGAGCCCCGCCTTGGCCGCCGGCCCGGCTTCGTCGATGGACGAAACCAGTGCCCCGGTCGGCGTCTCCAGACCGAGCGATTCGGCGATTTGCGGCGTCACGCGCTCGAATTCGGCGCCGATATACGGCCGCTCGAAGAAGTCGCGCCCGGCCTTGGCCGCATCGGCAAACGCGCGAACCATATTGGAGGGAATAGCAAAGCCGATGCCGATCGAGCCACCGCTGCGGCTGTAGATCGCCGTGTTGATGCCGACCAGTTGGCCACCCATGTTGATCAGCGCACCGCCGGAATTGCCGGGATTGATCGCGGCGTCGGTCTGGATGAAGAAACTGGAATCGGAAACGCCGATGTGGCTGCGGGCAAGTGCCGAAACGATGCCGCTGGTGGTGGTCTGGCCGACACCGAAGGGGTTGCCGATGGCCAACAACAGGTCGCCGACCTCGAGCGCGTCGGAATCGCCGATGGCGACGACCGGAAATGGCTTGTCGGCGGAGATCTTGAGCACGGCGAGGTCAAGCGTCTCGTCCTTGAGCAGCACCTTGCTGTCGAATTCACGCCCGTCCGCGGTGGCGACCTTGACCTGATCGGCGTCCTTGATGACGTGGAAATTGGTAACCACTATGCCTGTCGGGTCGACCAGCACGCCGGAGCCGAGCGAAGACTGCGCACGCGGCTGCGAACGGCCGAAGAACTCTTCGAAGAACGGATCGCCGTCAAAGGGCGACCTCAGCCTGGCCGTTTGCGAGGCATAGACATTGACCACGGCCGGCGCCGTCTGCTTGACCAGCGGCGCAAACGACAGTTGCATCTCCTCGCGGCCGAACGGCACGCGCTTGTCTGGACCGGAGGTGGCGTTTTCGCCTTCGGCGCCGCGCAACATGTCGGTCAGCACGTCGGACAGACCCGGATCGGCCTTGGTGTCCTGAGCCAGCGCCTGCCTGCCGGCCGGCACGACTGCCGCCGCCATCAAGGCGCAGAGTAGAACAAGGGACATCCGTTTTACGCGCATTCCGAATCCTCCGGGGTCGGGCGCCATTGTCCCGACGATTGTGCAAAATGAAAGGCTAAGTCGATGTAATCGAATTATTCTCGAGGAAAAGACATGGGCTTAAGTCAAGACAGTCCCCGCAATGCTCCCTACCGCTTCCAGAACGCACAAAAGGGCCCGCAGGCCCTTTTGAACTCCTTGAGGGAAAACCGAAAGTTATGCGGCCGCGGCTTCCTCGTCGGTGCCTTCTGCCTCGATGCGGGCACGGTCGCCGGCGCCCTTGGCCGAGGTGTCGCGATCGACGAACTCGATGACCGCCATGGCGGCATTGTCGCCGTGGCGGAAGCCCGCCTTCATGATGCGCAGATAGCCGCCGTTGCGGGTGGCGTAGCGCGGCGCGATCGTGTCGAACAGGCGCTTGACGACGCCTTCATTGCCGATCTGGGCAATCACCTGGCGGCGGGCGTGCAGGTCGCCGCGCTTGCCGAGCGTCACCAGCTTCTCGACGATCGGACGCAGATCCTTCGCCTTCGGCAAGGTGGTGAGGATCTGCTCATGCTCGATGAGCGACACGGCAAGATTGGCAAACATCGACTTGCGGTGGCTTATGCTGCGGGCGAACCGGCGGCCTTTAAATCCGTGGCGCATGGCTCTTCTCCTGGTGTTGTGGGCGGTTGGCCCGGCTGTTTCGTTTTGTGAATGGTCAATAGTGAATGGTGAATGGAAGCTCTCCGAAGTCGCCGACCGACGACCATTCACCATTTCACCATTCTCAATTCACCGGTCAGTATTGATCTTCGTAACGCTTGGCGAGGTCTTCGATGTTTTCCGGCGGCCAATCCGGCACTTCCATGCCGAGGTGCAGGCCCATCGCCGCCAGCACTTCCTTGATCTCGTTCAGCGACTTGCGGCCGAAGTTCGGGGTGCGCAGCATCTCGGCTTCGGTCTTCTGGATCAGGTCGCCGATATAGACGATGTTGTCGTTCTTCAGGCAGTTGGCCGAACGCACCGAAAGCTCGAGTTCGTCGACCTTCTTGAGCAGCGCCGGGTTGAAGGCAAGCTCGGTCACCTGCTCGGCGGCGACTTCCTTCTGCGGCTCGTCGAAATTGACGAACAGGCCAAGCTGGTCCTGCAGGATGCGGGCGGCGAAAGCCACCGCGTCCTCGCCCGAGATCGAACCGTCGGTGTCAATCGTCATGGTCAGCTTGTCGTAGTCGAGAACCTGGCCCTCGCGGGTGTTCTCGACCTTGTAGGAGACCTTCTTGACCGGCGAGTAGAGGCTGTCGACCGGGATGAGGCCGATCGGCGCGTCTTCGGCGCGATTGCGGTCGGCCGGCACGTAGCCCTTGCCGGTATCGACGGTGAACTCCATGCGGATTTCAGCGCCCTCGTCCAGCGTGCAGATGACGTGATCGGGATTGAGGATCTCGACGTCGCCGACCGTCTGGATGTCGCCGGCCAGAACAGCGCCCGGTCCCTGCTTGCGCACGACCATGCGCTTGGGGCCGTCGCCTTCCATGCGGATGGCGATTTCCTTGATATTCAAGACGATATCGGTCACGTCCTCACGCACGCCGGCGATGGACGAGAATTCATGCAGAACGCCGTCGATCTGCACGGCGGTCACCGCCGCGCCACGCAGCGAAGACAGAAGCACGCGACGCAGCGCGTTGCCGAGGGTCAGACCAAAGCCGCGCTCGAGCGGCTCGGCGACCAGCGTGGTCAGCGTCTTCTTCTTCGAAGAGAACTCGATCTTGTTCGGCTTGATCAGTTCCTGCCAATTTTTCTGGATCATGATGCTTTCCTTCCGTTGACCCGCCACCATCCAATCGTGGCGGGCGACCTGGAATGCCGTGGAGGAACGCTCCTGGCGTTCGCGCGGCGTTCGGTAATTTTTTGCCTAAAGCGCGTAGCGCTTCAGGTCTCTGTTCTTATGCCTGTCGTTGCCCCAAACCGCTGCGCTCTCGGTTCAGGCCCGAGGCAATGCTTGGGCGACAATCTTTAGACGCGGCGCTTCTTGCGCGGGCGGCAGCCATTGTGCGGGATCGGCGTCACATCACGGATCGAGGTGATGGTGAAGCCGGCTGCCTGCAATGCGCGCAGCGCCGATTCACGACCCGAGCCCGGTCCGCAGACCTCGACCTCAAGCATGCGCATGCCGTGTTCCTGGGCCTTCTTGGCAACATCCTCGGCAGCCATCTGGGCAGCAAACGGGGTCGACTTGCGAGATCCCTTGAAGCCCTGGGCTCCCGCCGACGACCAGGCAATCGAATTGCCCTGCGCGTCGGTGATGGTGATCATCGTGTTGTTGAAGGTCGAGTTGACGTGGGCAACGCCCGACGAGATATTCTTGCGTTCGCGACGGCGAACACGTGTGGCTTCCTTGGCCATGATGGTCCTTTCAGTTGATCTCTACACCGCCGTAATGCCAGCGGCTCCACCTTCGTAAGGGAGTAGGGGAATAGGGCAGTAAGGGAGTAGGGAAACGCGCAATCCAATTGGCGGCTGTTCCCTACTGCCTTACTCCCCTACTCCCTTATTCCCCTAAATTACTTCTTCTTGCCGGCGATCGACTTGGCCGGGCCCTTGCGGGTGCGCGCATTGGTATGCGTGCGCTGGCCGCGAACCGGCAGCGAGCGGCGATGACGCAGGCCGCGATAGCAGCCGAGGTCCATGAGCCGCTTGATGTTCATCGACACTTCGCGGCGCAGATCGCCCTCGACCTGGTAGTCACGGTCGATCGTCTCGCGGATCTGCAGCACTTCCGCGTCGGTCAGCTGGTTGACGCGACGCTCGGCCGGGATGCCGACCTTGTCGACGATCTCCTGAGCGAAGCTCTTGCCAATGCCGTGAATGTACTGAAGCGCAATGACGACGCGCTTGTTGGTAGGAATGTTGACGCCGGCTATACGAGCCATGTTCTTCTCTTCTCCATGTGGGCCGGACAAGCCGGCGCTGTCAAAGTTGCCCCGCGTCCGGTGGAGGCCGGCCCATGCGGGAGTTTCCAGTTCAAAGCGGCTGCCTTGCCCTTGCGGGCAAGCAAGCCTCATGCCTGATAGGAAGACGGGCCGCCATACCCCAGCGAACCGCTCCAGTCAAGCGCAATCGTTTATTTTCCGTTCGCAGACCGTTGCGCCGCCGCTGGGGTCGCAGCCGTGAGCACCGCTTCGATCTGCCGCGTCACCGCATCGATGTCGGCCATGCCGTCGACACCTCTCAGCTTGCCCTTGGCATAGTAGTAGCCGATCAGCGGCGATGTCTTCTTGTAGTACTCCTTCAGGCGCTCTTCGAACACCGCCGGATTGTCGTCCTTGCGCACCGGCAGACCCGCGGCCTTGGCCTCTTCGGCGCGCTTGCCGATTCGGCCAACCAGCGCCTTGTCGTCGACGACAAGTTCGATGACGGCGTCGAGAGTGAGGCGGCGAGCCGAGAGCATCGATTCAACCGCGTCCGCCTGCACCAGGGTTCGCGGATATCCGTCAAGGATGAATCCCCTTGCGCAATCGGCCTGATCGATACGCTCGGCGACGATAGCGTTGACGATGGCGTCGGAAACCAGTTCGCCAGCGTCCATCACCGCCTTGGCCCGTTTGCCGACTTCGGTGCCGGCCTGGACAGCAGCGCGCAGCATATCGCCCGTCGAGAGTTGGGGAATGCCGTATTTTTCTACCAGTCTTTGTGCTTGCGTCCCCTTGCCCGCCCCTGGCGGCCCAAGCAATATCAACCTCATCTGGCTTTCTTCCCCCCGCGCAGCTTCGACTTCTTGATCAGGCCCTCATACTGGTGCGCGATCAGGTGACCCTGAATTTGCGCCACCGTGTCGAGCGTTACACTGACCACGATCAGAAGCGATGTGCCACCGAGGTAGAATGGTACGCCAGTCGCTGAAATCAGGAACTCGGGCAGCAGACACACCAGCACCAGATAAATGGCGCCGACGACAGTTATGCGGGTAAGGACATAGTCGATGTAATCCGCGGTGCGCTCGCCCGGACGGTAGCCCGGAATGAAACCCGAATGCTTCTTGAGCTGGTCGGCGGTGTCCTTCGGGTTGAAGACGATCGCCGTATAGAAGAAGGCGAAAAACACGATCATCGCCGCATAGAACGCCATGTAGAGCGGCTGGCCATGACCGAGTGCCGCCAGGACGGTGCTGGCCCAGGCTGGCATGTTGGTCGTCTGCGAGAAGCCGGCGACCGTCGCCGGCAGCAACAGCAGCGAAGAGGCGAAGATCGGCGGAATGACGCCGGCCGTGTTGAGCTTGAGCGGCAGGTGCGAGGTGTCGCCCTGGAACATGCGGTTGCCGACCTGGCGCTTGGGATACTGGATCAGCAAGCGCCGCTGGGCGCGCTCGAAGAACACGATCAGCGCGATGACGACGACGGCCAGAACGATGATCGCCAGGATCAGGCCGGTCGACAGCGCGCCGGTGCGGCCAAGTTCCAGCGTACCGGAGATGGCTTGCGGCAGGCCGGCGACGATGCCGGCAAAGATGATCAGCGAAATGCCGTTGCCGATGCCGCGGGCGGTGATCTGCTCGCCGAGCCACATCAGGAACATGGTGCCGCCGACCAGCGTGATGACGGTCGAGATGCGGAAGAACATGCCGGGATCGCTGACGATGCCGCTGCCGCCTTCCAGTCCGACCGCAATGCCGTAGGCCTGGACCAGCGCCAAGAGCACGGTGCCGTAGCGGGTATACTGGTTGATGACCTTGCGGCCCTGCTCGCCTTCCTTCTTCAGCGCCTCCAGTGACGGGATGACGGAGGTCATCAGCTGCATGATGATGGAAGCGGAAATATAGGGCATGATGCCGAGGGCAAAGATCGCCATGCGCTCGACGGCGCCACCGGCGAACATGTTGAACATGCCAAGTACGCCCTTGCTCTGCGACGAGAAGGCCTGGGCGAAAGCGTCGGGATTGATGCCGGGCAGCGGGATATAGGTGCCGAGGCGGTAGACCAGCAGCGCGCCAACGGTGAACCAGATGCGCTTCTTCAGATCCTCCGCCTTGGCGAAGGCCGAGAAATTCAGATTCGAGGCTAGTTGTTCAGCAGCCGAAGCCATGCCTGATTCTCCGCTTGGTCACGCTCGATGGCCCGCAACTCAGGCGGCGCGTGTCACCGAAGCTCACGAGATAAGCTCCGGACTGCAAACATGCAAGCGGCCGCGTTGACGCGGCCGCCATATTGAGCAGATCAAAGCGCAATCAAAAGCGAAACGTGTCCCGCTCTGCCGATCGCGCTTCAAATCGCCGTTACTCGGCTGCTGCCTTTTCCGGCAGCTTCACCGAACCGCCGGCCTTTTCGATCTTCTCGATGGCAGCCTTGGAGGCGCCGGCCACGTCGAAGGCAAGCTTCGACTTGATCTCGCCGTCGGAGAGGATGCGCACGCCGTCCTTGACGCGGCGGATGACGCCGGCCGCGACCAGCGCTTCGGCGGTCACGGTCGTCTTGGCGTCGAGCTTCTTGGCATCGAGCGCAGCCTGGATGCGGGCCAGCGACACGACGGCAAAGCTCTTGGCGAAGATGTTGTTGAAGCCACGCTTCGGCAAGCGCCGGTAGAGCGGCATCTGGCCACCCTCGAAGCCGTTGACGGCGACGCCGGAGCGCGCCTTCTGGCCCTTGACGCCGCGACCGGCGGTCTTGCCCGAGCCGGAGCCGATGCCGCGGCCGAGACGCTTCCTGGAATGCGTCGCGCCGTCCTTGTCACGCAGATCGTTGAGTTTCATCTGAGTTCTCCTGCGCTCTGGTTCAGCCCTCGTCCACGACGCGGACGAGATGCTGGACGGCAGCGATCATGCCGCGCACGGAGGGAGTGTCCTCCAGCGTGCGCTGCTTGTGCATCTTGTTGAGGCCGAGGCCGACCAGCGTCGCGCGCTGCTCCTTCGGCCGGCGGATCGGCGAACCGATCTGCTCGACGGTGATGGTCTTGGTTGCTTTCTTGGCCATGGTCAATATCCCTGGTCAGCGTCGACTATTCTTCGGCCGCAACGGCGGTGCCGCGGCGGGCCTGAAGGGTCGAATACTTGATGCCGCGCGCGGCAGCCACATCCTTGGGATGCATCTGGCTCTTCAGCGCGTCGAAGGTGGCGCGAACCATGTTGTAGGGGTTCGACGAACCCATCGACTTGGCGACCACGTCATGCATGCCGAGCGTCTCGAAGACGGCGCGCATCGGGCCGCCGGCGATGATGCCGGTACCCTGCTTGGCAGCGCGCAGCAGAACGCGTCCGGCGCCCCAGCGTCCTTCGACGTCGTGATGCAGCGTACGGCCCGAGCGCAGCGGCACGAAGATCATGTCGCGCTTGGCCGATTCGGTCGCCTTGCGGATCGCCTCCGGCACTTCGCGCGCCTTGCCATGACCGAAGCCGACGCGGCCCTTCTGGTCGCCGACGACGACGAGTGCTGCAAAGCCGAAGCGCCGGCCGCCCTTGACGACCTTGGCGACGCGGTTGATGTGGACGAGTTTGTCCACCATGCCGTCGTCGCGCTCTTCGCGATCACGGCCGCGGCCGCCATCCCTACGTTCCTGTGCCATATCCTGTTCCTTGTTTTTTTCCGGAAGCACGGTTGATGATGATATCCGGTTCCCTCTGTGGGTTGCCGGGAGCGAAACTCATTTTCCCTTCGCATGATCTTATCCGAAAAGTCTGCAACTTATTGCTGCGCTGACCTCCGGTTCGGGATCATGCTTTAGAAGCTCAAGCCACCTTCACGGGCGGCCTCGGCCAGCGCCTTGACGCGGCCGTGATAGATGTACGGTCCGCGGTCGAAGACAACTTCCTTGACGCCGGCCTTCGAAGCGCGCTCGGCAATCAGCTTGCCGATTGCCACAGCGGCGGCAGTGTCGGCACCGGTCTTGAGCGAACCCTTGAGGTCCTTCTCCAGCGTCGAGGCGGCAGCGATGGTGTGGCCCTTGGCGTCGTCGATGACCTGGACGTAGATGTTCTTCGACGTGCGGTGGACCGACAGACGCGGACGCTCGCCAGCGACCTTCTTGATCTGGCGGCGGACGCGCTGAGCGCGGCGTTGGGTGGAGTCTTTCGAGCCCATGATATCAGTTCCTTGCCTTCAAAAAACGGGGGCAACCCTGTGCGGTAGGACAAGCCTCCCGCGACCGCTCCCCGCGGCGTTGATTTGCAGTGAATGGTAAATGGAAAAATGGTGAAAGGTAGAAACCAGGTGCCGCCCGGCTCCTGCCCATCCTACTGCCATTTTACCATTCACCATTCACCATTGACGAAATTACTTCTTCTTGCCTTCCTTGCGGACGATCTTCTCGCCAGCGTAACGAACGCCCTTGCCCTTGTACGGCTCAGGACCGCGATATTCGCGGATCTCGGCAGCGACCTGACCGACCTTCTGCTTGTCGATGCCGGTCACGGTGATTTCCGTCGGCTTCGGCACGGTGATGGTGATGTCCTGCGGCGTTTCGTAGACGACGTCATGGCTGAAGCCGAGCGCCAGTTGCAGGTTCTTGCCCTGCATGGCGGCGCGATAGCCAACGCCGGTGATCTCGAGCTTCTTTTCGAAACCGTCCTTGACGCCCTGCAGGATGTTGACGATCTGCGTGCGCGACATGCCCCATTTGGAACGGGCGGTCTTGGTCTGGTCGCGTGGCTGGACAGCGATCTCGCTGCCTTCCATCTTGACCAGCACTTCGTCGTTGACCACGAACTTCAGCTCACCCTTGGGGCCCTTCGCCGTGACGGTCTGGCCGTCGACGGTCGCGGTCACGCCCTGCGGCAGCGAAACGGGTTTCTTTCCAATACGAGACATTGTTGTCTCCTCTTTCCTTAACTGCTGTGAATGGTGAATGGTAAAATGGTGAATAGCGCGATCAAAGTCTCGTGCAGTCTCACCATTCACTATTCACCATTGACCATTCACCTTTAGAATATCTGGCAGAGGATTTCCCCGCCGACATTCTGTTCACGCGCTTCGTGGTCGGCCATCACGCCCTTCGGCGTCGAAAGGATGGCGATGCCGAGGCCGTTGGCGACGTGCGGGATCGACTTCGCCGAAACGTAAACGCGACGGCCCGGCTTCGAGACGCGGGCGATTTCGCGCACCACCGGCGCACCGTCGAAATACTTCAGCTCGATCTCGATTTCGGACTTGCCGTTGTCGAAGTCGGTCTGGCTGTAGTCGCGGATATAGCCTTCCGCCTTCAGCACGTCGAGGACGCGGGTGCGCAGGCGCGAGGCCGGCGTCGAAACGCTCGACTTCTTGCGGCCATAGGCGTTGCGGATGCGGGTCAGCATATCGCCGAGAGGATCGCTCAATGACATGTTATGTCCTCCTTACCAGCTCGACTTGACCAGGCCCGGGATCTGGCCGTTATTGCCGAGATCACGAAGCGCGATGCGCGATACTTTGAGCTTGCGATAATAGGCACGCGGACGTCCGGTGACTTCGCAGCGGTTGCGGATGCGGATCTTGGCCGAGTTGCGCGGCAGTGCCGCAAGCTTCAGTTGAGCGCGGAAGCGCTCTTCCATCGGCTTGGACTGATCCATGATGATCGCCTTGAGGACCTTACGCTTGGCAGCGTACTGGTCCACAAGCTTGCGGCGCCTGTTGTTCTTCTCGACTGAGCTGGTCTTTGCCATTTCAGATTTTTCCTTTTCTCGCTGCCGTTACTGGCGGAAGGGGAAGTTGAAGGCCTTGAGCAATGCCCTGGCTTCGTCGTCCGTCTTCGCAGTCGTACAAACGATGACGTCCATGCCCCAGATCTGATCAACCTTGTCGTAGTTGATCTCCGGGAACACGATGTGTTCCTTGATGCCCATGGCATAGTTGCCACGGCCATCGAAGCTCTTCGGATTGAGTCCGCGGAAGTCGCGGACGCGCGGCAGCGCGATGTTCACGAGGCGGTCGAGGAACTCGTACATGCGTTCCTTGCGCAGCGTGACCTTGGCGCCGATCGGCATCTTTTCGCGGACCTTGAAGCCGGCGATCGAGTTGCGCGCGTGGGTGACGACGGCCTTCTGGCCGGCGATCAGCGCAAGATCTTCCGCCGCGATCGAAGGCTTCTTCGAATCGCCGGTCGCTTCGCCGACGCCCATGTTCAGCACGATCTTGTCGATGCGCGGAACCTGCATCTCGTTCTCGTAGCCGAACTGCTCCTGCAGCGCCTTGCGGATGGTCTCGTTGTAGACCTGCTTGAGGCGCGGCGTGTTCTGGGCAGTCGCCTGCTTGGTTTGAGCCTTAGCCATTGATGACTTCTCCCGAGCGCTTGGCGACGCGCACCTTCTTGCCGTCCTTCTGGAAGATGAAGCCGACACGGGTCGGCTTGCCATCCTTGGGGTCGGCCAGCGCGATGTTCGACAGCTGGATCGGCGCTTCCTTGGTGATGATCCCGCCCTCTTGGGACTGGGACTGCTTCTGGTGACGACGGATCATGTTGACGCCGCGCACCAGCGCGGTGTCTTCCTTCGGCTGTACCGAGAGGACTTCGCCCGAACGGCCCTTGTCCTTGCCGGCCAGCACGACGACCTTGTCGCCTTTTCTAATCTTCTGCATTGGTCCGGCTCCTTACAGCACTTCAGGCGCGAGCGAGATGATCTTCATGTGGTTCTTGGCGCGGAGTTCGCGCGGAACCGGTCCAAAGATACGCGTGCCGATCGGCTCTTTCTTGTTGTCGACGAGAACGGCCGCGTTCTTGTCGAAACGGATCACGCTGCCGTCCGGGCGGCGGATGTCCTTGGCCGTGCGAACCACGACCGCCTTCATCACATCGCCCTTCTTGACGCGGCCGCGCGGGATGGCTTCCTTGATCGACACCACGATGATGTCGCCCACGGAAGCGTATTTCCGCTTCGAGCCGCCCAGCACCTTGATGCACATGACACGACGGGCGCCGGAATTATCCGCGACGTCGAGGTTTGTTTGCATCTGAATCATGACTGGCCGCCTTCTTCTCTTCTAACGGGACGGGCGCAAAGCCCCTCCCCGGTCTGTCCAAAATTCGTTGTTTACGCCTGGTCCGAAGACACGACGGTCCAGCGCTTGTCCTTGGAAATCGGCTTCGATTCCTGGATGAACACCTGATCGCCGACCTTGTGGGCGTTGTTCTCGTCGTGCGCCTTGTACTTCTTGGTCATGCGCACGGTCTTCTTCATCACGGGATGCGTGAAGCGCCGTTCGACCTTGACGACAACCGTCTTCTCGTTTTTGTCGCTGACGACGGTGCCCTGCAGAATGCGCTTTGGCATGGTTTTCGTCCTTAAGCCTTCTTAGCCGCGGATTTTTCCGCAGCGATGGTCTTGATACGCGCAATGTCCTTGCGGACCTGCCTCACGCGCGCGGTCTTCTCGAGCTGGCCGGTGGCCTTCTGGAAGCGCAGGTTGAACTGCTCCTTCTTCAGGCTGGCCAACTCGTCGGTCAGCTGGTCCTGGGTCTTGGTCCGGATGTCTTCGGCTTTCATGATCAGCCCGTCCTTATTCTGCGATGCGCTGTACGAAGCGCGTCCTGACCGAGAGCTTGGCCGCGCCGAGACGCAGCGCCTCACGGGCGGTTTCCTCATTGACGCCGTCGATCTCGAACATGATCCGGCCAGGCTTGACGCGCGCCGCCCAGTAATCGACCGCGCCCTTGCCCTTGCCCATGCGGACTTCCGTCGGCTTCGACGTCACCGGCACGTCCGGGAAGATACGGATCCAGACGCGGCCGGCGCGCTTCATCTCGCGGGTGATCGCGCGGCGGGCCGCCTCGATCTCACGCGCAGTGACGCGGTTCGGCTCAAGCGCCTTCAGCCCGAAACCGCCGAAATCCAGATTGGTGCCACCCTTGGCGGCACCATGGATACGACCCTTGAACTGCTTGCGGAACTTTGTGCGCTTTGGCTGCAGCATCGTTCTAACTCCAAATTCTCAACTGTCTCAGGCGTTTTCGCGACGGCGACCGCGTTCGCGCTCACCACCACCGCCATGCGCATGATCGCCCTCGGTGGCGCGGCGCTCCGAAGCCATCGGGTCGTGCTCGAGGATTTCGCCCTTGAACACCCAGACCTTGACACCGCAGATGCCGTAGGCGGTGTGTGCTTCGGCCGTGCCGTAGTCGACGTCAGCGCGCAGCGTATGCAGCGGCACGCGACCTTCGCGATACCATTCCATGCGCGCGATCTCGGCGCCGCCGAGACGGCCGGCGCAGTTGATGCGGATGCCTTCGGCACCGAGGCGCATCGCCGACTGCACGGCGCGCTTCATGGCGCGGCGGAACGCGATACGGCGCTCGAGCTGCTGGGCGATCGACTGGGCGACCAGCGTCGCGTCGATCTCCGGCTTACGCACTTCGACGATGTTCAAATGCGTCTCGGACTTCGTCATCTCCATCAGCTTCCTGCGAAGCTTCTCGATGTCGGCGCCCTTCTTGCCGATGATCAGGCCCGGACGCGCCGCATGGATGGTGACGCGGCACTTCTTGTGCGGACGCTCGATCACGACCTTCGAAATCGCAGCCTGCTTGAGTTCCTTCTCAAGATACTTGCGGATCTTGATGTCCTCGTGCAGCAGCTTGCCGTACTCGCCGGTGTTGGCGAACCAGCGCGAATCCCAGGTGCGGTTGATGCCGAGACGCAGACCGATCGGATTGATTTTCTGGCCCATTATGCGGCCTCCACTTTTTCTTCGACTTCACGAACGACGATCGTGAGGTGCGAGAACGGCTTCTCGATACGGCTGGCGCGGCCACGGCCACGGGCATGGAACCGCTTCATGACGATCGACTTGCCGACATAGGCTTCCGCCACGATCAGCGCATCGACGTCGAGGTCGTGGTTGTTTTCCGCGTTGGCGATCGCCGATTCCAGCGTCTTCTTGACCGTGCCGGAAATCCGCTTGGCCGAGAATTCGAGATCGGAAAGCGCTGTCGCGACCTTCTTGCCGCGGATCAGCGCGGCAACCAGGTTCAGCTTCTGCGGGCTGATACGGATCGTGCGCAACACGGCGCGCGCTTCGTTGTCAGCAAGCCTGCGCGGAGCTTTGGCCTTGCCCATGATTATTTCCTCTTCGCCTTCTTATCCGCGCCGTGACCGTAATAGGTCCGGGTCGGAGCGAATTCACCGAACTTGTGACCGACCATGTCCTCGTTCACCGAAACGGGAACGTGCTTCTGGCCGTTGTAGACACCGAAGGTGAAGCCGACGAACTGCGGCAGGATGGTGGAGCGACGGCTCCACATCTTGATCACCTCATTGCGACCACCTTCACGAACCTTGTCCACCTTCTTGAGAAGGTAGCCGTCGATGAAGGGGCCTTTCCAAATCGAACGAGTCACTTGGCGTTACCTCTTCTTAGCTCTTGCGCTGATGGCGCGAGCGCAGGATGAACTTGTCGGTCGCCTTATTGGACCGCGTCTTCTTGCCCTTGGTCGGCTTGCCCCAAGGCGAAACCGGATGGCGGCCACCCGAGGTGCGGCCTTCGCCGCCGCCGTGCGGATGGTCGACCGGGTTCATGGTCACGCCGCGATTGTGCGGACGTTTTCCCCGCCACACCGTGCGGCCTGCCTTGCCGTCATTGATGTTGCCGTGGTCCGGGTTGGACACGGCGCCGACAGTGGCCATGCACGAGCCGTGGACGACACGCTGCTCGCCGGAGTTGAGGCGCAGGATCGCCATGCCCTGGTCACGGCCGACGAGCTGGGCATAACCGCCAGCCGAACGGGCAACCTGGGCGCCTTTGCCCGGCTTCAGCTCGATGTTGTGGACGATCGTGCCGACCGGCATCGAGGCCAGCGGCATCGCATTGCCCGGCTTCACGTCGACCGCTTCGCCGGCCACGATCTTGTCGCCGGCAGCAAGGCGCTGCGGAGCGATGATGTAGGACAGCTCGCCATCGTCATACTTGATCAGCGCGATGAAGGCGCTGCGGTTCGGATCGTATTCGATACGCTCGACCGTGCCGACAATGTCGAACTTGCGGCGCTTGAAGTCGATGATGCGGTACGTACGCTTGTGACCGCCGCCGATGAAGCGGGCGGTGATGCGGCCGTAATTGTTGCGGCCGCCCGATTTGGTCAGGCCCTGGGTCAGGCCCTTGACGGGCTTGCCCTTGTAGAGGCCCGAGCGGTCGACGATGACCAGCTGGCGGGTGCTCGGCGTTATCGGGTTGAATTTTTTCAGTGCCATGTCTGTTGTCCTCGCGGTCTTGCTCAGAGACCCGTCGCGACGTCGATCGACTGGCCGTCGGCCAGCGTCACAATCGCCTTCTTGACGTCGCTCTGGCGGCCGATCGTGCCGCGGAAGCGCTTGATCTTGCCCTTGCGGACAAGCGTGTTCACGGCCATCACCTTGACGCCGAACAGCGCTTCGACGGCAGCCTTGATTTCCGGCTTCGACGCCTTCTTGGCGACGTTGAAGACGACCTGGTTCTGCTCGGAAGCCATGGTCGACTTTTCGGTGATCGCCGGCGAGACGATCACGTCGTAGTGACGAAGGTCGGTCATTTGAAGCGCTCCTCGAGAGCCTCGACGGCGGCCTTCGAAAGGACCAGCGTGCCGCGGCGCAGAATGTCGTAGACGTTGATGCCCTGGATGGGCAGCACGTCAATGTTCGGGATGTTCGTCGCCGCCAGCTTAAAATTCTTGTCGAGCTCGGCGCCGCCGATCAGCAGGGCGTTGGACAGGCCCAGCGTCGCGAAATTCGCGATCAGCGCCTTGGTCTTGGCCTCAGTCAGCATCAACTCATCAATGATGATGAGCGAGGCGCTCTTGGCCTTGGCCGAGAGAGCATGCTTGAGGCCCAGCGCACGCACCTTCTTCGGCAAATCGTGCTCGTGGCTGCGGACGACCGGGCCGTGGGCCTTGCCGCCGCCGCGGAACTGCGGAGCGCGTGCCGAATGGTGACGGGCGCGGCCCGTACCCTTCTGCTTGTACATCTTGGCGCCGGTGCGGGAGATCTCGGCGCGACCCTTGGTCTTGTGCGTGCCCTGCTGCTTCTTGGCAAGCTGCCAGCGCACGACGCGCTGCAGGATGTCCTCGCGCGGATCAAGGCCGAAAATCTCCTCGGAGAGTTTCACCTTGCCGGCGTCCTTGCCGCCAAGCGTTGTGATCTTGATGTCCATTATTCCGCTCCCTCTGTGGCCGGGGCATCTGCTGTGGCCGGGGCATCGTTCTTGGCGCCATCACTGGTTGCAATGGCGCGGATTGCGGCAGGCTTCGGCGCATTGGCCGGCAGCGCAACCTTGGCTGCGTCACGGACCAGGATCCAGGCGCCCTTCGAACCGGGAACCGCGCCGCGGATCAGGATCAGACCGCGATCGGCATCGGTCGAGACGACCTCGACATTCTGCGTGGTGACGCGGGTGTCACCCATGTGGCCGGCCATATGCTTGCCCTTGAACACCTTGCCCGGGTCCTGGCGCTGGCCGGTCGAGCCGTGCGTACGGTGCGAGACCGAGTTGCCGTGGGTCGCGCGGCCGCCGCCCATGTGGTGCCGCTTGATGACGCCCTGGAAACCCTTGCCGATCGTGGTTCCCGTCACATCGACCTTCTGGCCGACGACGAAATGATCGACGGTAATCTCGGCGCCGACATCGATCATGTTGTCGGCGGAGACGCGGAACTCGGCAACCTTGGCCTTCGGCTCGACGGAAGCGGTCGCGAAATGGCCGCGCATCGCCTTCGACGTGTTCTTCACCTTGGCAAGGCCAACGCCGAGCTGGACGGCGGTATAGCCGTTCTTCTCCTGCGTGCGCTGCGCCACGACCTGGCAGTTCTCCATCTGGAGAACGGTGACGGGAACATGTTCCCCGGCATCGTTGTAGATGCGGGTCATTCCCACCTTCTTTGCAATCACACCTGAACGCATCGGTTCATTCCTTTAGAGTTCCCTGTCGGGGCTTTCGCCCCTCCACGCCTCTTGTTCCTTCAGAGTTCCCTGTCGGGGCTTGTCGCCCCTCCACGCCTCTTGTTCCTTCAGAGTTCCGAGTCGCCCCGCCGCTCTGGTTCCTTAGAGCTTGATCTCGACGTCGACACCGGCGGCAAGATCGAGCTTCATCAAAGCGTCGACCGTCTGCGGGGTCGGATCGACAATGTCGAGCAGACGCTTGTGCGTGCGCATCTCGAACTGCTCGCGGCTCTTCTTGTCGACGTGAGGCGACCGGTTGACCGTGAACTTTTCGATCCGCGTCGGCAGCGGAATGGGGCCGCGGACGTTGGCGCCGGTGCGCTTGGCCGTCGACACGATTTCCCGCGTCGATGCGTCAAGCACCCGGTGATCAAACGCCTTCAGGCGGATGCGGATATTCTGTCCGTTCATGCGTCACTTCCTTGTTCTGGCGCGGCGCGGGCAGCGCCCGCGACAGATCGGTTTAAGTCCAAATTACTCTTTGATGGTGACGACGATGCCGGCACCGACGGTGCGGCCGCCTTCACGGATGGCGAAGCGCAGCTTCTCTTCCATGGCGATCGGCACGATCAGCTCGACATCGACGGTGATGTTGTCGCCCGGCATCACCATCTCGGTGCCTTCCGGCAGCGACACGATGCCGGTCACGTCGGTCGTGCGGAAGTAGAACTGCGGCCGGTAGTTGGTGAAGAACGGCGTGTGACGGCCGCCCTCGTCCTTGGTCAGGATGTAGGCCTCGGCGACGAACTTCTTGTGCGGCTTGACCGTGCCCGGCTTGGCCAGAACCTGGCCGCGCTCGACACCTTCACGGTCGACACCGCGCAGCAGCGCGCCGATGTTGTCGCCGGCCTGGCCCTGGTCGAGCAGCTTGCGGAACATCTCGACGCCGGTGCAGGTCGTCTTGGTGGTCGGACGGATGCCGACGATCTCCAACTCCTCGCCGACCTTGACCACGCCGCGCTCGACGCGGCCGGTCACAACCGTGCCACGACCAGAGATCGAGAACACGTCCTCGATCGGCATCAGGAACGGCTTGTCGAGCGGGCGAACCGGCGTCGGGATGTAGTCGTCGACCGCAGCCATCAATTCGCGGATCGAATCCTCGCCGATCTTCTTGTCGGAATCTTCCAAAGCCGCAAGCGCCGACCCCTTGACGATCGGAATGTCGTCGCCGGGGAACTCGTTCTTGGTCAACAGCTCGCGCACCTCAAGCTCGACCAGTTCGAGCAGCTCGGCGTCGTCGACCTGGTCGACCTTGTTCAAGAACACCACGATCGACGGCACGCCGACCTGACGGGCCAGCAGGATGTGCTCGCGGGTCTGCGGCATCGGGCCGTCGGCGGCCGACACGACCAGGATCGCGCCGTCCATCTGCGCAGCACCGGTGATCATGTTCTTGACGTAGTCGGCGTGGCCGGGGCAGTCGACATGGGCGTAGTGGCGGTTGGCCGTCTCGTATTCGACATGCGCCGTCGAGATGGTGATGCCGCGCGCCTTCTCCTCGGGCGCCGCATCGATCTGGTCGTAGCGCTTGTATTCGCCAAAATACTTGGTGATCGCCGCCGTCAGCGACGTCTTGCCATGATCGACATGGCCAATCGTGCCGATGTTCACATGAGGCTTTGTACGCTCGAATTTACCTTTTGCCATGTGATCTCTCCATTCCTGCTCGCCCGTGCGGGCTTTGAATTAAGTTAGCGATCCAACCCGTTGGGGTTACGCGTATTTCTTTTGGACTTCCTGAGCGACCGCGGTGGGGACCGGCTCGTAGTGATCGAACTGCATCGTGTAAGCCGCGCGGCCCTGGCTCATCGAGCGCAAATTGTCGACGTATTTGAACATGTTGGCGAGCGGCACCATGGCGTTGACAACCACCGCAACGCCGCGCGATTCCTGGCCCTGAATCTGGCCGCGACGGCCGTTCAGATCACCGATGACGCTGCCGACATAATCTTCCGGCGTCACCACTTCGACCTTCATGATCGGCTCGAGCAGCTGCACGCCAAGTTTGGGCGCCGCTTCACGGAAGCAGGCACGGCCGGCAATTTCGAAGGCGAGCACCGAGGAGTCGACATCATGGTAGGCGCCGTCGATCAGCGTCGCCTTGACGCCGATCATCGGGAAGCCGGCGAACGGGCCAGAGGTCATGACGCTGTTGATGCCCTTTTCGACACCGGGGATGTACTCCTTCGGCACAGCGCCGCCGACGATCTTGGATTCGAACAGGAATTCGCTGCTTTCCGGGTTTGGCTCGAACAGGATCTTGACACGGGCGAACTGGCCGGTGCCGCCGGTCTGCTTCTTGTGGGTGTAGTCCTGCTCGTGCCTGCGGGTGATCGTCTCGCGATAGGCCACCTGCGGCGCGCCGACATTGGCCTCGACCTTGAACTCGCGACGCATGCGGTCGACGATGATGTCGAGGTGGAGTTCGCCCATGCCGGAGATGATCGTCTGGCCGCTTTCCTCGTCGGTCTTGACGCGGAAGGACGGGTCCTCGGCGGCCAGGCGATGCAGCGCAAGGCCCATCTTCTCCTGGTCGTTCTTGGTCTTCGGCTCGATCGCGATCTGGATGACCGGATCGGGGAATTCCATGCGCTCGAGGATGACCGGATGCAGCGGATCGCAGAGCGTGTCGCCAGTCGTCGTGTCCTTGAGGCCGGCCAAAGCAACGATGTCGCCGGCGAAAGCCTCTTCGACGTCAGCGCGCGAATTCGCATGCATCTGCAGCATGCGGCCGATGCGCTCCTTCTTGCCCTTCACCGTATTGTCGACCGAGATGCCCTTGGTGAGCTTGCCCGAATAGATGCGGGCAAAGGTGAGCGAGCCGACGAACGGGTCGTTCATGATCTTGAAGGCGAGCATCGACAGCGGCTCGCTGTCGTCGGCGTGACGCTCGATCTCGGCGTCGGTCTTGGCGTCGACGCCCTTGATGGCCGGAACGTCGGCCGGCGACGGCAGATATTCGACGACTGCGTCGAGCAGCGGCTGCACGCCCTTGTTCTTGAAGGCCGAGCCGCAGAACATCGGATAAAACTTCACCGCGATGGTGCCCTTGCGGATCAGGGCGCGGATCTCGTCATTGCTGGGCATCTTGCCTTCGAGGTAATTCTCGAGCGCCGTCTCGTCCATTTCGACGGCGGCCTCGATCATCTTCTCGCGATATTCTTCGGCACGTGCCCTAAGGTCGTCCGGGATCTCGACGACGTCCCAGGCGGCGCCCAGCGTCTCGTCGCGCCAGACCAGCGCGTTCATCTCGACGAGATCGACGACACCCTTGAACTCGGTCTCGGCGCCGATCGGCAGCTGCATGACGACAGCCTGCGCACCGAGGCGCGAGCCGATCATTTCGACCGAGCGATAAAAATCCGCGCCGATCTTGTCCATCTTGTTGCAGAAGATCATGCGCGGCACGCGGTACTTGTCGGCCTGGCGCCAGACGGTCTCCGTCTGCGGCTCGACACCAGCGTTGGCGTCGAGCAGCGCAATGGCGCCGTCGAGCACGCGCAGCGAACGCTCGACCTCGATGGTGAAGTCGACGTGGCCGGGAGTGTCGATGATGTTGAAGCGGTGCATCTTGCCGTCACGAGCCTTCCAGAAGGTCGTGGTCGCGGCGGACGTGATGGTGATGCCGCGTTCCTGCTCCTGCTCCATCCAGTCCATGGTGGCAGCGCCGTCATGGACTTCGCCGATCTTGTGCGACTTGCCCGTGTAGTAGAGGACGCGCTCGGTGGTCGTCGTCTTGCCGGCGTCGATATGCGCCATGATACCGAAATTGCGGTAGTCTTCGATTTTATATTCGCGGGCCATGGGAGGTGCCTCTTCAGTCTCGTTCGCGCTTTACCAGCGGTAGTGCGCGAAGGCGCGGTTGGCTTCTGCCATCTTGTGGGTGTCTTCACGCTTCTTGACGGCGGTGCCGCGGTTGTTGGCCGCGTCCATCAGCTCGCCGGAGAGGCGGTCGACCATCGTGGTCTCGTTGCGGTTGCGGGCGGCGGCGATCAGCCAGCGGATGGCCAGCGCCTGACGGCGCTCGGGGCGCACGTCGACCGGAACCTGATAGGTGGCGCCGCCGACGCGGCGCGAACGCACTTCCACATGCGGCGCGACATTGTCGAGCGCCTGATGGAAGACGGTGACCGGCTCCTGCTTGGTCTTGGACTGGACCTGGTCGAGCGCGCCGTAGACGATGGTCTCGGCAACCGACTTCTTGCCGTCATACATGACGGCGTTCATGAACTTGGTGACGATCAGATCGCCGAACTTCGGGTCCGGATTGATCTCACGCTTTTCTGCACTGTGACGACGGGACATTTTTTCTCTGCCTCAATTCTGCGTGGTGGCCTGGATCCCGGATCGTCGCCTGGCGCCGTCCGGGATGACCTTGGCTACGCTTCGGTCACTTCGGACGCTTGGCGCCGTATTTCGAACGGCGCTGCTTGCGGTTCTTCACACCCTGCGTGTCGAGCACGCCGCGGATGATATGGTAGCGGACGCCCGGAAGATCCTTGACGCGACCGCCGCGGATCATCACCACCGAGTGCTCCTGAAGGTTGTGGCCTTCGCCGGGGATGTAGCCGATCACTTCAAAACCATTGGTCAGGCGGATCTTGGCCACCTTGCGCAGCGCCGAGTTCGGCTTCTTCGGCGTCGTTGTATAGACGCGCGTGCAAACGCCCCGCTTCTGCGGGTTCTGCTGCATGGCCGGGACCTTGTTGCGCTTCACCGGCGCAATGCGCGGCTTGCGGATCAGCTGGTTGACGGTAGGCATTAAACCCTCTTGTCTCTCAATTCCGTGTCTCGCCCGGTCAGGGCCGCTCAAAGCGTCATTTCCATACGCAAAGTCGGGCCACAAACCGCGCCTCGCGGTCTTGCCCGAACAAATGGCAGAGGAAGCGGAAACCGCTTCATGCACGCCGGAAATGTCTTTTCGCTCGTAAAACGAACCCTGTTTGAGGCAAACTCCAAAGCGTGTCGCTTCGGAAGGGAGAGCCTCACATCGGTTCTGACTGGGCGGCTTCTACTCGCAAGCCTGTTGCCCGTCAACCCCGGAGCACCAAATATTACGCTGAAACCGAGGCTTGGCAGCCATGCGAAAAGCGCATGTAATTTTCTTTCGCCATTTTGCAAGAGCAAGGAAGAAAGTGACCGGCCGTCGGCTGTTGCATAGCCACGCTTCATGCGAAAAAGCGACATGAACAGCGCAAATCCCCTCGCCCGGAGGAATCGGCCCGTGAACGACAATGATGAGCGCCCGGTCACCATCATCACCGGCCGGGCGTGGAAAAGAAAGGGCGGCAAGCCGGAAGGCGTCCACCTCATGCTGGTCGCGCCCGACGACGATTCGGCGGTGCGCCGGGCGCTCGAATCACTCGCGGCCGAAGGCTACGCCGAGGCTGAGCTCGACCAGATCGGCGACCTCGACGGCGTGCCCGACGAAGAGCCGCATTTGTCGGCCTATCAGGGCGCGCTCGAAGGCGAAGTGTCGATCGTCACCTTCGACGTGCCGCTGTGACCAGCCATGTCCCTGGCCGTCGCGGTTTGGGGCCGTCGCGGTCTGGCACTGCTTGCCCGGCATCGGTTCTCTGCTAAGAACCAAGCGCAATATCAACCTGCGGAGTTCCCATGTCCCTGAATAGCGGTCCCATCAAGCTCGGCATCGTCGGCGTGGGAAAGATTGTTCGCGACCAGCACCTGCCGGCCCTGGCCAAGGACCGCGACTACCTGCTCACCGCCGCCGCCAGCCGGCACGGCAAGGTGGACGGGATCGCGAATTTTCCTGATATCGAGGCGATGCTCGACGCCGTGCCGGAACTCGAGGCCGTATCGCTCTGCATGCCGCCGCAGTTCCGCTACGACGCCGCGCGGACGGCGCTGGAAGCAAAAAAGCATGTTTTTCTGGAAAAGCCACCCGGCGCCACGGTCAGCGAGGTCGAGGATTTGAAAGCACTGGCGGCGGCAAACGGCGTCTCGCTGTTCGCCAGCTGGCATTCGCGCTATGCGCCGGCGGTGGAAGCGGCGCGCGCATTTTTAGGCTCGACCACGATCAGGTCGGCTGCCATCAACTGGAAGGAGGACGTGCGCCGCTGGCATCCGAACCAGGACTGGATCTGGGCTCCAGGCGGCTTCGGCGTGTTTGATCCCGGCATCAACGCGCTGTCGATCGCGACCCACATATTGCCGGCGATGTTCATCAGCTCGGCGATCCTCGACTTTCCCGAGAACCGCGCCGCCCCGATCGCCGCGCACATCGCTTTCCGCACCTCGAACGGCTTGCCGGTGGCGATGGAGCTCGACTGGCGCCAGACCGGCCCGCAAAGCTGGGACATCCTGGCCGAGACGGACAAGGGCGCGATGGTGCTTTCTGGCGGCGGCGCAAAACTCGCGGTCGACGGCCGCGTCGTTCACGACGAGCCGGAAGCCGAATATCCGATGCTCTACAAGCGCTTCGCAGAGATCGTGCGCGCCGGCGTTTCCGACGTCGATCTCGCTCCGCTCCAACATGCCGCCGACGCCTTCATGCTCGGCAAGCGCAATGTGGTGGAAGCGTTTTTCGATTGACGCGTACAATGCGGCAATGAACGACCCGCCTGCCCAGCGTTGGTAGTTGGCGAAAGCGGAAGCGCCATACAATCTCCCCCTTGGGATCCCTCAAGGCAGGCTGTCGCAAGCCGAGGCTTTCGCTCTACGATGTACCCCCACCCCTAACCCCTCCCCACAAGGGGGAGGGAGACTTCCGCTGGCGCTGACCTTGGCAACTTGCCTGCCTTCGGCGCCAAAGGGGAGAAATAAAGGCGCGCGGCAGCGTTCCCTCCCTCTTGTGGGGAGGGTTAGGGTGGGGGTCCTCTTCGCAAGAATCCCCCAACTTCAGCATATAAAAAAGCCGCCGGGTTGCCCCGACGGCTTTGTTGCCTGAGATCTGTACCCGCCGCGCTTACTGCGCGGCGGAAGCCATGTCGGTCAGCATCGGATCGGCGACCTCGACGCCCGACGCCTTGCGGCGCTCGTCGATGATCAGCTCGTCGCGCGAGGTGGCGATGCGCCGGATCTGGCTCATCGTGCCGCCGGTGCCGGCCGGGATCAGACGGCCGACGATGACGTTTTCCTTCAGCCCCTGCAGCATGTCCGTCTTGCCGGCAACCGCCGCTTCGGTCAGCACCCTGGTCGTCTCCTGGAAGGAGGCGGCCGAGATGAAGGACGGCGTCTGCAGCGAGGCCTTGGTGATGCCCAACAGCACCGGCTGGCCTTCGGCCGGCTTCTTGCCGTCCTCGACCAGGCGCTCGTTGACCTCTTCCAGCTCGATCACGTCGACGTGGTCGCCCGGAATGTAGGTCGAGTCGCCCTGCGCAGTGATCTCGACCTTCTGCAGCATCTGGCGAACGATCACCTCGATGTGCTTGTCGTTGATCGAAACGCCCTGCAGACGGTAGACCTCCTGGATCTCGTTGACGAGGTAGGAGGCAAGCGCCTCCACGCCCTTGATCGCCAGGATGTCGTGCGGCGCCGGATTGCCGTCGAGGATGTAGTCGCCCTTCTCGATGACGTCGCCGTCCTGGAGATGGAACGGCTTGCCCTTCGGGATCAGGTATTCGACCGGCTCAAGCGTCGAGTCATGCGGCTCGATGATGATGCGTCGCTTGTTCTTGTAGTCGCGGCCGAAGCGGATCGTGCCATCGATCTCGGCGATGATGGCGTGATCCTTCGGACGGCGTGCCTCGAACAGTTCGGCAACACGCGGCAGACCACCGGTGATGTCCTTGGTCTTGGCGCTTTCCATCGGGATACGCGCCAGCACGTCGCCGGGGCGAACCTGTGCACCCGGCTCGACCGAAAGAATGGCCTCGACCGAGAGCAGGAAGCGAGCGTCGCCGCCCTTCGACAGTTTGCCGACCTTGCCCTTGGCGTCCTGGACGACGATCGCCGGCTTGAGGTCGTTGCCGCGCGGCGTCGAACGC
Organism: Mesorhizobium sp. WSM4820; assembly: GCF_055811075.1. Lineage (NCBI taxonomy): Bacteria > Pseudomonadati > Pseudomonadota > Alphaproteobacteria > Hyphomicrobiales > Phyllobacteriaceae > Mesorhizobium > Mesorhizobium sp. WSM4820. The sequence continues at coordinate 473,546 of NZ_JBVVQN010000001.1, read as the reverse complement.
CAGTCGATGACCTCGCGCTTGGTGATGCCGGTCGATTCGTCGGCCGTTTCCTGGACGGAAATGCCGTCGACCAGATCCTCGAACGCCACCTTGCCCTCGATTTCGGTGAGCACCGGGCGGGTATAGGGATCCCACTCGGCGATGCGCTGGCCGCGCTTCACCTTGTCGCCATCGTCCACGAAGATGCGCGAACCATAGGTGAGACGGTGCGTGGCGCGCTCCTTGCCGGCCTCGTCGAGGATCAGCACGGCCATGTTGCGGCCCATGACCATCTGCTGGCCGTCGGAGTTGCGCACCACGTTGCGGTTGCGGATCTCGACCTTGCCCTCATACGAGGCTTCAAGGAACGACGAGTCCACCACCTGCGCCGTGCCGCCCATGTGGAAGGTACGCATGGTGAGCTGGGTGCCCGGCTCGCCGATCGACTGCGCCGCGATGACGCCGACAGCCTCGCCCTGGTTGACCGGGGTGCCGCGGGCCAGATCGCGTCCGTAGCAGACCGCGCAGACACCGACCCTGACGTCGCAGGTCAGCGCCGAGCGGATGCGGACCGACTGGACGCCGGCCTTTTCGATCTGCTCGACGTCGCGTTCGTCCATCAGGGTTCCGGCCTTGACCAGAACCTCACCCGACACCGGATGTGTGATGTCGTCGAGCGCCGTGCGGCCGAGAACGCGCTGGCCGACGGAAGCGACGACCTGGCCGGCATCGACGATCGGCTGCATGGTAAGGCCCTTGTCGGTGCCGCAGTCGACGGAGTTGACGATGCAGTCCTGCGCCACGTCGACCAGACGACGGGTGAGGTAACCCGAGTTCGCCGTCTTCAAGGCGGTGTCGGCCAGACCCTTGCGGGCGCCGTGGGTCGAGTTGAAATACTCGAGCACGGTCAGGCCTTCCTTGAAGTTGGAGATGATCGGCGTCTCGATGATCTCGCCGCTCGGCTTGGCCATCAGGCCGCGCATACCGGCAAGCTGGCGCATCTGGGTGGGCGAGCCGCGCGCACCGGAGTGCGACATCATGTAGATCGAGTTCATCGGCTTTTGACGGCCATTGTCCTCGAACTCGACCGCCTTGATGCGGGCCATCATCTCGTCGGCGACCTTTTCCGAGCACTTGGCCCAGGCGTCGACGACCTTGTTGTACTTCTCGCCCTGGGTGATCAGGCCGTCATTATACTGCTGCTCGTATTCCTTGGCCAAGGCCTCGGTGTCGGAAACCAGCTTGATCTTGGCATCCGGGATCAGCATGTCGTCCTTGCCGAACGAAATGCCGGCGCGGCAGGCGTGGCTGAAGCCGAGGGCCATGATGCGATCGCAGAAAATGACCGTCTCCTTCTGACCGCAATGGCGGTAGACGGTGTCGATCATCTTGGAGATGTTCTTCTTGGTCATCTCCTGGTTGGCGGTCTCGTACGGCACATTGACGTTCTTCGGCAGAAGCTCGCCGATGATCATGCGGCCGGGCGTGGTGTCGTAGATCTTCGACACGACCTTGCCGTCCGCATCGACCGAGCGGAAGCGGCCCTTGATCTTGGAGTGCAGCGTCACCGCCTTGGTCTCGAGCGCGTGCTGGAGTTCGCCCATGTCGGCAAACACCATGCCCTCGCCCGGCTCGTTCTGGTTGACGATCGAGAGATAGTAGAGACCCAGAACCATGTCCTGCGACGGCACTATGATCGGCGCGCCGGAAGCCGGGTGCAGGATGTTGTTGGTCGACATCATCAGCACGCGGGCTTCAAGCTGTGCTTCCAGCGACAGCGGCACGTGAACCGCCATCTGGTCGCCGTCGAAATCGGCGTTGAAGGCCGTGCAGACCAGCGGGTGAAGCTGGATCGCCTTGCCTTCGATCAGGATCGGCTCGAACGCCTGGATGCCGAGGCGGTGCAGCGTCGGCGCACGGTTCAGAAGCACCGGATGCTCGCGAATAACCTCGTCGAGGATATCCCAGACCTCCGGACGCTCCTTCTCGACCAGCTTCTTCGCCTGCTTGACGGTCGAGGAATAACCCTTGGCGTCGAGACGGGCATAGATGAAGGGCTTGAACAGTTCGAGCGCCATCTTCTTCGGCAGGCCGCACTGGTGCAGCTTGAGCTCCGGACCGGTCACGATGACCGAGCGGCCGGAATAGTCGACGCGCTTGCCGAGCAGGTTCTGGCGGAACCGGCCCTGCTTGCCCTTCAGCATGTCGGACAGCGACTTCAACGGACGCTTGTTGGCGCCGGTGATGACGCGGCCGCGACGGCCGTTGTCGAACAGCGCGTCGACGGCTTCCTGCAGCATGCGCTTTTCATTGCGCACGATGATGCCGGGCGCGCGCAGCTCGATCAGCCGCTTCAGACGGTTGTTGCGGTTAATGACGCGGCGATAGAGATCGTTGAGATCGGACGTCGCGAAGCGGCCGCCGTCCAGGGGAACCAGCGGACGCAGGTCCGGCGGGATCACCGGCACCACCTTCATGATCATCCATTCCGGACGGTTGCCGGACTCCATGAAGTTCTCGACGACCTTGAGCCGCTTCAGATACTTCTTCTGCTTGAGCTCGGACGTGGTCGAAGCCAGCTCCGAACGCAGGTCGCCGGCGATCTTCTCCAGGTCCATGCCGGCCAGAAGGTCGTGGATGGCCTCGGCGCCGATCATGGCGGTGAACGAATCCTCGCCATATTCGTCGACGGCCATCATGTACTCTTCCTCGCTGAGAAGCTGGTGCTCCTTCAGCGCGGTCAGGCCGGGCTCGGTGACGATGTAGTTCTCGAAGTAGAGAACGCGCTCGATGTCCTTCAGCGTCATGTCGAGCAGCGTGCCGATACGCGACGGCAGCGACTTCAGGAACCAGATATGGGCGACCGGCGCGGCCAGCTCGATATGGCCCATGCGCTCGCGACGGACGCGCGACAGCGTGACTTCGACGCCGCACTTCTCGCAGATGACGCCCTTGTACTTCATGCGCTTGTACTTGCCGCACAGGCATTCGTAGTCCTTGATCGGACCGAAAATGCGCGCGCAGAACAGGCCGTCGCGCTCCGGCTTGAAAGTGCGGTAGTTGATGGTCTCCGGCTTCTTGATCTCGCCGAACGACCAGGACAGAATCTTCTCAGGGCTGGCGAGCGAAATCCGGATGGAATCGAACACCTGTGCAGGCGCCTGGGGATTGAAGAGATTCATGACCTCTTGGTTCATGCCGTTCTCCTTTTCGGGGTCATCGAAAACCCCTTGCATCTAGCGCGGGCCAAACGCCCGCCGACTTGGTCGACCATCGGTCGAAAAAACTCTTGTTTGAGCATGATCTTGGCCGAAAACCGGTAACCACTTTTCGGGATCATGCTCGGCGTCCGGCCGCGGGGAACCGCGACCGGACGTCTTGCTTATTCGGCCGCGTCGGGCAGCCGGATCGGGTTGTCGTCGAGCTTGGTGTTCTCCAGCTCGACATTGAGGCCCAGAGACCGCATTTCCTTGACGAGAACGTTGAAGCTCTCGGGGATGCCGGCCTCGAAGGTATCGTCGCCTCTGACGATCGCCTCGTAGACCTTGGTGCGGCCAGCGACGTCGTCCGACTTCACCGTCAGCATCTCCTGCAGCGTGTAGGCGGCGCCGTACGCTTCGAGCGCCCAGACCTCCATCTCGCCGAAGCGCTGGCCACCGAACTGCGCCTTGCCGCCCAGCGGCTGCTGGGTAACGAGCGAGTACGGCCCGATCGAACGCGCGTGGATCTTGTCGTCCACAAGGTGGTGAAGCTTGAGCATATATATGTAGCCCATCGTCACTTTGCGATCGAACGGCTCGCCGGTGCGTCCGTCATAGAGCTGCGACTGACCGCTGGTGTGCAGGCCCGCCTGCTCCAGCATGATGTTGATGTCGGCCTCGTGCGCGCCGTCGAACACCGGTGTCGCGATGGAGACGCCGCGGCGCATCTGCTCGCTGAGGCGAACGACGCTGTCGTCGTCATAGTCGCGGACCGGCTCGTTGCGGTCGTTGGCCGGCATGAAGCTCTCGAGCGTCTTGCGCAGCGGCTTGATGTCGCCGCCTGTCTTGTAGGCGTCGATCAGCTCGCCGATCTTCCTGCCCATTCCGGCGCAAGCCCAGCCCAGATGCGTCTCCAGGATCTGGCCGACATTCATGCGGCTCGGCACACCCAGCGGGTTGAGCACGATATCGGCATGCGTGCCGTCCTCGAGGAACGGCATGTCCTCGACCGGAACGATCCGCGACACGACACCCTTGTTGCCGTGCCGGCCGGCCATCTTGTCGCCGGGCTGCATCTTGCGCTTCACGGCCACGAAGACCTTGACCATCTTCATGACGCCGGGAGGCATCTCGTCGCCGCGCTGCACCTTCTCGACCTTGTCCATGAAGCGCTGTTCGAGCGCCTTCTTGGAATCGTCGTACTGGCCACGCAGGGCTTCCAGTTCGCTCTGGAGCTTTTCGTTCTCCACCGCAAACTGCCACCACTGCGAACGCGGATACTCGTCGAGCGTGTCCTTCGACAGCTTCGAGCCCTTCTTGAAACCCTTCGGCCCGGCAATCGCATCCTTGCCGACGAGAACGTCGGACAGGCGCGAATAGACGTTGCGGTCGAGAATCGCCTGCTCGTCGTCGCGGTCCTTGGCGAGGCGTTCGATCTCCTCGCGTTCGATCGCCATGGCGCGCTCGTCCTTCTCCACGCCGTGGCGGTTGAAGACGCGCACTTCGACGACGGTGCCGAAGGTTCCGGGCGGCATGCGCATGGAGGTGTCACGCACGTCCGATGCCTTTTCGCCAAAAATGGCGCGCAGAAGCTTTTCTTCCGGCGTCATCGGGCTTTCGCCCTTCGGCGTGATCTTGCCAACCAGGATGTCGCCCGGCTGCACTTCCGCACCGATATAGACGATGCCAGCCTCGTCGAGGTTCTTCAGCGCTTCTTCCGAGACGTTGGGGATGTCGCGGGTGATTTCCTCCGGCCCGAGCTTGGTATCGCGCGCCATGACCTCGAACTCCTCGATGTGGATCGAGGTGAAGACGTCATCGGCGACGATGCGCTCGGACAAGAGGATCGAGTCCTCGTAGTTGTAGCCGTTCCACGGCATGAACGCGACCAGCACGTTGCGGCCGAGCGCCAGATCGCCGAGCTCGGTCGACGGACCGTCGGCGATGATGTCACCCTTGTTGACCAGGTCGCCCATGCGCACCAGCGGACGCTGGTTGATGCAGGTGTTCTGGTTCGAACGCTGGAACTTCATCAGCCGGTAGATGTCGACGCCCGACTTGCCGGGATCGAGATCTTCCGTGGCGCGGATGACGATACGCGTCGCGTCGACCTGGTCGACGATGCCGCCGCGGCGGGCGCCGATGGCCGCGCCGGAGTCACGGGCAACGATCGGCTCCATGCCGGTGCCGACGAACGGCGCTTCGGCGCGCACCAGCGGCACGGCCTGACGCTGCATGTTCGAGCCCATCAGCGCGCGGTTGGCGTCGTCGTTCTCGAGGAACGGAATCAGGGCCGCGGCCACCGACACCATCTGCTTGGGCGACACGTCCATCAGATCGACGTTTTCGCGCGGCGCCATCATCACTTCGCCGGCATTGCGGCAAATGACGAATTCGTCGACGAAACCACCATTCTTGTCGAGCTCGGCATTGGCCTGCGCGACGTGGTGCTTGGCCTCTTCCATCGCGGAGAGATAGACGACCTCATTGGTCAGCTTGCCGTTGACGATCTTGCGGTACGGGCTCTCGATGAAGCCATACTTGTTGACGCGCGCAAATGTGGCCAGCGAGTTGATCAGACCGATGTTCGGGCCTTCCGGCGTCTCGATCGGGCAGATGCGGCCGTAATGCGTCGGATGCACGTCGCGCACCTCGAAGCCGGCGCGCTCGCGGGTCAGACCACCGGGTCCAAGCGCCGAGAGACGGCGCTTGTGGGTGATCTCCGACAGCGGGTTGGTCTGGTCCATGAACTGCGACAGCTGCGAGGAACCGAAGAACTCGCGCACGGCGGCAGCCGCCGGCTTGGCGTTGATCAGGTCCTGCGGCATCACCGTATCGATCTCGATCGAGGACATGCGTTCCTTGATCGCGCGCTCCATGCGCAAGAGGCCGACGCGGTACTGGTTCTCCATCAGCTCGCCGACCGAGCGCACGCGGCGATTGCCGAGATTGTCGATGTCGTCGATCTCGCCCTTGCCATCACGCAGTTCGACCAGCGTCTTGACCACGGCCAGGATGTCGTCCTTGCGCAGCACGCGCACGGTGTCCTCGGCCTTGAGCTCGAGGCGCATGTTCATCTTGACGCGGCCGACGGCCGACAGGTCATAGCGCTCGCTGTCGAAGAACAGCGAGTTGAACATGGCTTCGGCGGTTTCCAGCGTCGGCGGCTCGCCGGGGCGCATGACACGGTAGATGTCGAACAGCGCGTCCTGGCGGCTCTCGTTCTTGTCGACGTTGAGCGTGTTGCGGATATAGGCGCCGACATTGACGTGGTCGATGTCGAGAACCTTGATCTCGTCGTCGCCGGCGGCGAGAAGCACTTTTAGCGTCTTTTCGTCGATCTCGTCGCCGGCCTCGAGGAAGATCTCGCCGGTCGCATAGTTGACGATGTCCTCGGCAAGGTAATTGCCGAGCAGATCCTCGTCGGTCGCCTTGATCGCCTTGAGACCCTTTTCGCCGAGCTGACGGGCCTGGCGTGCGGTGATCTTCTTGCCGGCCTCGACGACGACCTCGTTGGTGTCTGCATCGACCAGGTCGCCGACAGCCTTGAGGCCGCGGAAACGCTCGACGTTGAACGGGATGCGCCAGTGGTCGCCGGCGCGCTTGTAGGTGATCTTGTTGTAGAAGGTCGACAGGATCTCCTCGGCGTCCATGCCGAGCGCCATCAGCAGCGACGTCACCGGAATCTTGCGGCGGCGGTCGATGCGGGCGTGCACGACGTCCTTCGAGTCGAACTCGATGTCGAGCCACGATCCGCGATAGGGGATGACGCGCGCGGCAAACAGCAGCTTGCCCGACGAATGCGACTTGCCCTTGTCATGGTCAAAGAAGACGCCCGGCGAACGGTGCATCTGCGAGACGATGACGCGCTCGGTGCCATTGACGATGAAGGTGCCGTTCAAGGTCATGAGCGGCATGTCGCCCATATAGACGTCCTGCTCCTTGATGTCCTTGATCGACTTGGCGCCGGTATCCTCGTCGATATCGAACACGATGAGGCGCAGCGTCACCTTGAGTGGCGCGGCATAGGTCAGGTCGCGCTGACGGCATTCGTCAACGTCGAATTTCGGTGCTTCGAACTCGTACTTCACGAATTCCAGCATCGAGGAGCCGGAAAAGTCGGAAATCGGGAACACCGATTTGAAAACCGCCTGCAGCCCCTCGTCAGGACGCCCGCCCCTGGGCTCCTCGACCATCAGGAACTGGTCATAGGATGCCTTCTGAACCTCGATCAGGTTCGGCATCTCCGCAACTTCCGGAATCTTTCCGAAGAATTTGCGTACGCGTCTGCGGCCATTGAAAGTTTGTGTCTGGGCCATCGTCGCTCCTTAGCTCGATTCTCGGGGCGAGCCTCGCCGCGGCTCGCCTTGCATTCTCGGCCACCTTCGGCGGCGGCCTTTATTTGTTCACCCGCCACCTGTCGGTGGCCGGCCAAAACGGGAGAAAACCCGTTTCCTGAAGGCCGGCTTACGGCCCTCAGGAAAGAGGTTTTCGTACTCTTCGCGTTACGCAGCCTCCCTTCGCGCCAAGGGAGCGGCGGACGGCGCGAAGCCGCCCGCCGATATCAAACGCTTACTTCAGTTCGACCTTGGCGCCGGCTGCTTCCAGCTGGGCCTTGAACTTGTCCGCGTCGGCCTTGGAAACAGCTTCCTTGACCGGCTTCGGAGCCGCCTCGACCAGGTCCTTGGCTTCCTTGAGGCCAAGACCGGTGATGGCGCGAACTTCCTTGATGACGTTGATCTTCTGAGCGCCCGCCTCGGTGAGGACGACGTCGAATTCCGTCTTTTCCTCGACCGGAGCAGCAGCAGCCGCAGCACCGCCGGCGGCAGCAACCGCCACCGGAGCAGCAGCGGAAACGCCCCACTTTTCTTCCAGAAGCTTCGACAGCTCGGCCGCCTCGAGGACGGTCAGCTTCGAAAGGTCGTCTACGATCTTTGCCAGATCAGCCATTGCAATATTCCTTCATAAGGTTCGAACGTGTGTTTGTGATAGCGAGGAACGGCCTCATGCCGCCTCGTCCTTCCGGGCGTAAGCGCCGATGACGCGCGCGACCGAAGCCGCAGGCGCATTGACGATCTGGGCGATCCGGGTTGCCGGCGTGGCGATCATGCCAACCAGCCTGGCGCGCAGCTCATCGAGCGACGGAAGTGTGGCGAGTGCCTTCACACCGTCGGCGTTGAGCGAGGTGGTGCCCATTGCGCCGCCGAGAATGACGAGCTTGTCATTTCCCTTGGCGAAATCGGACGCGACCTTCGGCGCCGCAATCGGATCCTCCGAATAGGCGATCAGCGTCTGTCCCTTGAACAGGTCGATGATCGATGCGGAGTCCGTGCCCTGAAGAGCGATTTTGGCGAGACGGTTCTTCGCGACTTTGACGGTGCCACCGGCGACACGCATTTTCGACCGAAGGTCGTTCATTTGCGCGACGGTAATACCGGCGTAGTGGGCCACGACGACTGAACCAGCGCCCGAAAACGCTTCATTCAGGCCCGTGACGAGTTCGCGTTTTTCCGCTCTGTCCACTGCCTATCTCCAGTTGACCCCAATCCTGTTAACGGGAACATTCCCATTACGAGGACAGGCGTCGGGTTGCCTTTTGCCGGCCGGGCCATCCAGTAACGGATCTCCCGAACGACGCTCGAGGATCCTGCCCCCTTTCGCCACACCAGCCGGCAAGCCGAATGGTGCGCAGACAAAAGGCAAACACGGTTCGAACCTTTCATTGGAGCAGTCGCTCCGTTGTCCGGTCTTCACCCGTCTCATGCAGGCCCACATGAATTAAGGCCCCCCTTGAACCAAGGCCTGGGGCCGCCCGCAATCTCGGACAGGATGTCCGGAAGCCTTCCGACTTCCGGTACCGGGCCGCCAAGATAAATCGGAGGCCCGGAATTCTGTTTGCGGATCAGCCCTTTAGCGGCAGATCCGAATGGTTCGTATCAGGACGCTGCCAGCGTCGAGACGTCGAGCTTGAGACCAGGGCCCATCGTCGAGGTGACCGACACCTTCTTGACGTAGTTGCCCTTGGCGCCAGCCGGCTTCGCCTTGGTCACGGCGTCAGCGAAGGCGCGAACATTCTCTTCCAGCGCCTTGACGTCGAACGAGATCTTGCCGACGCCGCCATGAACGATGCCGGCCTTCTCGACGCGGAACTCGACCGCGCCACCCTTCGACGCCTTGACGGCGGCGGTAACGTCGGTGGTGACAGTGCCGACCTTCGGGTTCGGCATCATGCCACGCGGGCCGAGCACCTTGCCCAGACGGCCGACCAGCGGCATCATGTCCGGCGTGGCGATGCAGCGATCGAAGTCGATCGTGCCCTTCTGGACGATGTCGACCAGATCCTCGGCGCCAACGATATCGGCGCCGGCCGCCTTGGCTTCCTCGGCCTTGTCGCCACGCGCGAAAACCGCGACGCGGACGGTACGGCCGGTGCCGTTCGGCAGGTTGACCACGCCACGGACCATCTGGTCGGCATGGCGCGGGTCGACACCCAGGTTCATCGCGATTTCAACGGTCTCGTCGAACTTCACCGAGGACCGGTCCTTGAGCAGCTTCAGCGCATCACCCAAGGCATAGGCCTTGTTGGGATCGATGCCTTCGCGGGTCTTCGATACACGCTTTGCAATCTTTGCCATGATCTCAGCCCACCACTTCCAGACCCATCGAGCGGGCGGAGCCCTCGACCATGCGCATGGCCCCCTCGATATCGGTCGCGTTCAGATCCTTCATCTTCTGCTCGGCGATGGCGCGCACCTTGTCGCGGCCGATCGTGCCGGCCTTGACCTTGCCCGGCTCCTTCGAGCCCGACTTCAGGTTTGCGGCCTTCTTCAGGAAGTAGCTCACCGGCGGCGTCTTCATGACGAAGGTGAACGACTTGTCCTGGTAGTAGGTGATCACGACCGGAACCGGCGATCCCTTTTCCATTTCCTGGGTCTGCGCGTTGAACGCCTTGCAGAACTCCATGATGTTGATGCCGCGCTGACCAAGCGCCGGTCCGATCGGGGGCGACGGCGTCGCCGAGCCCGCGGAAACCTGGAGCTTGAGCTGGCCTGCAATTTTCTTAGCCATCTCTTCCTGCCTTTATCTCATGCCGGCCCCAAATCTGGGCAACACCGGCGGTTGCAGTCTGGTGGTGCGGTTCCTGCAGCGGGCTAAAGCCGCATTCGCCTCCCACCCGTTTTGGCGGCGATTTCCACGCCGCCTCCCTCACCGCCGAATTGGCGACAAGGATTTCGGATCAGCCCTTTTCGACCTGTCCGAATTCGAGATCGACCGGCACGGCGCGCCCGAAGATCGAAACTTCCACCTTGAGCCGCGCCCGCTCCTCGTCCACTTCCTGGACGAAACCGTTGAACGAGGCGAACGGACCGTCCGAGACGCGGATCGCCTCGCCGATCTCGAAAGTGACCGACGGCTTCGGCCGCTCGACGCCTTCCTGCACCTGGTTCAGGATGCGCTGGGCCTCGGCCTCGGTGATCGGCACCGGCTTCGAATCACCCAGGAAGCCGGTGACCTTCGGCGTGTTCTTCACGAGCGAGAACACTGCGTCGGTCAGGTTGGCCTTCAGCAGCACGTAGCCCGGGAAGAACTTGCGCTCGGCATCGACCTTGCGGCCGCGGCGTATCTCGACGACCTTCTCGGTAGGCACCACGATCTGCTCGATGTCAGCGGACAGGCCTTTCTGCTTGGCCTTGTTCTCGATGTCCTCAGCGACCTTTTTTTCAAAGTTCGAATAGGCGTGGACGATGTACCACCGCGCAGTCATTTCAAGGCTTCTCCGTAATCGCCGGACTCAGCGTCCAATGCCCAGAATCTGCTCGACCGCGAGGCCCATGAGCTGATCGGCAGTAAAGAAAAAGATCATCGCGATCACAGCGAACGCCAGAACCATCACCGTCGAGATCATCGTTTCGCGACGCGACGGCCAAGTCACCTTGGCGGTCTCCGCGCGAACCTGCTGGAGAAAGACGAATGGATTTGTGGTTTTCGAAGCCATGTGCCGCTCTGTCTGCAAGACCCGTTGACCGGATCTCCTGGATGATCCCGCTGGCCGGGATGTGCCGCCTGAGCCTGTGTCCGCGCCGAATCAGCGCAATCATTTCGCCCATGCAAATCGGACGCGTAAAGCCGGCTTCCCAGCTCCACGCGTCGCGTGTCTGTTTCGTCTACATAAAACCGATTCTTGATCCACGCAAGTGGCAAGTGTCCGCTTTATGCCAAACGCCGCCTCGGAACCATCCAGTCGTCCCGTTCCGGCTATGGCGCTCTTATGCCTCAAGACAGCCTATATGGCAAGCCACCGCGCGATTTTCAAAAGGTCGATGCGCGGAAGACCAGACTTTTTTCTTGAATTGACCATTTCGAAAAATGGCACGGGTTTCATGAATTGGCCATTTCGAAGAATGGCACGGGCAGCAGGGCTCGAACCTACGACCTGCGGTTTTGGAGACCGCCGCTCTACCAACTGAGCTATGCCCGTATCGCGCGCTGCTATTTCATAAAGCGGACAAGAACTCAAGTCGAGTTTTCAGGCGTGGCCGCGCCGGGCTGCAATCGTCGAAATCCGAGGGCCAGCGCCCAGGCGCATATCAGAAGTTCGAGGGCAAAAGTCCAATGCAACATAAAGCTCATGACCCAGTTGCGATACATCGCCGGGACCGTGACGAGTTCGAGCGCGCGCCGGTCGAACGGCATTAGCCACATGATAGGCGACGCCACGCTGTCCAGGATCATGTGTATAATTGCGGCGGCAAAGAAGGCGCCGACGGGGGCCAGATATCGCGGATCCCGCCATTTCGCGACCGACACTGCCACAACGCCAACCGCTGCCCAGAAGAGCGGCCAGTGCGTGAAGTAGGCGTGGTGATGGGTTCGTCCGCCATCGACAAAATGGAAATAGACCATGTCAAGGTCCGGGACGACGCTGCCGAGCATTGCCGCCGCCATGATCCCCGATCTGCCGGGCCAACGATTTCCTACGAAAGTACCGAGTATGTAGCCAGCCGGAAGATGAGCGATCAGCATCGTCAAACCTTGTTCATTGCCGAATCGGTCGAACGTCGCGGCGGATTGTGGCGCATTCAGGAAGGACTATCCCGCCTCGCCCTATCGCGCTCGGCTGGGGCGTGCCTGCACCCTTACAACTTGACGGCCGCCTCGGCCTGAACCTCGGACGTCGACACGACGCGGCAATTCTCCGGCATTGGCTGCGACTTGCAGATGGTCGGACCGGTAAATTCGTCTGCCGAACCAAGCCCGGTCGTCAGCCCGACTTTCAGCATCGTCTCGGGTTCGAGCTGCCGATGGCGCGAGGCGGGCACCGACCGCATCGCCACCAGCAGACCGGGTCCGACCGCCATGTCCCTGAGATAGGTCTTGACCCGCTGCTCCAGCCCCATCGGGTGCACGGTCAACTGCGCGCGAGGACCGACAAGGCGTCTGACACCGCCGGCAAGCATGATCGGACAGGCCGCGCCACACGCGCCGCTCGCATCGATCGTCAGCCCGACATGGACGCCATCCTTGGCGGTGCAATCCGCCTTGTCCGGTTCGCATCCAATGAAGTCCGTCCGCGCAACCGCCACGTCGAGCTTGCGTTCTCGGATCAACCTTCCGGCGGCCAGAGCGCCGAGCACGTCGCCTCCCGGCGAGTTGATCACCACGGGAAGTCGCCGGTCACCGATCGTGTCAAGCAGTTGGCGCAGCCGTTCCGGCGTTTGAGCGCTGATCGTGCCTTCCGCCGAGATCCATTCGGGACAATTGGGATCGCAGAGAAAACTTCTGCCGCGAACCAGGACGAAGCGCATATCGCCAACATCGGCCGGCTGCCCGGTTTCAGGTTCGACCGGCGCGGCGGGAGCGGGCTTGGCGTACGCCACCACGTCGCCGGCCGGCGCCGGTATTTCCCTGCAGTTCGCGGCCACCGGATCGGTGTTGCACAGGGTTGGCGCGGTCAGCAGGTCCACGGCATCCAGGCTGGTCACCAGCTTCGCCTGCAGCATGTCGTAGGGCGCCAGCTGCTGGATGCTGCTGGCCGGCGTGTTCTTCATCGTCTCGAGCACGGCCTGGCCGACGCCCATTTCGTTCAGATAGGCAGCCAGTCTTTTCTCCACCGACTTGCTCATCTCGTAGGTCTTGTAGCTGCCGGCGTTCTTGCGGCCGACGATCTTCTTGCTGAGGATCTTCTTCTTGCCTCTGACCACGCGATAGGTGGTCCGGTACTGCAATTTCGTGCGGATGTAGGTCGTGGTGATCTGATGCACGCCGAGAAAGGCCCATTGCCCGACGACGCGCTTGATGCCGCCGGCAAACATCAGCGGACAGGCTGAATTGCAGATGGCGCCGTCGGCATAGGCATTGCCGAAGTAGCGAGCGCCCTTGCCGTCGTTTTGCTTGCAGTCCCTGGCATCGGGCTGGCAGCCGGTGAACCGGGTTTTACCGACCGCGATATCGAGCTTGTTCTTGCGGAGCAGCCGGCCAAGCGCCAGCGCCGCTTCGACGTTGCCGCCGGGAGAATCCACGACAACGGGCAGTTTTCGGCCACCAAGCCCCTTGAGCGTGCGCTTGAACAGGGCCGGCGTGCCGGCCTCTATCGAGCCTTCAGCCGATATCCATTCCGGGCAGGTCGGTTCGCAACCAGGCGCGCTGCTGCGGACGACGACAAACCGCATCGTCGGACCAAGATCCGGCGCGGATTTTTTTGTATTCGCCGCAAAGGCAGCGTGTCCCATGACCAGGAACGACGCCAGCAACATCATCCCAAGCATCCACCATGCCTGGCCATTCAGACGGTGCCATGGAACCATTCGGGCAAGCCCCCCGCAATGCGACCTATAGTAGTTCAGCTTTGCCGGCTTGCAACAGCGTTTTGCGACGATGGCGCAAGCGCCGGCCGTACCCAAAAAAGTATGCCCGCCGTATCCAAAAGCGAGACGGGCGGCCCGAAGACCGCCCTTCGAGGTAGGGCTTTGGGTATTTCAACGGCTACGGCTTTGGTGTGAATTGTGCGTCAACCTTGAGCGCCGATACCGCTGGGCAATTTTGCGGCCTCGGTTCGGTTTTACAGACAGTTGGCCCCACCAAATGGTTCGCCGATTCAGGTCCCGTCGTCAGTCCCATCGTCAACATTGTGCCGGGTTCGAGCCGGAGCCGGAGCAATCTAAAATCGGCGAAATTGAACTGCACCGGCGGAAACAGATTCTGCTTGATCGACATTTCCGCAAGATAAGTGCGTACCCGCTCAGCGAACGCCAGCGGTTGCACACTCACAAGCGCATCAGGACCGACGAAACGTCTGACGCCACCGCCGAGCAATATCGGACAGACGGCTTCGCACTGCCCACCTGAATTTCTCGCGACGCCAGGATAAAACCCATCCGTTGGCGCGCACCCTTTGTCCTGCGGCTTGCACCCAGGAAAATCGGTGCGCGCAATCGCGACGTCAAGCTTGCGTTCGCGGATCAACCTTCCGATGGCCAAGGCGCTGAGCAAATCGCCCCCCGGCGAACTCACGATCAACGGTAGACGCCGGCCGCCAACGGTATCGAGCAATTGGCGAAATATCTTCTGCGAATCGGGCGTGATCGTGCCTTGCGCAGCAATCCATTCGGGACAATCGAGACCGCATTTCGGGTCGCTGCTCCGGACCAGGACGAAACGCATCGAATTGTCGACCGGCGCTGGACGGGCCGACGGAGTGGCTGGAACGGCCCCCCGGACGGCCACCACTGCCGTCTTGGCCGGCTTGGCATTCGCTGGGACCTCTCTGCAGTTCGCCGGCGCCGGATTCCGCCGGCATATGCCCGCCTGCGTAAGTATGTCGAGGGTGTCCCTGCTGGTGACCAGCTTCATCGTCAGCATGTCGTCGAGGGCGATCTGCCGGATATCACTGGCAGGCGTAGCCTTCATTACGTCAAGAACGCCCCGCCCGACGCCCATCTCCCTGAGATATGCCGACAGCCTCTTCTCAAGCGCCTTGCTCATCTCATAGGTCTTGTAGCCGATATTGTCTTGAGTGACGGTTTCTGTGGTGACCTTATATTTTTTGCCCCGCACAACCCGATAGGTGGTTCGATATTGCCGTGTGGTGCGGAAATGGGTCGTAGTGATCTGATGGACGCCCAGATGGGCCCAACCGCCGACCACGCGTCCGACGCCTCCGGCAAACATCAGCGGACATGCGGAGTTGCACATGGCACTGCCGTCGGACGCAATGCCGAAATATGCGGCGCCCTTGCCATCATTGGCCCGGCAATCCTTCATCCCGGGCCAACAATCGGAAAACCTGGTTAAACCGACGGCGATATCGAGCTTGTTCTTGCGGATTATTCGACCAAGCTGGAGCGCAGCATCGACATTGCCGCCCGGGGAATTGACGATAATCGGCAGTTGGCGGCGGCCGAGTGTCTTCAATATACGCTTGAGTTTAGCTGGCGTACCTGCCTCGATTGCGCCTTCGGCAGAAATCCATTCCGGACAGTTTGGCTCGCAGCCGGTGGCGCTGCTGCGCACGACGATGAACCGCATCTCGGAGAAACCATCGGTCCAAGCCTCCGGATCGGACCATTTCGGGAAGACATCCTCGGCTTTCGCGGCAAAGGCAGCCATCGCGATTGCGACTACCGGCGCCAGGCGAACCAGCCCGCGCCACCACCCGGCCATACTGCTTAAACGGCGTCCCCAAACCACGCTTGGCAAAAGCCCCCTCAATGCAACCTATAATAGTTGCGGCGGTGGTGCTTGCAATAGCTTTGAAACGACCGCGCAAGATTGTTCTGCGTGGAGCCAGTAAACGTAGAAAGGGCGGCCAGAAGACCGCCCTTCCCTGTCGATCCGACAAATGCCGGCGTCGATTACTCTTTGATGGTGACGACGATGCCGGCACCGACGGTGCGGCCGCCTTCACGGATGGCGAAGCGCAGCTTCTCT
>NZ_JBVVQN010000001.1:266127-457340 GCF_055811075.1 Mesorhizobium sp. WSM4820 | reverse complement strand
TCGCCAAAATACTTGGTGATCGCCGCCGTCAGCGACGTCTTGCCATGATCGACATGGCCAATCGTGCCGATGTTCACGTGAGGCTTTGTACGCTCGAATTTACCTTTTGCCATAGTCTCTTTCCTTGGACGGCCGGGACCTTCAGTTCAGTCGAATGCGGGGCGATTAGCGACTGCGGCCGAAAAACACAAGTGTCTTGTGGCCGGGGGCTTTCTCACCCGGTCTGAACCCATGATCCGGTTTTCGGGGATGTGGCGCGGATATAGGAACGAACAAGAAGAAATGGAATGGCCTGACATAGGTTCCGCGGCTGCCGGCATTCAACCGACGGATATTGCCGCTTCCGCCTGTCCGCATTGCCGGATTTACTGCCGGATCTGGCCCATTGCCGGTGTGACGCCGGTCTGATTTCCTGATCCGATGCAATTCATTCCGATCGCTATCCGCGGCCCGCTGTTCATGATCCTGTCGACCGGGTCCTATGTCGCCAACGACACCATGTTGAAGCTCGCGACGGTTGGGCTGCCGCCCTATGAAGTGCTGTTTTTGCGCGGGACGGCGGCAACGCTGTGGGGCATCCCGTTGCTGTTTGCGCTGGGCTACGCCAGGCAGATCCCGCTGATCCTCGACAGGAGAGTGTTGCAAAGAAACCTGCTCGAGCTGGCGGCAATCCTTTGTTACGTGGTGGCGCTTGCCAACATGCAGATCGCCGATTCGACCGCCCTGGGACAGATCACGCCGCTGCTCATGCTGATTGGCTCCTCTGTCCTGTTCGGCGAGCGGATCGGCGGTTTGCGCATGGCGCTGATCGGGCTCGGCTTCATCGGAGCGGTGATGGTGGCGCAGCCGACGATGCAGGGAATCTCGGTCTACGCCTTGCTGGCGCTCGGCAATGCGGCGTTCGCCGCCGCGCGCGATCTCGCCGGGCGCCGGGTCGCCGCCGACGTGCCCGGAATGATCGTCGCAATTTCCGCGGTGGTGGTGGTGCTGGTCGGATCAGGCGCCGCGCATCTGATGTCGGAGCGTTGGGTGATGCCCGAGACGCATCATTTGCTGCTGATGGCCGGGGCCGGATTGTTCCTGATTTTTGGCCATTTCTTCATCTTCATGGCCTATCGCGCCGGGCCAACCGGGGTGGTGGCGCCGTTCTACTACTGCTTCACCGTCTGGGCGGTCATTTCCGGCCTGCTGGTGTTCCAGCAATTGCCGAACGCGCTGGCGATCGGCGGCATCCTGCTGGTGGTGGCCAGCGGCCTGACGATCGTGTCGCTCGACGAGCGTAGGCGCCGACTGACCGTCGTGGCCTAGACCTGGATACTGCCCCTAAAGGCTAATCCTCGGCTCAACAAGCGAGCGTTCAGACATTAAGTGAATGAAATCGCGCGGCGTTCGGGGGTAGACGATCCGGCCATCCGCAAAGCTGCCGGATCGCCGAAAACATGCAGCGTAGAGGTGTCATTGGGATCGCCCTCCGGAATGCCTCCCCATTTCTGCGGTCGTAATAATCGACAAGAAAACCATAGTCGTAGCGGCAAAACCGCATCGCCTTGGCCAGTGCCGCCGACGGTAGATCCACGGGGCTGATTTTCCTGCCGCCGACCTGCAGCCGGGGCAGGTCGAATGCACTGCCGCTCACGGAGGACAAAACGCCTCCACCTCTGCTCGAATTTGAATACCCTGTTCGAACAGGAACAGGCTGCAGCCGGCAAAATAGCGCGGCGACGCCACGTGGAACTGGATCTCCCACGAACATGCGCAGTATTTATCGATGTTGAAAACGAAGGTATCGAAGTCCGGTCGACCGGAATGCCGAGCCTTCCAAGCTTCTCCTTGTCCACGTCCGGCCTACTCAGAACCGGAGTGCCACTAATCGTTCAGAATGAACGTAGCCGAATAACGACCTAGCGCGGGGCAGCGGGAGGCGAAAGGGGCGCGTATATTACACCTCCGACGGCGCTATCAGTGACTGCTTTAACGCTGCCCGGATGAGTTCCCGCCAGCGTATCCTTTGGGATACAACTTATGCTATACATTTCTACAACGACCGTATTGCCGCGAGTTGCAGATGAGCTATTCGTTTGCTCAACATGAGCGCCCGCGGAAATTGACTGTGTAACTGTATTCTGCGCAATAGTTGTTGGCGCTGTTGACGCATCTAAAACAAGCTTTCCGCCCTGATCTGCCGCGGCGGTTACATTAAGGCTTACGGTAACTTTGCATGGGAATAAGCCTAGCTTTAGATCGCTCTGGCGCAATTCATTCTTCATTCGCGCAAAACCCGCCCCTACGTCTGAAAGGGCATTCTCGACGGTTAAGGTGGTAGGATCTGCAACGTCCTTTGGAGTGAACGCCGCACACCCCGTAAGAATAGCAGTGGAAATTGTGCAAAGAAATCTGTGTGTCCTCATTTCGATCGCCCCTCCAAAAGCACGCAGATATAATTGTCATATATATATTTCTTACTTGCCGACTCTCTCGGCGGCACTGCTCCTCGATCTCGGCGAGTTGATATTGACGATTTATTGGCACGTTATTAGCGTTATGGCGTAGCCACACTTGTTGCCTCCGCGAGACGATATCTGGCTCCGAGTATATCGCGAACAGCCTCGCGCTGCCGCCAACGCATCATAGTTGCCATAGCAAAAGAGAAACTCGTCGAAACTACCAGCACAGCGCGACTTATGTTCACCCTCACACACAATAAACGTCTTGCTTCCAACCGGGAGCGCGTTCTTGCCAAGCCACACTTCAATCGTCCCAGGTTTTGCATCGGCAGCCACCAATTTCGGCGTCACCTGAGCACCTAAGATAGCTGACATTGTAATAGCGATTTTGTTTCCACTATCGGCATCCTCTGAATGGAAGTACCGAACCTCATTTGCGTCAGGTGATGCTTGCACGTAATCAATTGCGTTGGCGACATTAAAACTAGGAAATTGCTTACTCAAGCGATCGATTAATGATCGCGCTAACTCTTCTTGATTCCGACTGTACGCTTGTACGAAAATACGTTTCGGAGCTGGAGGAAGGTCGCCGGACGACGCACAGAAGACCACACGCATGTACCCGGGGATGCTGTCTCGCGACAACTTAACTGGGAGATCTCTGCCGGAAGCGCCAACTAACAATGCCGCTAGCTTCCTTATGAATATGCTGTCTTCAGATAGATAGATAGCATCGACTCCGGTGTCGTATCCTGTGCTCAAACTGCCCATTGCGGCAGATCGGAGCCGCACAGACCTTACAAATGCGTCGGGTATATCTGAAGAACCATAAGAGGAGTTTGTCATGCGAGCGAAAGTGCCAAGCGATGCAGCATATTCAGCAGCGGCTAACGCATTCGCTTCGGAATGACCACAATACATGACGTCGACTGTCACGGGTTGAGCGAGCGGAAACGCCTCCTCCACAGTAAAGTCAGATTTGTACACAGTCTTCTCTGGGGAATAGATCGTCTCTTGAGCACGAACAATCGTGCTATTCGCCCCAGAAAAGAAGATGACCAGCAATAGCAAAAGGATCCTAGTCATGGGACTGGACACTCCATGAAGCATATTTCCGGTGGTGGCCTGTTCAGCGATCCCGCCTCATCTGGAACCTGCGGCCGGGCCTTGAACTTTGTCTTCTCAAAAATTTCATCAGCAACTGTTCTAAGCAGATGGTCGACTGTTGGTAGCTTAACCATTTGGGTTGCGAACACGATCGCGAATTCACTATTTGTATTGAAATTGCCATCTGGAGCAGGGTCACCGTCTGCCGTAGAATAAAACATCTTTATTCCCCTGACGGCCAGCGCCGACTGCTTAGTGGGTCCTGATGCGACCAATCCCTTCTGCGCAAGTTTTTCATACAACGGATTATCTCGGCAAGCATCAAGAACAACCAAAACCGTACCCCTGCCCGGATCCCCAATCATCCCTAAAACTTCCCGGGTGATCTTAATGCCTCCCCTGAACAGGGTTGCACGGGATCCATGCTTAACGTACATATCAACCACTAATGGTATGTCGAACTCGGCGTCTGTTCCAAAAATATAAGCATCCCGATCAAGTTGAATGCCGTGGCCAGCATAATAAATAAACCCAAAAGGTTGGGAGGCCTTCATATATCTCTGTGAAAAATCTTCCAAATTCCTCAGAATATCAATTCTATGACCGTTGCACACAACAAAAATGTCGTCTTTACTCCACCCCAACTTAAGTAGAGAACTTCTTATAAGTTCCACATCGTTGCAAGGATTGCTCAAGTCAGTTAGACGATTGGTTGGGGTCAATTGCTCATAGGTGTAGACTCGGTTCTGGTCATAGTCCCAGTTCCCGATTAGTAGCGCGATTTTAGTTTGTTTGCCCGAAGCCGCTAATTGCTCCGCGGCAAGCAAGGGTTTGGTCACAACAGCAATGCAAAGAAGTACCACTGCTCCTGTTAGTAAATTCATCCGCATGCGGCCAACCACCCTTTGAATACTCTAAAAAGAACTGCGCTGAAAATCGTTCACCTTTTGTTTTGAGCGAAATAGCTCGCGCCAAGTTGACCCCGCCTTCACGGGACGGCACGAACCGCCTTACCTGCATTCAGCCTGCCGTGTCCAAAGAAGTCATCGAAACCAGAGTCTCCGAGATCATCAGAAGTTTTGCTGATAATGTCTCTCACTTCCCGAGGCGTTAGGCTACGATTGAGAGACAACATGAGAGCAGCGACTCCAGCGACGAAAGGAGTTGCGCTCGATGTACCATTGAACGACGACGTATAGTCACCACTCTCATAACCGTCGGATCCAGTAATATCTGTTGTGTGTATGTGGACGCCAGGTGCTGCAACTACGATTTCTGGACCAAAATTGCTTCCCCAAACCTCGCCGTCTCGCGATGTCGGACTTTTGAATTCATCCCATTCATTTGTAGCGCTCACGGCAATTAGGGGCCGCTTGCTTGCAAGTTGTGCCGGGTAACTGACAGGGCTGTGTTCGTTGCCCGCTGCGAACACAAATACCCGCTCCCTTTCAAGGCCATAGTCAATTGCATCGTTGATTAGGTTCGATGGCGCACCACCTCCCCAGCTGTTGCTCAAGATGTGCGCGCCACGGTCTACGGCCGTCTCAAGACCCCGTGCAATGATGCGGTTATCGGTGTCCCACCCGCCAAAAATATTCCCGGTCGCTATCCGAACTGGCATCAATTTGATTCCTGGCGCAACTCCGGCGACGCCCACAGCATTATTCGCTACCGCTCCTATAATACCGGCGCACGCGGTCCCGTGCCCGTCTGAGGACCTAGGTTGCTGATCGTCATCATCGTCGACAGCGTCGTATGGGTGAATAATAATGTCTCTTAAATCTTCGTGAGAAGTATCAACACCCTCGTCCACAACGGCAACTATAACCGGGTCGCCACCATCAATTTGAAGCGAGGCTGGTGGATTTGAAACAAACGACCACGCGTCCAACGCATTCACGTCTGCGTCCACAATCCCCACGGGGCTGCCACGGTTGTCGAGGGCCCACTGACACGAGAAGAACTTATCGGTACGGATGTCGCTAGGATCGCAGGTAAAACTGTCTAATGCTCCGTTCCGCGGCTCACCTCGCGGCCGTGCTGGATATAGCCTGATAAGATTCGGCTCGGAATAACGAACAGATGCGGCTTGGTTCAATTGATTAGAACGCTCCAAAGCACCGACCTCGTCAGTATCTTTGAATGCGACATAGTAGCGGCCGCGCTCACTATCACCTGCATCTGTCACCATGCCGCCGAATTCAGAGATCGTAGAATTAGCCTGATCTGGAGAGATGCCTGTATCGAACTGGACGACGAATTCATTTACCAGGACGTGATCTACCCCAGCAACGGTGTAGACAGGCGGCTCCGAGGCAATGCCCCCCAGGCTATTCAACGAGGACCGCAGCCCTTCGGTCGACAGTGGCCCTCCTGTCGGAATTACGACGATACTGTGACGTGCCAATGCCGGTGAAACTGTTGCGTTTACACCAGCTCCTAAACGCTCAGGAACACTCCGAGGCTGGATGCCAGTCTGCAGATTTAGCTTAAAGGCCCTATAATTATCGGATGGACGCAACTCCACCTTATTCCCATCCACCAAATAATAAAGGTTCGATTGCGCTAAAACGTCGGTATTTAAACGGATGCTCACCAGGGAATAGCACGCAATCACTGCGCAAGAATAACGCATCAAAATATTTAGAGCACCGGGCAAGAATTTCATGTTCCGCATGACGCGCACTCCCCCTCGATACATTCCAAAGGATGCAGACCTACATTATTTTGCCCTATGTTTGAAAGCTAGCATGCTCGTTTGGCGCAGAAGATCCAGCGGGGCAGGTCCTTCTCCGCTCGTGTAGCGGCGGGTAGCAAGGCTGTCACAATGATCCGAAGCATTCCCAAGTCAGATCGCAGTAGTTTTCTGTTGTGGGGCGGTAAGGACGAGCGCATTCACAACTTGCAGTGATGAGGCGAATTTATTCTTGGCCGGTATGACAGGTGCGTGAATCGTCTGCACCATCCACACTTCTCTCCGCCGAGGCCGATTGTCCCTACACCTGTCAGACCGCTTAGAATCGCCCTAGCGCTACCTAACTGCCGTCTCAATCTGCATGTCGGCGACATGAATCACCGCCTAAACGAGATTGCCCTCGGGGTCTGTCGGCGTCGCGCCTGAGGTTCGCGTTATCACACGAGATATCCTCAATATATATCCCAGATTCCGGCGAAACGTCAAGACGAGTGTCGAAAAGACGAGTGTCGAAAGGGGGGAAAACCCGTGCGATAAGGAGATATTGGAGCGGGTAGCGGGAATCGAACCCGCATATTCAGCTTGGAAGGCTGCTGCTCTACCACTGAGCTATACCCGCGCATTTCACCCGAAAACCGCAATGCGCTTTTCGCCGAGGCCTTGCGTTTCAGGGCTTCCGGGCCGGCAGTGGTGGAGAGGGTTGGATTTGAACCAACGTAGGCATAGCCAACGGATTTACAGTCCGTCCCCTTTAACCACTCGGGCACCTCTCCAGTCTGCCGCCGGAGCCATGCAACGAGGCATCGACGCGTCGCGACCGCGTGAGCAGCCCGTCGCGAAGCGCCTTATGGCGGCAGCGCCCAAAACTGTCAACCGCAACATCCCGGCAAAACGCGCTGAATTTGTTGACGACCCGACGAGCAGGGTTTTGCAGCTGTATCCTTAGACAGACGACACGGCTATAGAACCGGCCATGAGCAATGATAACAAGCCCAAGACCCCAAAAGACACTCACTACGCCAAGCTGCGCCGCGCGCATCGCGACGAGAAGAGCGGCGGCGCGCCGGCGTTCAGGCCGCGCCAGCCGGTACCACCAGGAGAGACCGTCGCGGATGGGCTGGTGCGGCTGTACGGCCTGCACACGGTGCGAGCAGCACTCGACAATCCGCGCCGTCGGATCAAGAAGATGCTGGTGACGCGCAACGCCGCCGAGCGGCTGGCTATCGCCGACCTCACCGCCCTGCCCTTTGAGACAGAGATGGTCGAGCCGAAAGACATCGACAAGGTCACCGGCTCCGACGCCGTGCATCAGGGCGTGCTGATCGAAGCCGAGCCGCTAAAACCCAAGCGCCTCGATGCGCTCGGCGATACCACGCTGGTGCTGGTCCTCGACCAGGTCACCGATCCGCACAATGTCGGCGCGATCCTGCGCTCGGCGGTCGCCTTCGGCGCCGGCGCGCTGATCACCACGGCGCGCCACAGTCCGCATGAATCCGGCGTGCTGGCAAAGTCGGCCTCCGGCGCGCTGGAGCATATCGACCAGATCGAGGTAAAAAACCTCGCCGACGCGCTCGGCCAATTGCACGAGGCCGGCTTCCAGACCATCGGCCTCGATTCGGACGGACCGGCGGAACTCGAAAAGAGCTTTTCGGGAGAAAAGATCGCATTGGTGCTGGGCGCCGAGGGCAAGGGCCTGCGCCAGAAGACCCGTGAAACGGTGACGACGCTGGCCAGGCTCGACATGCCCGGCGCCATCCGTTCGCTCAACGTGTCGAACGCCGCGGCGGTGAGCCTTTATGCGGCGAGGAAGTTTTTGGGTTAGGGGAGTAGGGGAGTAGGGGAGTAGGGCAGTAGGGCAGTAGGGATGCACTTGCTGCGAGCCGCAACCCGCCTTGCTGCCTATCCTTACTCCCCTATTCCCCTATTCCCCTATTCCCCTATTCCCCTACTCCCCTAACTCATATCCCGCCATTCGCTCCAGCGCCCTGACCAGCGCCGAATGATCCTCCTTGGCGCCGCCATTGGCCGCGCAGGAGTTGAACAATTGCTGCGTCGTCGAGGTGTTGGGTAGTGCCACGCCGAGCGCTTTTGCCCCTTCCAGCGCGAGATTAAGATCCTTCTGGTGCAGTTCGATGCGAAAGCCCGGGGCGAAGCTGCGCTTGATCATGCGCTCGCCGTGCACTTCGAGGATGCGCGAGGCGGCCAGCCCGCCCATCAGCGCCTGCCGCACCTTGGCCGGATCGGCGCCGGCTTTCGATGCAAAAACAAGCGCTTCCGCGACTGCTTCAATGGTCAGCGCGACGACGATCTGGTTGGCGACCTTGGTGGTCTGGCCGACGCCGTTGGGGCCGACCAGCGTGATGTTCTTGCCCATTTTTTCGAACACCGGCCTGGCGCGTTCGAAGGACTTTTCCGCGCCGCCGACCATGATGGTCAGCGACGCGGCCTTGGCGCCAACCTCACCGCCCGACACCGGCGCATCGAGATAGTCGCAGCCGAGGTCGTTGATCTTCCTGGCGAATTCCTTCGTTTTGATCGGCGAGATCGAGCTCATGTCGATGACCAGCTTGCCCGCGGTCAAACCCGGGGCGACGCCGCTGTCGCCGAACAGCACGTCGGCCACCTCAGGCGTGTCGGGAACCATGGTGATGACGATGTCGGCGGCACGTGCCACGGCGTGATGGCCGGAGACGGTTTTTAGACCCTTGGCGACGAGATCGGCCGGCGGTTTCGAGCGATGGTGGCTGGCGACGACGGTGTAGCCGGCGTCGAGCAGATGCCCCGCCATCGGCGCGCCCATGATGCCGAGGCCGATGAAGCCGATGATGTCCATTGATGTTCTCCCTGGTGTTTCCTTGTTGAGGCCGCGTTCCGTCGCGCCCCCTCTGGCCTGCCGGCCATCTCCCCCACGGGTGGGGAGATCGGCAGTTTCGGCGCCGGCTTTTACTTTTCCAACCTCGAAAATTGGCGAAAGCGGCGGTGACGTCCAATCTCCCCACCCGTGGGGGAGATGGCCGGCAGGCCAGAGGGGGGCGCGAAGGAACTCGACGTCAATTGTAAACGTCCCCTACGCCGCCGCCTGCCCGGCAAACTCCCGGAACCAGCCCAGCCCGGCTTCCGTCCCGCCCTTCGGCTTGTATTCCGCCCCGATCCAGCCGGTATAGCCGATGCGGTCGATGTGACTGTACAGAAAAGGAAAATTGATCTCGCCCGTCCCCGGCTCATGACGGCCGGGATTGTCCGCCAGCTGGATATGCGCGATGCGGCCGAGGTTTGCCTCGATGGTGCGGGCGAGATCCCCCTCCATGATCTGCATGTGATAGATGTCATATTGCAGGAACAGGTTTTTTGAGCCGACGCGGTCGATGAGCGCCAGGGCCTGGTCCGAATAGTTGAGGAAGAAGCCGGGAATGTCGCCGGTGTTGATCGGCTCGATCAGCAGCCTGATGCCGGCCTGCTCCAGCTTCTCGGTCGCGAAAGCCAGGTTTTCGGCGAAGACGTCTTCCAGCACCGAACGCTCGACGCCTTGCGGTGCGATGCCGGCGAGGCAGTTGACCTGTTCGCAACCCAGCGCATGCGCATAGGTGATCGCCTTGGCGATGCCTTGCCGGAACTCGGGAACACGATCCGGCAACACCGCAATGCCGCGCTCGCCCTTGCCCCAGTCGCCGGCCGGCAGGTTGAACAGCACTTGCGTCAGGCCGTTTTTATTCAGCCTCGCCGCAACGACATCGGGCGAATGGTCATAAGGGCCGATATATTCGACGCCCCCAAAACCGGCGCGGGCGGCGGCTTCGAAGCGGTCGAGGAAATCGTGCTCGCCAAAGAGCATCGAGAGATTGGCTGAAAAACGCGGCATCTTTTTTCTCCTTGTTCTCGCCCGGCCCAAGCTGTGGTGAGATTCAGGTCAGGCCGCGCCGAAAATGGTGGGTTCCGAGAACCGGAGCGGAGCGTACTTTTGGTACGTGAGCACCGGAAGCGCAGGAAACCGCCGTTTGCAGGCCGGCATCACCTGAATATCAGCACAGCTTAGTCCAGCATGACGATCGCCGTCGGCGCGTCTTCGTGGTGTTCGGCAAGCTCCTCGAACTCGGTGATCTTGTCGATTTCGGTGCCCATCGAAATGTTGGTGACACGCTCCAAGATGAATTCGAGCACGACCGGAACCTGGTGCTCCTTCATCAGGCGCTGCGCCTGCTTGAAGGCGCCGGCAAACTCCTCCGGCCTGCGCACCCGGACCGCCTTGCAGCCCATGGCCTCGGCGACAGCAACATGGTCGACGCCGTAGCCGGCCTCGGGATCGTCCTTCCGGTTGACGTTCTCGAAGGCGAGGCTGACCTCGAAATCCATCGAAAAGCCGCGCTGCGCCTGGCGGATCAGGCCGAGATAGGCGTTGTTCACGACGACATGGATATAGGGCAATTTGTGCTGCGCGCCGACCGCCAGTTCCTCGATCATGAACTGGAATTCATAGTCGCCGGACAGCGCCACGATGTTGCGCTGCGGATCGGCGGCGCGAACGCCAAGTGCGGCCGGCAGCGTCCAGCCGAGCGGGCCGGCCTGGCCGCAATTGATCCAGTTGCGCGGCTTGTAGACGTGCAGGAACTGCGCGCCGGCGATCTGCGAAAGGCCGATCGTGGTGACATAGGTGGTGTCGCGGCCGAACGCCTTGTTCATCTCCTCGTAGACGCGCTGCGGTTTTAGCGGCACCTGGTCGAAATGCGTCTTGCGCTTCAGCGTCTTCTTGCGGCCTTGGCATTCCCTGGCCCAGCCGGACCAGTCGCGCAGTTTTCCAGCCGTCTTCCATTCGGTGGCGACGTCGAGCAGCATTTTCAGCGCCGCACCGGCATCCGAAACGACACCGAGATCCGGCGCGAAGACACGGCCGATCTGGGTCGGCTCGATGTCGACATGGATGAATTTCTTGCCCCTGGTGTAGACGTCGACGGAGCCGGTGTGGCGGTTGGCCCAGCGGTTGCCGATGCCGAAGACGAAATCGGCCTCGAGCATCGTCGCGTTGCCGTAACGATGCGAAGTCTGCAGCCCGCACATGCCGGCCATCAGCCGGTGGTCGTCGGGGATCGCGCCCCAGCCCATCAGCGTCGGGATCACCGGCACGCCGGTGACTTCGGCGAACTCGATCAGCAGATCCGAGGCATCGGCATTGATGATGCCGCCGCCGGCAACGATGACAGGCTTTTCCGCCGTGTTGAGCATTTTCAGCGCTTTCTCGGCCTGGCCGCGCGACATTGCCGGCTTGAACGGCACCAGCGGCTCATAGGCATCGATGTCGAACTCGATCTCGGCCAGTTGCACGTCGACCGGCAGGTCGATGAGAACCGGCCCCGGCCGCGACGAGCGCATCAGGTGGAATGCCTTCTGCAGCGCCATCGGCACCAGATAGGGTTCCATGACGGTGACTGCCCATTTGACCACGGGTGCTGCGATGGCAGCGATGTCGACGGCCTGGAAATCCTCCTTGTTGAGACGCGCCCGCGGCGCCTGGCCGGTGATGCAGAGGATCGGGATGGAATCGGCCGCGGCCGAATAGAGGCCGGTGATCATGTCGGTGCCGGCCGGACCCGAAGTGCCGATGCACAGGCCGATATTGCCTGATCTGGCGCGGGTATAACCTTCGGCCATGTGCGAGGCTGCCTCGACATGGCGCGCCAGGATATGGCGGATCGTACCCCTCGCCTTCAGCGCCGAATAGAACGGGTTGATGGCAGCACCCGGCACGCCAAAGGCGCAGGAGGTGCCTTCTTTTTCCAAAACGAGAACCGCTGCGTCGACTGCGCGCATCCTGGCCATGTCAGCCTCCACGGAATTGTTGATGGCCGAGAATGCCAGCGCGCCACATATTTTTCAATTTTTTCAGAATATTTTTTCATTTCCAAGAAACGGTTGCTATCTCCTGATTTAATTGGATTTTCCGTTTTTCAAGAAATTCACGTGGCGAATCAGTGAAAAACTTCTTTATTGCGCGTTTGGCGAAATCGGCAAGAATGCGACTATGGAGACCGCCGAAAAACGCCAGCGCGGACGGCCGCGCGCCTTTCACGGTCCGGCCGAGGCGGCCTCGGTGCAGTCGCTCGACCGGGCGCTGCGCATCCTGGCCATCGTCGCCGAAGGCAGCGGCCTGTCGCTGAGCGAGATCGCCGCGCAGAGCGGCCTCCCCGCCTCCACCGCCTACCGCATGCTGACGACGCTGGAAAACCACGGCATGGTCGAGTTCGACAGCACCGACCAGCTGTGGTCGATCGGCGTCGAGACCTATCGCATGGGCGCGGCGTTCCTGCGCCGCCGCAAGCTGGTCGACCGCGCCCGCATCGTCATGCAGGAATTGATGGAGAAGACCGGCGAGACCGCCAATCTCGGCGTCGCCGAGGACGACTGCGTCGTCTTCGTCAGCCAGGTCGAGACGCATCAGGCGATCCGCGCCTTCTTCCGGCCGGGCACGCGCAGCTCCTTCCATGCCTCAGGCATCGGCAAGGCGGTGCTGGCGCATCTCGAGCCGCAGCGCGTCGGCGCCGTCCTGCGCCGGACCGGGCTGGAGCGCTTCACCGAAAAGACGCTCTCCGACATCTCGGCGTTGGCCCGTGATCTGGTGACGATAAAACTGCGCGGCTGGTCGGTCGACGACGAGGAACGGCACCCCGGTATGCGCTGCGTCGCCGCGGCCATCTTCAACGAGTTCGGCGAGCCGATCGGCGGCGTGTCGGTTTCGGGACCGACGGTGCGGGTGACGCCGGAGCGGCTGGCCGAGATCGGCCCGCTGGTGCACGATGCGGCAGCGGAAATAACCAGGATGATTGGTGGTCTGCCGCCAAGCCGCGCCGCCGAACCGGGTTCACTCTTCGAGATTGGCGCTGCGCGCTCACCTTGACAGCCGCCCGGCTACGGCCAAGTTTGGATCCACCTTCTGCCAGCCGACGCCCGAAAGACGCATGAGCCTCCAATCCGTCAAAGCCTTCTTCGCCGAATATGCCCGCGACATCGAGGTGATCGAAACGCCGACAAGCTCGGCGACCGTCGCGCTCGCGGCCGAGGCGCACGGCGTCGAGCCGGGGCAGATCGCCAAGACCATCTGCCTGCGCGTCGGTGACCGGGTCATGCTGGTCGTCGCCCGCGGCGACGCGCGCATCGACAATCGCAAATCGCGCGATGCATTCGGCGGCAAGCCGCGCATGCTCGATGCCGAGCAGGTGGCCGAAATCACTGGCCATCCGATTGGCGGCGTCTGCCCCTTCGGCCTCGCCTCGCCGTTGCCGGTCTATTGCGACGTATCGCTGCGCGCCTACGATCAGGTCGTGCCAGCGGCCGGCGCAACCAATGCAGCGGTGAAAATAGGCGTCGAGCGCATGGCAGCGCTGACCGGCGCCGAATGGTGCGACATCTGTCAGGATGAGCTAGCCCCGGGCACCGCGCTCTTGGTCGATAGGTCGTAGAAATCAA
Source organism: Mesorhizobium sp. WSM4820 (assembly GCF_055811075.1). Taxonomy (NCBI): domain Bacteria; kingdom Pseudomonadati; phylum Pseudomonadota; class Alphaproteobacteria; order Hyphomicrobiales; family Phyllobacteriaceae; genus Mesorhizobium; species Mesorhizobium sp. WSM4820. The sequence goes on along the minus strand of NZ_JBVVQN010000001.1, from coordinate 443,639 downwards.
GCAGCATCGCCAGCCCAACTCCGCAGGCGGTGAAGATCAGGCCGGCGATGAAGATGCGGGTGGCACGTTCATGGACGCGTCGCTGTAGAGACGTTGTGTCGAGCAGCAACCGCAGCGCTCGTATCTGCAATGCAATGCCTATCAAAATCGGCACGACGGCTGCCAGGTGATAGATTTCCCAAGGGAGCGGGTTGGCGGCCCAATGCGTGATGAAGCCCAGCGAGAAAGCCAGTAGAATGCCGACGGTGGTGATCGTGCCGTTGCGGAAATCCGTCTCAATCTGCTCTTCCTTGGGTTCGTGCTCGTCCAAGCGTCCCTCTCCCTCTGGTGCCTTGACCGCCAGACTAAGCTGTCGAAAAATCCCTGTACATCCCTCGCTGGAACCGGTTGCGGTGCCGGGTTCAATCTTGCAACCCAGACAGCTGAAAAAGGGGCAGTGGGTGCCCCTTTTCCCTTGCCTGAAACGGTTCACCTCCCCTCAAAGCCGGCAGCGGTGACGGTAACCGTCGTAGCCGACATAGGTGTCGGAGTACGGATCGTAGCTCTGATAGCGGTTGAGGCAGCGCCGAACGTGCCATGAGCCGCCATTTTCCCGGATGTAGACGGTGCGCGGCTGGGCGAGCGCGGTGCCGAGCAGGAAGCCGCCGACGCCGGCGGCGATGCCGATGCCAAGGTGCTTGTTGTGATGGTGCTTGTGATGGGCGGCCGAAGGCTGAACGGTGCCGGCCAGCATGGCGGCGGCGACAGTGGTCGCGATGAGGCCGGAAACGATGGTGCGCTTGAACATGACGATCTCCTTGCTGGAGAGGCGATCCATCCGCCTCTTGACCATCTGTCGTGGCAGCAAGGAAAAAGGTTCGACGTTTTTTTCGATTTTTCTGAACTGGGTTTGCGCCAGGCGCGCAATGACGACCGGCGAAGAGCGCCGGTTGGCAGTCCGGCGGCGGGAGGCCTCAGCCCATGCCGGTGATGTGGCGCAGCCAGAAGGCGAGCGCGATGAAGCCGATGATGGTGGTGACGCCGGTCCAGTCGACATTGGCGCTCTTCAAAACCTTGATGAGCTTCACCAAGAGAAACCAGGCCACGACGCCGATCAGGGCAATGACGACAAGTCTGATCATGCGACACCCTCGCCTATGCGATTGCACCTTCGAACGATATAGGAAGCCAATTGGCCGTTTTCAGGATGCCCGCGCCGGCAGCTCCGGCGCGCTTGTAGGCAAAACAGAGTTCATCTTTACTGGCGCAACAAATATGCTAACCGGAGCGCCGTGCCCTTGTAGCTCAGCTGGTAGAGCAGCGGTTCGCCAGATATCACTGACGTCTTTGCGGATGCTTTCGGATTGCAGCAAGCACCGCGCCGTCATCCAAGCTACATTCAACAGACCCTACCGCGGCCAGCGCATCAGTGGCATCCACCGAATCCCCACCCGGTCCAGGCCCTCTGATGACGAAATGTCCTTTCTCACATGTGAAGTCCCATTTGTGCAGCTGCTTGTAGGATTCCGTCTTGCCTTCGTTTTCAGCATGATAAAGCACGACGTAACCATCGGGCTTCGTGACGGAGAGCATCTGTTGTATTGCCTTGAGCGGACTAGCGGTGTGATCTATACAATTCTGTCCATGCACGATGTCGAAACTGTAATCGTCAAATTGCGCTCTAAGATTTTCGGCGTCACCAAAGACTGTTCGCACAAGAGGTTGGATCCCAAAATCTCTCAGAACTTGATCATATTCCGATGCCAGCAGGTCAGTTGCAGTAATCCTGATCTCTTTCGAAGCATGCACTTTGCCGAGCTTCGTCAAGGGGCCAGCGCCCACATCGAGTATGTAAACTGGGTTGGTCGTCAACCTGTCGACATATCGCCCAACGTGATCCTGAATTGGTAAATTGGGGTCAAGACGTTCCTTGTAGTCCTCTGGCCAGAATGATCCCTGAGTGGAGAACCAGTGTCTCCAAAACAGAACTTCGTCCCTGAGCTGTTGGGATCGGCTGTCTCCCTCCAGCCAGCGCAGGATCTTTCGTCCGAGCCGCCGAGCCCTAGTCAACACCGATGTCGATCTTCTCAGAGACCCTTCTCTAGCCATGACAGGAATCCTCGCGGTGAAGAGGGTTTACGGTCCGCTCTGGCCACGACGACGACCGGGCAATGACGACAAGTCTGACCATGCGACACCCTCCGCCTATGCGATTGCAGTTTCGGCCATTATAGGAAGCGAATTAGCCGTTTTCAGGATGGCCACGCCGGCAGCTCCGGCGCTCTCTGGGCAGCCGAAAACGGAGTTTTGTCTTTACTGGCGCACCAAATATGCTAACCGGAGCGCCGTGCCCTTGTAGCTCAGCTGGTAGAGCAGCGGTTTTGTAAACCGAAGGTCGGCGGTTCGATTCCGTCCGGGGGCACCAAAGCCTGTCGTCTTGAATGAAGCCGGCCTTTCGGATTTTGCCGCGCTGCGCAAGGGGGGCGAGGGCCAATCGGGACCTCTAGATCCCATACATCAGGGCAATGAAGAATACCGGTGCAAAGATCAGGAAGATCGCCATTACTATAATCACGGCGAGGGCTAGGCGCTCTGTTCGCCTGACGATTGCAACGATGTCATCGTCGCTCGACGAAACAAGATCAACCACCGAGAAATCTGTTGGGTCAGGCGTTTGATTGTCATTGGCGGGTCGGCTTGCGACCGCATCGACATTCTGTTTGCTCTGGATAAGGGTCACAGTTCTTTCCGCCGTTAGGGTGCCACATCGGGTGCCCGCCGATGCGTATACAGCGGGGCACCCGGAACCATCGATGAAGGGACTATGCTCGGCGGCCAAATACCAATTCTTTGCCAAGATCTTGGTTGCCAGCCTCAGCCCTCTGTCTTTAACGCACAGACTTCAGTCTTACTGCGTCATGGACCATAGCCCGGCGCCGGAACTAAGTGCCCGCCGCTCCCGTTGCCGACCAGTGATAATTGAGAATAGGAGATAGTCATGGCTGACGGTCCCACCGTTGTTAACTCAGGCGGAAATGGCGCCGGCACCGCTGTCGCCATCGTTCTCGCTATTATCGCAATCGTGATCCTGCTGTTGTTCACCGGCGTTATCAACATCAACGGCGGGGGCACCGGAAAGGACGTCGACGTAAAGGTTGAAGCGCCTACGGTCGAAGCGCCCAACGTCGAAGCGCCAGCCGCGTCCGCTCCGGCTGAGCCTAGCGCACCTGCCCCAGCCGCGCCCGCTCCGGCAGAGCCGGCCGCACCTGCTCCGGCAGCACCCGCTCCGGCAGCACCTGCTAACGGCGGCTGATTGTGACATCGGATATCAGGCCCGGCGGGATGCGCTTCCGGGCTCCATGTTGAGGGCCGTCCACACTCTGCAAAGCGGCCCACGCAACAGAAAGCCGTTCCATGGAGTTTCAATCAGTTGCGGGGACCAGCAAAGGAGGATCGCTTATGAAGATGCTCGTCACCCTCCTGGCCGGCATTTCGCCCCCCTGACGCTTCTGCCGCTTGGAAAAGATATCAACGACCAAGTTGGTGCACCCGCTTCTGCAATATAATTTTCGGTTAATGATGGCGACAGCTATCTACCGATAGAGTCTCGGGTACTTGGCCTTCTCAGTGTGGCAATCATCCCTGCGCCGCACCGCTTTGTTGTAAGCGGCTTCATAGGCGCGGATGGCCCTCTTGAACTTAGGTGGATTGGGTGTCAGGTGTTTATCGACACCGTCGTACAAAAGGACTGGAACGGCTATAATGGGTTTTCCATTTTCGTTCAGCTTACGCCGTTGACGTTACCTGCCATTGTAGCGGCCAAATTCAACTTGGCGTCGGCCATCCGAGCCAGGAAAGTAATGTTTTGCGGCACTCCCTGTCCGGCTGAAGCAGCCGAAGATATGACGCAGACTGCCGCGCCGAGGGTAATCAAAATGCGGTTCAAAAGTTGCCCCCTCAATATTTGGCGATCTCGACCCAAGCATCGCCCGTCCCTGCAAAGCGAGGTTGAAATAATTCAATTCGAAAAGCAATTGGCGTTACGCGACATTGCGAGGATCACCGCACGCGATGCCTCGCCACCGCGTGTTCGATCAACATGTCGATGATCTGGCAGTAGCCGACGCGAGATTATAAGCAAGCGGAATGGTTATTGAGTTCGAAGCGTGCCCTGCTCTTTAGCGACAGTGTCGAAGCTTTCCTGGGGCGAAGCTTGATCCTAAGATGTAGCCGGAGGGGCACAGGAGACGCGGTTACTGTGATCCCCCGACATTGTTTCCGGCACGGCATGGCTTGGTCATCGCTTTCTCTTTGTCATGAGTGCGCGGACTTTGACGATCATCGCAGCATTGGACTTCAGCTGAAAGGCACGGATCTTTCGCATGTGTCGATCGGCTACCTCCTTGTAGTAAAGGATCGGCCGCATCGCTCGCTCGTATGCTGCTTCTTGTCCGGCGCACAATTTCTGCGCTTTTCTCGCTAACGAATACGGATCGCCGCGCTGAACTGACAGCTTTGCCGACCACAACTGATTGCATTTAATCAAGGCGCTCTGTTCGGCCTTGTACCTCGGATCGACTGCTGCTCGGGCGTCAGCAGTAAAAATCATAAGTCCCACTAGTGTCGCGAGTAAAAAACGCTTCATTGCAGCCCCCCAAAGAGGGGTAACACAAACTGAAATTTCTCTACCTTTCAAGCCCGACGCCCTGGTGATCGTCAGGGTCGGTCGAAAATCTGCTCGTCCCCGATTTCCACAGGCCGGGCCATAGCCCATCAGCTTCAACGCATATATTCCGGAGCAGAACCACAGGTATTCCGTAGTGGAAAAAATAGGAGTCGCCGTTGGAGCAGAAACGCACGATCGCACCGTTTATCGGCGGCATGTATGGTGGTCTCGCTGCCCTGGCGTTGGCGTTCGGCTTCCGCTTCCTGATGATTGCCGATCCCGATCCGACCTCGCAGGCAACCATAGCCCTTTCGGGAGTGGCCTTTTCGATCTGTTTCAGCCTGACCTTCCTTCGCGAGCATCGACGCCAGATTGCCGCCGCCAGAGAATTTCTAAGCCGTCCAAGATCGTATCAGGACTAAACCCCCGCGTTTCGCAAAGCAAAGCGCCATGCCTCCGGTCCGGGGCATCAGAACCAACGGGATGCAGCAGGGTGATGCGGACCGGCCGGCATCTCCTGCTCCCGGCCATTTAATGCCATTCGATTAAAATGCCCCTGCGTATATTAGCAATCACTCAATTTAGCGCGCCGACAATGTCCGAGCGGTGGGCTAAACAACGGGTAGTGTCATGCGAAGCGACTTCGCTGCGGCGCGCGAGCTCTTGGAGTGTGCCCAAAACCGGCTCTGCGGCATGGACGAAACCAGCCAGCGCGTCAGCGAGGCACTCGACTTGCTGATTGAAGAAATAGCCATCGCGGAATTCCGTAAGGCGCCACTGACCGTCGTGCCGTTTCCACGTGCGCGGCCACCCAGGCATGCTCGGTAGAACACCGCCGATGTAGTCAACAGCGGAAGTGCTCCCACCAGCGAAATTGAACCGGTGCGATTGCGGCTTAGCGGCGTCCGAGCCACCAGAAATCCCATCGGGAGCCCCTCAAACCGCGATCGCCGCCACCAGAATCCGGTTCTGCCTTCGTATCGCGGCGCGCAGTTCGGCAATCCTCGCCCCGTCGCGCTTCACGAATTCTATGAACATCATGTTCATGTTATTGAACACCAGTTCGCCGAGCGCCTGCCCGTCGATATCCCGGCGGACCAGGCCGAGCCCCTGCAGCCGGGCGATCAGCGCGCGGATCTGCTCGGTCAGCGCCCGGTCGAGCGCCGTGTAAGCCTGCCCGAACGGGCTGTCGGGCAGTTGCGTCGAGATCGCCATCGCCTGCCGCCACATCTCCTTGCTGAGATAATGCAGCGAATGCTCGATATAGAGGCCGAGCAGCGTGTCGAGCGCATCGCCGACATTGGCCGGCGGGTTGGCGACCACGCCCTGCCCGGCATTGAGCACCTCGTTGACCTCCATCGAGACGATGGCGCCGAGGATGTCGCCCTTGTTCTGGTAATAGTTATAAATCGTGCCGACCGAGACTTCCGCCTGCGCCGCGATCGTCTCGATCTTGGCGCCTTCATAGCCGGTGTCGCGAAAAAGCGCCGCCGCCGCCTCGATGATCCGGCGATGCCGATCCGCCTTTTGCCTTGCCCGCAATCCGCTCATGTCGGCTATCTGCCATAAAAACAGAATTGACTCAATTTTAGAATTGGTTCAATTTTTTGCCAGAAGCCAGAAAGGCAAGGGAGAACACTCGATGACCATCAATCAAAACACCCCGAATCCAACGACCAGGAAGCCGCTGTCGGTTCTGAAGAGCCACCTTCACGCCGCGTGTGCAGCGACAGCGCTGCTGCTGGCGACGGGCAGCCTCGCTCAGGCCGCCGATCTCAACGCTCTGATCTGGTGCGATCACGCCGACCCGGCGCTGCTGGCGCCTTTCGAGGAGGCCAATGGCGTCAAGGTCAATGTCAAGGAGTTCGAGGGCACCGGCGCCGGCATGGCCATTGTCGAGCAGTCGCAGCCCGGCGACTGGGACGTGATGGTGATCGACAGCATCGACATACCGCGCGGCGTCGAAAAGGGCCTGTTCGAACCGCTGCCGGAAGACAAGCTGCCGCTGGCCGACCTCTTTCCCCAGGTGAAAATGGACAGCTCCACCGTGGTCGACGGCAAGCGCTACGGCATCACCGAAAAGTTCGGCTACAACACCATCGGCTACAACAAGACCAAGGTCGATCCGGCCGACATGCAGTCGCTGGCCGCGCTGACCGGCGACAAATACAAGGGCAAGATCGCCATCTACGACTATTACCTGCCGGTCATCGGCATGGCAGCGCTGGCGATCGGCAAGAAGACCGCTGAGCTGACCGAAGCCGACCTTCCGGCCATCAAGCAAGAGCTGCTCAAGATGAAGGCCAATGCCAAGCTGGTCGGCGAAGTGACCGCCAGCCAGACCGCGCTGGCGACCGGCGAGGTCGACATTCTGGTCGGCGGCGGCGAATGGGTGACGGCCGGGTTGGCCAAGGAGAACCCTGCCCTCGACTTCTCGATTCCCAGAGAAGGTGCTGTGCTGTGGTCGCAGTCGCTGGCCATGTTCAAGGATTCCAAAAACAAGGACACGGCGCTAAAATTCATCCAGTACATCATGAGCCCTGAAGGCCAGGCGCGGCTTGCCACCTCTGCCTGCTATTGGGGCATGCCGGCGAGTACCAAGGCGGCTCTGACCGATGAGCAGAAGAAGATCCTGCGCTTCGACGAGCAGCCGGACTTCCTCGCCCGCGCCCAGCCCTACCCGGCGCCGGATGCCGATCTCGACAAGAAGATGCAGGACGTCTGGACCGAAATGCTGCAGGCGCAGTGACCGGTCGCCGGTCGTGAACTCTACCACCAACAGCGGGCGTGCCATGCCCCGGGCGGGCCGCGCCCTGCCCCGCGCGGGCTATGCCCTGCCCTGGGCGCTGGTCACGCCGGCGCTCGGCTGGACGCTGCTGTTCTTCGTGCTGCCGTTCGTCGCCATGGGGTTTTCCAGCCTGACGGCGCATGACGGCGGCGGCCTTACGCTCGCCAACTACAGCCAGTTCTTCACCAATCCGGCCTATTGGCAGGCGATGGTGAACTCGCTGCAGGTCACCGTGATCGTCACAGTGATTTCGGTGCTGCTCGCCTACCCTTTCGCCTGGATCCTGGCCGAACAGGTGCCGGAACGCTGGCAGCGGCTGGCGCTGATGCTGGCGGTGCTGCCGTTCTGGACCTCCTATGTCGTGCGCTCCTATTCCTGGCTGCTGGTGCTGGCGCAGAACGGCGTGATCAACCGCGCGCTGACCGGCTCCGGCCTGTTCAGCGAGCCGCTGCAGCTCGCCAACACGCGGCTGGCCACGGTCATCGGCTTCGTGCATTTCTTCGTCATGCTTTTGACGCTGACGATCTTCGCCAATCTCAAGCAGCTCAGCCCGAGCTACCGCAAGGCAGCCGCCGATCTCGGCGCCGGGCCGGTCCGCACGTTCCTGCATGTCGTCCTGCCGCTGACCTTGCCCGGCATCATGGTCGGCACCTTCCTCACCTTCGTACTGTGCATCGGCGACTACATCACGCCGCAGATCCTCGGCGGCAACAACGAGCTTTTGATGCCGCAGCTGGTGATGATGCAGATCGGCCGGCGCGGCGATTTTCCGCTCGCCTCGGCGCTGTCGATCATCCTGATGGCGGTCGTCACCATCGCCTATCTCGCCTGCGCCCGCTGGCTCAAGATCGAGCGGGCCTGACCGTGCGCGCCCTTGTCCGCATCGTCTCCTGGTTTTACGCCGTCGCCATCTATGGCTTCATCTTCCTGCCGGTGGTCGTGCTGGTGCTGTTTTCGCTGCAGGCGACGTCGTTTCCGATCCCGCCATTCACCGGACCGTCGCTGCGCTGGTACGACGCCGTGCTCGCCGACACGCGGCTGACCTCGGCGCTGATCAATTCGCTGCTAGTCGCGGCCCTCTCCTCGGCTGCCGCCGTCACGCTCGGTTTCCTCTCTGCCTGGGGTTTTGCCCGTTTCGCGCTGCCGGGCTCGGCCCTGCTGCGCGGGCTGATCACGCTGCCGCTGACCGTGAGCTATCTCATCATCGGCATGGGGCTGCTGGTGCTGTTCAACTGGGCCGGCATACCGAAGTCGCTGCTTGCTGCCGGCATCGGCCATGTCGTGATCAACCTGCCGCTGTGCTTTGCCATCATCTACAGCCAGATGGGCGACCACCAGATCAACATCGAGCGTGCCGCGCGCGACCTCGGCGCGCCCGAATGGAAGGTGCTGCTGCTGATCACCGTGCCTGTCATGGCACCGGCGATCTTCGCTGGCTTCTTCCTGTCGATGACCTTCTCCTGGGACGAATTCGTGATCTCGTTCCTGCTGACGCGCTTCGACACGACGCTGCCGGTGGAGATCTGGAACCTGCTGCGCTCGGGCCTCAATCCCAAGACCAACGCCGTCGGCTCGCTGGTCTTCGCCGTCTCCATCGTGCTGGTGGTGTTTTTTGAACTGATGCTGTTGCGGAGGAAGCCGGCATGACCGCGCCACTGGTCGACGTCCGCGCTGTCTCGCACCGCTTCGGCCAGCACACCGTGCTGAGGAACGTGTCGCTGCAAATCGAGCCGGGCAGCTACACCATCCTGCTCGGCCCGTCCGGCTCCGGCAAGACGACGCTTTTGTCCATTCTCGGCGGCTTCGTCACGCCGAGCCAAGGCAAGGTGCTGATCCGTGGCGAGGACTGCACCGCGGTGCCGCCGGCGAAGCGGCCGACGACGACGGTGTTCCAGGACTATGCGCTGTTTCCGCACATGAGCGTCGGCAGCAATGTCGGCTTCGGCCTGCGCATGCAAGGCGTCGATGCCGCGACACGGACCGCGCGGGCGCGCGAGGCGCTGGCGCTGGTCGGGCTGGCCACCGCCTTCGACAAAAAGCCGCACCAGCTTTCCGGCGGCCAGCGGCAGCGCGTCGCGCTGGCCCGCGCCCTTGTCGTCGAACCTGCGGTGCTGCTGCTCGACGAACCGCTCGGCGCGCTCGACCTAAAATTGCGCCGGCAGATGCAGGACGAGTTGAAAGCGATCCAGAAACGCGTCGGCACCGCCTTCATCCATGTCACCCACGATCAGGAAGAGGCAATGGCACTGGCCGACCATTGCGTGGTGATGAATGACGGGCGCATCGAGGACGAAGGTCCGCCGGAGCGCGTCTATGCGCGGCCGGCGACGCGCTTTTCCGCAACGTTCATGGGTGAGAGCACGCTGATATCGGGAACGGTGACGGCGGCGAAGGACGGAACAATCACTGTCGCGACCCAGGTCGGACCGCTTTCGCTGCCCGGTACAGTGCCGGCCGGAACGACTGTCGCCCTCGCCGTCCGTCCGGAGCACCTTGTCCTCGGCGCAACCGGCGGCGCGGTAAGGCTCGGCTCGGCCAAGGTGAGCGACGTGGTGTTTCAGGGCAGCTTCAAGCGCGTGCTTGCTGTCTCCGAGAAAGACCCGGCGCTGCACTTCATCGCCAGGGTTCCCGCTGCTGCGGTCGTCCAGCCGGGCGACATCTCTGCGGTTTCGTGCGACGCTGGCGATGTCATTCTTCTGGCGGGCTGAGCCATGGGCACGCTTCCGGTCATCGACGCTGCGAATTGGTATGAAGCCATCCGTATGGGCGATGGCGTGACGCTGATCCACGAGCCGTGGATCAAGCCGTTCTTCCGCTGCAACATCTGGCATGTGCGAGGCCGCGATCGCGATCTTCTGTTCGACACCGGCCTCGGCCATTTCAGCCTGCGGCGCCACGTCCCGCTGGTGACGGAGCGAAAACTCGTTTGCGTGGCCAGCCACACGCATTTCGACCATATCGGCTGCCATCACGAATTCCCGGACCGTTGCGTGCATGCGGCCGAAGCAGAAATCCTCGCCGACCCGCGCAATGAATGGACGGTCGCCGACCGCTACGCGACCGACGCCATGTTCGACGGAATGCCGCAGGGCTGGGATGCCACGCGCTACCGGATCCAGCCGGCGCCGGCCGATCGTTTGCTTGGAGAAGGCGATTTCGTCGATCTCGGCGACCGTGCCTTCGAGGTGATCCACACGCCGGGCCATTCACCCGGTGGCATAGCGCTCTACGAGAGGAAGACCGGCATCCTGCTTTCCGGCGACATCGTTTATGACGGCCCGCTGATCGACGATGTCTATCATTCCGCTGTCGACGACTATGTCGAGACGCTGCTGCGGATGCGCGAGCTCGATGTTGCGGTCGTGCATGGCGGCCACTTCCCGAGCTTTGGCAAGGTGCGCTACCGCCAGCTTATCGACGAGTATCTCGCACAAAAGCGGCAGGCCGGCTGCCACCTGCTGCAGGCGCGATAAGCACCGGCCTCTGGATCGCGGGAAGTGCCTGGCGAATTACAACGCCCGTTGCGGGCACGGCGTGCCGGCGGCATCGCCGCAGCGTGAAGCCGTGGGTTGGGGTCGCAAACTCGTCTGTTCCGACTGGCGCACCAGTTGGGCAAAGGCAAGCGCAAAGCTTCCCAGCATCAGGACGATGACAATCAGGCGTGTTACCGGCAATAAATCGGTCCGACTAGCTGGCCCCCACGCCGCCCATCCACTGCCGGCTAACATGGTCGATCCGGCTTTACGAGAGTTTAATTCCCGTCTTAACCATCACATTCGCTTGTCACTCGACACGATGCGCGAGCAGCAGGCCGGCGGCTCCTCCCGGCGCTGTGTCAAGCGGCGCCAGATGTCTCGCTTTGCAGATTTGCCCGCCCATGCTAACCCGGCGCTGGCGCGGCCCAAGCAACCGGTCGCCACCGACCGGTCGCCATCAACACTCGCCATTGGGGAGCCATGAACAAAGCCGCCAGCCGCTTCGCCTTCGTCTCGTCCGACACCGCCGACGCCAAGGCGGCGCTGGAGAGCCTTTCGGCGCGCTATGGCCAGGCGTCCATCGAGAATGCAGAGATCGTCGTCGCGCTGGGCGGCGACGGCTTCCTGTTGCAGACCTTGCGCGACACGATGAGCACGGGAAAAAAGGTCTACGGCATGAACCGTGGCACCATCGGCTTCCTGATGAACGAATATCGCGCCAGCGGTTTGACCGGGCGCATCGCCGCGGCCGTTGCCGAAACGATCCGTCCGCTGGAGATGCAGGCGGTCACGGCTGAGGGCGAAACGATCTCGGCGCTGGCGATCAACGAGGTCGCGCTGTGGCGCCAGTCCTACCAGACGGCCAAGATCCGTATCACCGTGGACGGGCAAGTGCGGCTGGAGGAATTGAACTGCGACGGTGTGATGGTCGCGACGCCGGCCGGCTCGACCGCCTACAACCTTTCCGCGCATGGACCGATCCTGCCGCTCGACGCGCCGCTGCTGGCGCTGACCCCGGTCAGCCCGTTCCGCCCGCGCCGCTGGCGCGGCGCGCTGCTCTCCAATAAGTCGACCGTTCGCTTCGACATCCTGGAGGCGGAAAAGCGGCCGGTGAACGCCGCCGCCGACCACACCGAGGTGAAGGCCGTAACCTCGGTTACGGTGCAGGAATCGCCCACGGTAACAGCGACGCTGCTGTTCGATCCGAGCCACTCGTGGAACGAGCGCATTCTCGCCGAACAGTTCCGCTATTGAGCCGGCGCAGCGACAGCAGATCGATTAAGCATCGCGATTAAGGTTACGACTTCACAATCGTGCCGTCCCCCGCCTGTTTGTGTTGACAAATCGTGGGCTTGCGCCTACCTGCAATACCAATCTTGCAGGCGCGCGGCGCTTGCCGCGACCGCTTGCGTTGCGCCCCCGAACCAGCCAAAGACAGCCAAACTTGTCCTCAGACACCCAGATCGCTCAAGACGTGTTGACCTTCGCAGACCTCGGCCTGTCGCCGAAGGTCCTTTCCGCAGTCACCGACGCCGGTTACACCGAACCGACTCCGATCCAGGCCGGCGCAATTCCGCACGCCTTGCTCGGCAAGGATATTTTGGGCATCGCCCAGACCGGCACCGGCAAGACGGCCTCGTTCGTGCTGCCGATGCTGACCCGCCTCGAAAAAGGCCGGGCGCGCGCGCGCATGCCACGCACGCTGATCCTTGAGCCAACGCGCGAGCTTGCCGCGCAGGTTGAAGAGAACTTCATCAGATACGGCAAGAACCACAAGCTCAACATCGCGCTGCTGATCGGCGGCGTATCCTTCGACGAGCAGGACAAGAAGCTGGAGCGCGGCGCCGACGTGCTGATCGCGACGCCAGGCCGCCTGCTCGATCATCGCGAGCGCGGAAAACTCCTGCTCAACGGCGTCGAGATCCTGGTCATCGATGAGGCCGACCGCATGCTCGACATGGGCTTCATCCCCGACATCGAGCGCATCTGCGAGATGATCCCGTTCACCAGGCAGACGCTGTTCTTCTCGGCGACGATGCCGCCTGAGATCACCAAGCTCACCGAGAAATTCCTGCACGCGCCGGTGCGCGTCGAGGTCTCGAAGGCCGCGTCCGCCGCGACCAACATCATCCAGCGGTTGGTGAAATCCGGCTCGAAACCCTGGGACAAGCGCGAGACGCTGCGCAATCTGATAAAGGCCGAGGATGCGGAGCTGAAGAACGCCATCATCTTCTGCAACCGCAAGATCGAGGTCTCGGAGCTTTTCCGCTCGCTGCTGAAACATGATTTCGACGCCGGCGCGCTGCATGGCGACATGGACCAGCGCGCGCGCATGCAGATGCTGGCCAATTTCCGTGACGGCAAGCTGCGCTATCTCGTTGCGTCGGACGTCGCGGCGCGCGGCCTCGACATCCCCGATGTCAGTCACGTCTTCAATTACGACGTGCCGATCCACGCCGAGGACTATGTCCACCGCATCGGCCGCACCGGCCGCGCCGGCCGCTCGGGCAAATCCTTCACCATCGCCACCAAGTCCGACACCAAATACATCGACGCGATCGAACGGCTGATCGGCAACAAGATCGAGTGGCATGACGGCGATCTGTCGACAGTCGTCGCCAGCGAGAGCGGGGACGACGATGCTCCCCGCCGTGGCCGCGGCGCGCCCCGCCGCGCCGGCCGCAAGGACGATGGCAAGGAGAGGGGCGAACGCAGGCCACGCGAACGCCACGCCAAGCAAAGCGAAGCTGCAGCACCGGATGCGGCGCGCGAGGAACAGCCGGTGGCAGCCGAGCCCGCGGCCGCCGATGCCGGTGAGCGGCGCGCGCGCAAGGAAGCGATCCGCTCGGAAAACACCGAGCGCCACACTTCACCCGAACGCCAAGCTTCACCCGAACGCCAATCTTCCCCCGATCGCAAGGCTTCGCCCGATCGCCATCGCAACGAACAGCGCGCGCCGGAACGTGGCGACACCAGGCCGCAGCGCGACGGCAATCGCCCGGCCCGCCATCGCCAGGAAGACAACGATGGGACCGTCGGATTCGGTGACGACATGCCCGCGTTCATGCGCATCGTCGCCAAGGGCTGATCACAGCAGAAATTGGGCTGATCACAGCAGAAATTCTCAAAGACCAGCAAAAACGGCCCCTTGCGGGGCCGTTTTCATGTGCAAAGCCGTCTTCTTGCGTGTCTTGCTCAGGTGAGCGGTGAGAGCTGGATCTCGACGCGGCGGTTCTGGGCGCGGCCGGCGGCCGACGCGTTGGAGGCGATCGGACGCGTCTTGCCGAAGCCGGTGACGGCGAAGCGGCGGGTATCGACGCCCTGCCCGGACAGATAATTGGCGACCGCCAGCGCGCGGCGCTGCGACAGGTCGAAATTGTGTTCGTCGCCACCGGTCGAGTCGGTGTGGCCGAACACGTCGACGGTGGTCTGGCGGAACTTGTTCAGCACGAGTGCGACCGAATTCAGCACTTGATAGAAGCCGGGCTTCACCGCGTCCTGGTCGACGTTGAAGGTGATGTCGGACGGCATGTTGAGGATGATCTGGTCGCCGCTGCGGGTGACGCTGACGCCGGAACCCTGAAGCTGCCGGCGCAGTTCGGCCTCGTTCTGGTCCATCGTGGCGCCGATGGCGCCCCCAGCGAGAGCGCCGACGCCAGCGCCGATCAGCGCATTGCGGCGATCGTTGCCGCCGGCAAGCAGGCCAAGTCCCGCACCCGCCAGCGCGCCGATGCCGGCGCCGGCCGCAGTGTTGGAAACTTTCTGTTGTCCGGTATACGGATCGGTGGTGGTGCAGGCACTCACGAGCACAGCCGTCGCCACTGCGACGAGCACAGTCTTTTTCATCAGGTAGTCCCTCTCCAGTCCGCGGTCCCACCAGTGGCGCGCCGCATCCCTTGTGCGTCCAAGTGGACGCACGTCGCTTTATGCTTGTAACATGAAATGCGGCGAAAAATGGAAGGGGAAAAGCGGCTGGCCACGGCTTTTCCCGGTCAATTCAACCGCCGCTATTTGCGCAATTCCGATCGGCTGGCAGAGACTGTCGGCTACCAGAGATTCTTGCCGTCGATGACGACGACCTCGACCTGATCGAGGTCGAAATCGTCGAACAGGCGCGAATTCACGCTGATTTTCGGATTGTCGAAATCCGGCTTGCCGGTCGACCAGTCCGGCGTTTCGGTGAAGGTGCCGCAGCCGCAGGTGGCGCAGAAACCATGTTTTACCGTTTTCGAGCCCCATTGATAGAAAGAGACATTCTTGAGCGGGCTGGTGAGCTTAAATTGCGACGGGACGTAATAGGCCCACAACGAGCCGCGTTTCGAGCAGAAGGAGCAGGTGCATTGCGTCACGGTTAGCGGCGCTTCCGAAACCTCGAACGTCGTCGCCCTGCAGTGGCAGCTTGCCTTTATGGTCATGACGCCTCCCTCGCGATTGCTTCGCGCCAGCGCGGTAAGGCAACATAAAGAGGCGCCGTTGACAACCGTCTGTCAGCAGACTCGGCTTACCTGCGTCGGACGCGTGGCGCGCTTCACTCTTTTTGATGCATGTCGTATCCCAAAACCGCTGCGCACCCTCGGGTCAGGCCATGGCCCGCTTGGCGCAAGCTTTTGGGGGCAAGCCTTTGGGCGACATGCATCAAAACGACGACGGTGGCACGAACAGGCAGATGGTCTTTCCGTCATTGGCGCCGGCGACCGAACACCAGTGATATTCGCCGTCGGGCGAATTCTTGATCCGTGCATCGCTGTAGCCCACGACCTCGCCTGTTCCCTTGATGACATAGCCCTCCGGACGCTCGCTGATCGACGTCTGCGAGACCGCGCGGCAATCATAGCCGGAGCAACAGGAGAATGGGTAACTCCAGCCTTGCGGCTTCGCTGCAGTCGGCGTGGCGTCGTGGGCCAAAGCCGGCGCTGCGAATACAATGGTGGCGGCCGTCAGAACCACCACCGCAATGATCGAATTCAGGAGGCGGCGCGCCGTCTTGACGGCAGAGGCCAGTCGGGTTGTGGAAGCAGGCATGGGCGCAATTCCTATCACCGAGTTATCAAGCGTTTCGCTTGCCCGTTCTTGGAACGTATCTTCCCAGTGGCCGGCTCGTCAGGTCGCAGATACGCCGCGTCCGGCCATAAATGCTTTTTCCCCCAACGTTCGGATGCTGGCCTGATTCCTTTGCTGGCGCAAGAAATTGCTGTGCAATCGAGCGCCGACATCTGCAGCCGGAACCAGCCTGCCGGGGCTGACGAGAGTGACTTCATCAACCCCGGCAGTGGGATCGCGCGGATAACGAGATTGAACTCGCGGTGGTTCCGGGCCAGGCGACGGCAGGCCTGCAACAATGAACCCGGAGGTAGAAGTAATTGTCGAAAATTCGATGAAAAAACAAAGCCATAAAGCAGCCGCTCAATTACAGTGAAGAGCCTGTTACTCTAGCGTGATGTTCCTGCTGCTTGGGGCTTAGAAGCTTCAGTCGATATCGGCCACCACTTCGCCGGCGCCGCCCTCGATGCGCTGCGACAGCGAGGCCTCCATGAAATCGTCGAGGTCGCCGTCCAGCACGCTCGACGGGCTTGTGCTCTCGACGCCCGTGCGCAGATCCTTCACCAACTGATAGGGCTGCAGAACGTAGGATCGGATCTGATGGCCCCAGCCGATATCGCTCTTCGACGCTTCGGTGGCGTTGGCCACCGCCTCGCGCTTCTTCAGTTCTTCCTCGTAGAGCCGCGAACGCAGCATCTCCCAGGCCTTCGCCTTGTTCTTGTGCTGGGAGCGCTCAGCCTGGCAGGCGACCGCGATGCCGGTGGCGAGATGGGTGATGCGGACCGCTGAATCGGTCGTGTTGACGTGCTGGCCGCCCGATCCGGACGAACGATAGGTGTCGATGCGGACATCCGATTCGGAAACGTCAATCTCGATCGTATCGTCGATCACGGGATAGACCCAGACGCTGGCGAAGGAGGTGTGACGGCGCGCATTGCTGTCATAGGGCGAAATACGCACCAGACGGTGAACGCCGGATTCCGTCTTCAGCCAACCATAGGCGTTGTGGCCCTTGATCAGCAGCGTGGCGGACTTGATGCCGGCCTCTTCGCCGTCATGCACTTCCAGCACCTCGACCCTGAAGCGGCGCCGCTCGGCCCAACGCGTGTACATGCGCAGGAGCATCGAGGCCCAGTCCTGGCTTTCGGTGCCGCCGGCGCCGGCATGGATTTCGAGATAGCTGTCGTTGGCGTCGGCCTCGCCCGAAAGCAGCGTCTCGATCTGGCGGGCCTTTGCTTCGCCGCGCATCGAGCGGATCGCCGCTTCCGCCTCGGCGACGACACCCTCATCGCCCTCTTCCTCGCCAAGCTCGATCAAGCCGATATTGTCTTCCAGCGCCTGGGTGAGGCCTTTGACTGCGGCGATGCCTTCCTCGAGGCCCTGGCGCTCACGCATCAGCTTCTGCGCCTCCAGCGGTTCGTTCCAGAGGCTCGAATCCTCGGCACGCACATTCAGGTATTCAAGCCGCTTTATGGCTTGATCCCAGTCAAAGATGCCTCCTCAGCAGGGTTATCGCCTGCCTGATTTCGTCGACAATATTCTGCGTTTCCGCGCGCATGGCTGGCCGTTCTGTCCTGTGCTGAAATGGTGCCCTGTCGCTTGAGCAGAGCTTGGGTTGGCGCGATACATAGGGACGGCACCGCCGCCTGTAAAGCGAAATGGGCCGGCTCGAAAACCGGCCCAAATACCCTATCCTATGTCAGTAGAGCCCGCCGCCGCCGGACTGGATGGCCTGGTTGGCCTGTGGCGACAGCGCGCCGCCGGAGGCGTTGGAGCCGTCCTCACCCATGCCGATCACCCAATAGCTGTCGGCGGGGCCGGTGCCCGGCTTGAAGGCTTCGATAAAGGCGCCGGCGTCGTCCGGGTTGGCCCGCATGCCGGTTTTGCGATTGATGGCGATCAGTTTCATGCCTTCGGGAACCTGGAAATCGACATTGGGCGTGCCGTCCAGCGCCACGCGCATGAAGTCCTTGAAGATCGGCGCAGCAAGGCCGCCGCCGGTCGCGCCCTTGCCAAGACCTTTGGGCTGATCATAGCCCATATAAAGGCCGACAACGAGGTTGGGCGTATAGCCGATGAACCAGGTATCCTTCTCGTCGTTTGTCGTTCCAGTCTTGCCGGCGATGTGGCGGCCGAGTTCGGCAACGGTAGCGCCGGTACCGCGCTCGACGACGCCCTCCATCATCGAAGTGATCTGATAGGCGGTCATCGGATCGAGCACCTGCTCGGAATTGTCGACCAGTTCCGGCTCAGGCTGGTTCTGCCATTCAGCCGCATTGCAATTTTTGCAGCCGCGTTCGTCCTGCCTGTAGACCGTCTTGCCGTAGCGGTCCTGGATCCGGTCGATCAGCGTCGGCTTGATCGACTTGCCGCCGTTGGCCATGATCGAATAGGCCGATACCATGCGCATCACGGTCGTCTCGCCCGACCCCAGCGCCATCGGCAGATACGGCGCCAGTCGGTCATAGACGCCGAAGCGCTCGGCATATTCGGCGACCAGTTTCATGCCCATGTCGTTGGCCAGGCGCACCGTCATCAGATTGCGCGACCTCTCGATACCGGACCGCAAGGTCGCCGGGCCCGCAGTCCTTCCATCGTAGTTTTTCGGCGTCCAGGTCGTGTTGCCGCTCTTGATGGTGATCGGGCCATCCATGATCACCGAAGCCGGCGTATAGCCATTGTCGAGAGCGGCCGCATAGACGATCGGCTTGAACGACGAACCCGGCTGGCGCATGGCCTGCGTGGTACGGTTGAATTCGGATAGCGAATAGGAGAACCCGCCGACCATGGCCAGAACGCGCCCGGTATGCGGATCCATGGCGATCAGGCCGCCCTCCACTTCGGGGGCCTGGCGCAAGATATAGGCCCCATCCGTGTCTTCTTTCTTCTGCACGAAGATGACGTCGCCAGGCTTCAGCACGTCCGCCGGCGATTTGGCCTTGACGGTCTTGCCGCCGACCACATGACGCATGGCGAAGCTCATATCCTCGCGGCTGACGGTGCCTTCGACGCGATCCTTGACAAGTTCGCCCGAGATCTGCCGGGTCGGCCGAAGGCCGATCGACAGACCGCTCTCCGAGCTGTCGAGCACGACAGCGAGCGACCATTCGGGCACGTCGTCCAGTCCCTTGACTTCGCTCAAAGGCACGCCCCAGTCGCCGGACGGGTCGATGGTCTTCACCGGCCCACGATAGCCGCGCAGCGTATCGAACTTCATCAGGCCGTTCTGCATGGCTTTGCGGGCGATGAGCTGCATCTTGGGATCGAGCGTCGTACGGACGGACAGGCCGCCCTCGTAGAGCGCATTCTCGCCGTAGCGCGCGCTGATCTGGCGACGCACCTCCTCGGTGAAATATTCGCCGGCGAACAGATAGGTGCCGGAGCGGCGTGGCTTGACGCCGAGCGGCTCGGCCTTGGCCTTGGCGCCTTCCTCTTGCGTGACGTAGCCGTTGCCGACCATCTGGTCGATCACCCAGTTGCGGCGCTCGATGGCGCGGTCGGCATATTTGAAGGGGTGATAGTTGGAGGGGCCCTTTGGCAAAGCCGCCAGATAGGCCGTCTCCGCCACGGTGAGTTCATTCACCGCCTTGTCGAAATAGGTGAGCGCTGCGCCGGCGACGCCATAAGCGCCGAGCCCGAAGAAAATCTCGTTAAGGTAGAGCTCGAGGATGCGGTCCTTCGAATAGGCCTGCTCGATGCGGAAGGCGAGGATCATCTCCTTGATCTTGCGCTCGTAGGTCTGGTCCGAGGACAACAGGAAGTTTTTCGCCACCTGCTGGGTGATCGTCGAGGCGCCGACCTGGCGCTTGCCCGAGCCAGCATTCTGCAGATTGACCATGACTGCGCGGCCAAGGCCGGTCATATCGATGCCGGGGTGATTGTAGAAGTTCTTGTCCTCGGCAGACAGGAAGGCCGCCTTGACACGATCCGGCACCGCCTGGATCGGCAAATACAGGCGCCGCTCGCGCGCATATTCGGCCATCAGCGCACCGTCGGACGCATGGATGCGGGTCGTCACCGGCGGTTCATACTTGGCCAGGACCTCGTAATCGGGCAAATCCTTCGACAAATGGCTGATATAGATCGCCACTCCGGCCGCGACCAAAAGGGCCAGCGCGGTGCCGATGCCGAAGAAATAGCCAATAAGACGAATCATGCCCGCTCCAGTCCTTGGTTCGGGAATTGCCTAAACGAAGCCGCCTTTCGCGCAAGCTTTCGAGACGATCCCGACCGGTAATCGAAAATCCATGTCGCCACCATGTGGGCAAAATGCGGCAGCCTGGAATTTCGGCTTCGAATGGCGAAAATATAAGTGCAAAGTGTTGTCGTCGTGCAACGCTGCCTCTGGTTGTGGCGAGGACTGGCATCTCAGCCTCCGGTTCCGGCTCCGGCCTTGGCTGAAGCGAACAGGGCGATGGCATTGGTTATGCTCTGGGCCGCCTTGCTGCGCCAATCGGCGCTGAGCAGTTGCGCCTCGTCCTTGGCGTTCGACAGATAGCCGAGTTCGACCAGCACGGAGGGGACATCCGGCGCCTTCAACACCTTGAAGCTGGCCGAACGCTGGGGATTGTTGATGAGGCCGACGCTGGTGGAAAGCTGGCCGACCAGCGTTTGGGCGAAACTCATCGAGAAACTGTGCGTCTCGCGGCGAATCAGGTCGATCAGGATGTCGGTTACTTCCTTGTTGTCGTCCTTGATTTCCATGCCGGCGAATTGGTCGGAAAGGTTTTCACGGTCGGCGAGCGCCTGCGCTTCGGGATCGGAAGCCTTGTCGGAGACGGTGTAGACGGTCGCGCCGCGGAGGCCCTTGACCCTGATCGTGTCGGCGTGGATCGAAATGAGCAGATCGGCCTCGTGCTGGCGGGCAATGCGCACGCGGTCGTCCAGCCGCAGGAATTGGTCCGTCTCGCGCGTCATGAACACGTCGTATTTGCCGACTGCGGCGAGTTTGTCCCGCAATTCGGTGGCGAAAGCGAGCGTGACGTTCTTCTCGACGGTGCCGTTCATGCCCTCGGCGCCGCCGTCGATGCCGCCATGGCCTGGATCGATGACGACGGTGAAGCGATGGCCTGGATTGGAGACAGGGCCGGTGCCGACCCTGCCGCCCTTGTCGGAGGAGACCGTCGAGCCGGTGGTCAACGCCTGATTGGCAAGAGCGGCGTCGAACTCCCGCACGGACGCCGCCGACATGTCGATGGCGATGCGGTAGCCGTTGCCGTCATCGTTCTTGAGCACGTCGAACCTGTCGACGGCGAACGGACCCTTGCCGGTGAGAATCAGCCGCGACACGCCCTCGCCGAGATCGCCGTAGCGCACGCTCCTGACCAGGCCGCGCGCCTTCACGTCCTTGGCATTGATGGCGAATCTCGTGCTTGGCAGGTCGACGACCAGACGGTGGGGGCCGCGCAGCAGGAACCATTTGACGTCGGGCTCACGATCGAAATTCATGACGATGCGCATCTTGGTGGCGTCACCGGCCATTTTGTAGCTCGTCACTGCCAGCGGCACGTCGGCGGCAAAGGAAACTGGCGAAAGAGCCAGGCAAACGACAACCAGCAACAGCAGACAAGCAGCGCGGAAGAAGTGGGCAGCGCGGAAGCGGGCACCTCGCAAGTGGGCAGCGCGGAAGTAGGCGGCGTAGAAAAAAATGCCTCCGGCGCGACCACTCATGTGCGTGAAGACTGCCAGTGCCATCTCTTCCAGTCGCTCCGGTTTGGCGTGAGGCGCCCGATCCTGTTGTCGGCCAATCTTGCTTGTCGGAGTGTCGTCGTCTTGTCGAAACGCTGGTCAGGCCGCGAACTCGATTAACGGTTGGTAACCAGAGAAGGTTAACCAAGCCTTTTCACGCAACGCTTAAAGCCGTGCTTCCGTTGCGGAACTGCATTTTGCCGGCATCGGAAATCGGGGTTGCCTTCCAACCCGCCAAATCATAAAAGCGATGGTGGATCACTGCAATCCTGGAACCGTCCTTCTCCGCAGCTTCCTGCTACAGGTGAGATGAACGACGGCTCCTTTCGCGTCAGGCGAAAAAGGCAACAGGTGATCGCGACGAATTTCGCAGGTGTAAGCCCGTGGCGGGGGAAGCGCCTGCGTGAGGAAAACGGCCGGGATTGTCCCGCGCCGGCTCTGTACGAGCAAACAAGCTGGTCCGGTTTTCCCGGGCTTTGGTTCAAAAAGGTTCTGCTGGTTACGATGGCTTCAAGCGCAATCATGGAAAGGTCCGCAGCAAACCGCGCCATTATGGCTGCGGGCGGCACCGCCATGGCGCTCAGGCAGCGGCCGGCGGACATTCAATTGCCCGGCACCCATGTTCATCCACACTCACAGCGGCGGGCTTTGCCTCGCAAGCTGCGGCTGACGGCTGCCGGGGGGAAACGAAATAATGCCCAACAAAATGCTGATAGACGCCTCCCACCCGGAGGAAACACGAGTTGTCGTCGTTCGCGGTAACCGTATTGAAGAATTCGACTTTGAATCCCAGGACAAGAAGCAGCTCAAAGGAAATATCTACCTCGCCCGCGTAACCCGCGTCGAACCCTCGCTTCAGGCAGCCTTTGTCGAATATGGCGGCAACCGTCACGGTTTCCTCGCCTTCAGTGAAATTCATCCCGACTACTACCAGATTCCGGTCGCCGACCGTCAGGCGCTGCTGCGCGCGGAAGCGCAGGAGGCTGAAGACGAGGACGATGAGGACGGTGATGGCGACGATCGCCAGAACCGCGATCGCGGCCGGCGCGGACGCCGCCGCGGCGGCAAGAGCCGCGACCGAGGCGAACACAAGCGTGATGCAGGTGCGGCCGATTCGGACGCTTCTGGCGATTCCAATGACAGCGGGTCCAATGACAGCGGGTCCAATGACAGCGGCTCCAATGAGGGCGGCGAACACGGCGAGGATGCGGTCGCGCAGAACGTCGATGCCTCAGAAAAAGTCGACACGCCGTCCGCTGCTTCGGAACATGGCGAGGATGTCGCCAGTCATAGCGAGGCAAGTCCTGATGAGACGAGCCGTGACGAGACTGGCCATGGCCGTGACGAAACTGGCGGTGACGAGACTGGGCCTTCCGAAGGCGGTCCGAATTCCATCGCCGCCAGCATCGAATCGGATGTGATTTCCGAAGCCGTGCCGCAGGCTGATGCGGCCGGCGAAGCCACCTCCACCGACAATGATCGCGGCATGCTGGAAGAAGTGCAGTCATCGCATTCGGATGACCATGAGGTCGAATCGGTCGGCGCCGAGGATGCGCTGGAAGAAGCGCGCAACCGCCGCAAGCCGGTGCGCCGCCAGTACAAGATCCAGGAAGTGATCAAGCGCCGGCAGATCCTTCTGGTGCAGGTCGTCAAGGAAGAGCGCGGCAACAAGGGCGCGGCGCTCACCACCTACCTGTCGCTTGCCGGCCGCTATTCGGTGCTGATGCCGAACACGGCGCGCGGCGGCGGCATCTCGCGCAAGATCACCAACGCGCAGGACCGCAAGCGGCTGAAGGAGGTCGTCGCCGATCTCGAAGTGCCGCAGGGCATGGGCGTCATCCTGCGCACGGCCGGCGAAAGCCGCACCAAGGCCGAGATCAAGCGCGACTACGAATATCTGATGCGGCTTTGGGAAAACGTCCGCAACCTGACGCTGCAGTCGACGGCCCCTGCCCTCGTCTACGAGGAAGGCAGCCTGATCAAGCGCTCGGTGCGCGACCTCTACAACAAGGACATCGACGAGATCCTGGTCTCCGGCGAAGAGGGCTATCGCGAGGCCAAGGATTTCATGCGCATGCTGATGCCGAGCCACGCCAAGGTCGTGCAGCCGTTCCGCGACACGACGCCGATCTTCGTGCGCAACGGCATCGAGGCGCAGCTCGACCGCATGCTGCAGCCGCAGGTGACGCTGAAGAGCGGCGGCTACATCATCATCAACCAGACCGAAGCGCTGGTCGCCATCGACGTCAATTCGGGCCGCTCCACCAAGGAGCACTCGATCGAGGACACAGCGCTTCACACCAATCTGGAAGCGGCCGAGGAGGTCGCACGGCAGCTGAGGCTGCGCGATCTCGCCGGCCTGATCGTCATCGACTTCATCGACATGGAGGAGAACCGCAACAACCGCTCCGTCGAGAAGCGGCTGAAGGATCACCTCAAGAACGATCGCGCCCGCATCCAGGTCGGCCGCATCTCGCATTTCGGCCTGATGGAGATGTCGCGCCAGCGCATCCGTGCCAGCGTGCTGGAATCGACGATGAAGCCTTGCCCGCATTGCGGCGGCACCGGCCATGTGCGGTCCGATTCGTCCGTCGCGCTGATGGTGGTGCGGGCGATCGAGGAATTCCTGCTCAAGGATTCGCGCAGCCACATCACGGTGCGGACGCCGGCGGCGACCGCGCTCTATGTGCTCAACCACAAGCGCGGCACGCTGGTGGAGCTCGAAAACCGCTTCGGCCTGACCATCACCGTCGAGGCCGACGATACGGTCGGCGCCCAGCACTATGCGATCTTCCGCGGCGCGCTGGCCGAAAAGCCTGAAGGCTTCGTCGAGGTGCGGACCTTGCCCGCCTATGTCGAGCCGGAAGAGCCCGCCGACGAAATCGTCATCGAGGAGGAGGAAGACGAGGTCGTTGCACCGGCGGAGCAACCGCGCCAGGCGCAGCAGCCGCAGCAGCCAAGGCCCAGCGAGGATGGCGAAGGCCGCGACCGCAAGCGCCGCAAGCGCCGCAGACGGCGCGGCGGCAAGGATCGCGACCGCGAGCATGGCGCCCCCGTGGAAGGTGCGTCCATCTCGGCCACTGCCGATGGCGTCTCCGAGGCCGCAAGCGATGAAGGCGCCGAAGCAGACCACGAGGACCAGGTCGGCGTCACCGAGGCGGTGGAAGCGTCGGATGACGGGCAAGAGCCTGAAGGTCGGGAGCCTGATGAAGGTCTGGAGCCTGACGAAGGTCTGGGCAAGAAGCGTCGGCGCGGCAAGCGCGGCGGCAAGCGCAATCGCCGTGAAGACGGCGAAGGCGAGGTCGATGCAGGCACTGCCGAGTCGGCTGACCGTCCCGAGGTCTTGGAGGCCGTCTCCGGCGAACCGGCAGCAGCAACGCCGGTCGAAGCCACGCCGGTCGAAGAGCCTGTCGACCTTGCTCCAGCCAATGACGACATGCCAAGCGCCGAAAAGCCGAAGAAGCCGCGCCGCGCTGCCAAGCCGAAGAAGGCCGCGGCGGACGTCGTTGCCGAGACGCCGGTAGCGAAGCCGGAAATTTCTGCCGAGGCTCCCGCAGCTGTTTCAGAGGAAACAGCCGTGGCCGCCGTCGACGAGAAACCGAAGGTCCGCCCATCGCGACGCAAGCCCGTACCGGTCGATGCTCCGGTTGAGCCGATCGTGTCCTCGACTGTTGCCGAAGAGGAAAAGACCGAGGAGAAGCCGAAGCGTGCCGGCTGGTGGCAGCGGAAAGGCTTTTTCTAAGCTTTTCGGTAGGTTATCCTGATCTTTTGAACAAAAAAATCCCGCGCTGTCCCATCGACAGCGCGGGATTATTCTTGTCTGAAGCCGGCCAATTCCTATGGCGCGAAAACCGACCAGTTCATCATCTTCGCCAGCCTTTCCAGCGCAATCGACCCCAGCCTGGAATTGCCGTTGGCGTTGAGGCCGGGCGCCCAGACGGCGAGCGAGGCCACGCCCGGCACGATTGCTAAAATGCCGCCGCCGACGCCGCTCTTGCCCGGGATGCCGACGCGGAAGGCGAAATCGCCTGAGCCGTCATAGTGGCCGCAGGTCAGCATCATCGCGCCGATGCGGCGCGCGCGCTCGGCCGACACCACGGAATGGCCAGTCGCCGGGTTCTTGCCGCCACTGGCGAGGAAGCGGCCGGCCAGGGCAAGTTGCCGGCAGCTCATCGCGATGGCGCAATGGTGGAAATAGACGCCCAGCGCCAGATCCGGCGCGTGGCTGAGATTGCCGAAGGATTTCATGTAGTTGGCGAGCGCCAAATTGCGAAAACCGGTGGCTCGTTCCGAAGCCGCGACCTCGCGGTCGATGATGATGGTCTCGTCGTCGGCCAGGAACTGGATGAAGCGCAGGATCTCGCCGATCGCCTCGCGCGGCTGGTGGCCGGCGAGCAGAATGTCGGAAATGACGATGGCGCCGGCATTGATGAACGGATTGCGCGGAATGCCGTTCTCGTGCTCGAGCTGGACGATCGAGTTGAACGGGTTGCCCGAAGGCTCGCGCCCGACACGCTGCCACAACGCGTCGCCGACATTGCCAAGCGCCAGTGTCAGCGTGAACACCTTCGAAATGCTCTGGATCGAAAACGGCTCATCGGCGTCGCCCGCCATCAGCACGCGACCGTCATTGGTCACCGCGGCAATGCCGAACTTTTTCGGATCGACCTTGCCGAGCTGCGGAATGTAGGTCGCGACGTTGCCGCGATCGGTGCGCTCGGCCATTTCGGCGGCAATCTCGGTCAAAGCCTGCTCGAGGTCCGGCATCACGCTATCTCAGCCAGCGCTCGATGCGCATCATCGCCTCGACCATCTCGTCGTGGCTGCCGGCGTAGGAAAAGCGCATGGCTCGATGGCCTTGAAGCGGATCGAAATCGCGGCCGGGCGTCGCCGCCACATGCGCCTCGGCCAGCATCTTGCGCGCGAAGGCCATGCTGTCGTTGGTGTGCCTGGTGACATCGCAGAAGGCGTAGAACGCCCCGTCCATCGGTGCCGCCAGGGTAAAGCCGAGTTCGGGCAGGCGTTGCATCAAAAGCTCGCGATTGCCCGCGTAGCGCGCCTTCACAGCCTCCAATTCCGCGGTTGCCTTGAACGCCTCGATCGCGGCGATCTGGGACAGTTCGGGCGGTGAGATGTAGAGACTCTGGGCGATGCGCTCGACCGGCCGCACCAAGGGTTCCGGCAGCACCATCCAGCCGATGCGCCAACCGGTCATGCAGTAGTATTTCGAGAAGGAATTGATCACCGTCACGTCAGGGCCGCAGGCAAGTGCTGTGCTGTCCGGCGCAGCGTAAGCCAGCCGATGGTAGATCTCGTCGGAGATCACGGCGATGCCGAGCTCTTGTGCCGTCGTCACCAGCGCCGACAGCTCGTCGGCGGGGATAATCGCCCCGGTCGGATTGGCCGGGCTGGCAAACAACACGCCCTTCAGCGTCTTTTCGCGATGCGCAGCCTTCAGATGCTCGGCGTGGAGATAGGCATCACCGTCGAGCTCGATCTCGACGATCTCGATGCCGAGCGCGGCCATGATGTTGCGATAGGCCGGATAACCGGGTGCGGCGATGGCGACACGGTCGCCTGGATCGAACATCGCCAGAAATGCCAGGTTGAAGGCGGCCGACGATCCGGTGGTGACGGCGATCCGGCCGGGTGAAACGGCCAGCCCGTAGTGGTCGGCATAATGCTGCGCGATAGCCTCGCGCAGGCCCGCAAGACCCAATGCGTCGGTGTAGCCGATGCGCCCCATCTTCAATGCGTTCGTCGCCGCTTGCCTGACTCCGGCCGGCGCCGGATCGGACGGCTGGCCAACGGCCATGGAAACGACCGGCACGCCCGTGGCCTTCAGCCGATTCGCTTCCGCCAGAACGTCCATGGCGTGGAACGGCTCGACGTCGCCGCGACGCGAAAGCGATACAACCATTTGACCTCATTTCCTTGTTCGCCCTTGGGTCCGCCCTTTGGGTCAGCCCTTTGAGATCGCCCATCGGCCGGCGCTTGCCGGCTGCCGGCGCCGAGCTTTGACGTCCCGCGCCGCACAAATGCCCGATTGATGTGAGGTTCACAAGTTCAGTAAAGTTTCAGTGCCGACTTTTCATCCTTCACCCGCTCGTCTACCAGTGGACCTGCCATGTTGAGCCGACCCAAATCGACGATAGCCAGGGCAGCACGCGCCTTCGCGACGCTTTCGCTTGCCGCGACGGTCGCTGTGACCGGCACCGTCAGCGCTTTTGCGCAAAATGTGCCGGTGGTGCGCGATGCCGAGATCGAGGCGCTGGTGCGCGCCTATGCGCGGCCGATCTTCAGGGCCGCGGGCCTGCCGGAAGACGGCGTCGACATCGTGCTGGTCAACGACCAGAGTTTCAACGCCTTCGTTGCCGGGTCCCGCCTGTTCATCAACACCGGCGCCCTGATGTCGGCGGAGACGCCCAACGAGATCATTGGCGTCATCGCCCATGAAGCCGGCCATATCGCCGGTGGCCACCAGCAAAAATTGCGCAACCAGCTCGAACGCGCCAAGACGATGGCCATCATCGCGACGCTGCTTGGCGCCGGTGCCATGGTTGCCGGCGCCACCAGCAAAAGCCGGGGCCTGGCCGGCGCCGGCATGGGGGTTGCAGCTGGCGGCGGCGAGATGGCGCAGCGCAGCATCCTCGCTTATCAGCGCACCGAAGAGATGACCGCCGACCGCTCGGCGATAACCTATCTCAATGCCACCGGCCAGTCCGGCCTGGGCATGCTGAAGACCTTCGGCCGCTTTCAGAGCGCACTTTCGCTGTCGGGGGCGCAGGTCGACCCCTACCGGATCAGCCATCCGCTGCCGCGCGAACGCATTGCCAACCTCGAAGTCCTGGTCAAAAAAAGCCCCTACGTCGAAAAGGTCGATCCGCCGGCGCTGCAGCAGCGGCACGACATGATGCGCATCAAGATCGCTGCCTATATGGGAGGTCAGGCCGCCGCATCGCGGCTGATGCGCAAGATGCCGGGAAGCCTCGCCTCGCAATATGGCGACGCGCAGACGAGCTTCCTTTTCGGCAATCTGGCCGGGGCGCTTGCCAAGACCAACGCGCTGATCAAGGCACAGCCGAAGAACCCCTATTTCCAGGAATTGCGCGGCGACATCCTGATGAAGGCGAACAAACCGAAGGCTGCCGCGGAAGCCTATGCCAAGGCGGTCAGCCTCGACCCAGCGCGATCCGGGCTGCTGCCGGTTTCCTACGGCCAGGCGCTGATGGCAGTCGGCACGCCCGATTCCCTGGAGAAAGCGGTGGTGCAGATCAACAAGGGTCTCGCGCGCGACCGAGAAAACGCCGTCGGTTACCGCCATCTTGCGCAGGCCTATGGCGAGCTTGGCAACATTCCGGCCGCCGACCTTGCGACCGCCGAAGGCCATTTCTATTCTGGCGCCTACAAGGATGCCAAGATCTTCGCAATGCGCGCGCAGATGAAAATGAAGCGTGGCGAGCCGGGCTGGATCCGCGCGCAGGACATCATAAACTACGCACCATCAGGCAAGAAAAAGTGAACCTTCCGGCCGTGCGCGGCGACAAGTAGTTGGACCAATCGGGTAGTCGAACCAATCGGGTAGTCGGGCCAATCGGGTCGGACAACCCGGCCGGAAACCAGGCAAGAGGATCAGGATGATGAAGAAGGCAATTCTGCTGGGCACCACGGGCGTGGCGGTCGCTCTCGCCATGCTGGGTTTCGGGTTCGTGACCGGAAGTCCGCAGACGGCAAAGGCCGATGCCGCGCAGATCGCCCAGGCAGCCTCCGCCGACACCAAGATCGACCGGGCTGAAGTCGAAGGCATCATCCGCGACTATCTGCTGAAGAACCCGGAAGTGCTGCTGGAAGCTCAGGAGGCGCTCGAGGCCAAGCAGAAGGAGGCGCAGCGCGTCGCCAGTCTCGACGTCATCAAGGATGCCAAGGACCAGATCTTCAACTCGGCCTTCGACGGCGTCGTCGGCAATCCGAACGGCAAGGTCACCATCGTCGAATTCTACGACTACAATTGCGGCTACTGCAAACGCGCCATGGAGGACATGCAGACGCTGACGACAGCCGATCCGGATCTGCGCTTCGTGCTCAAGGAGTTCCCGATCCTCGGCCCGGATTCGCAGAAGGCAAGCGTCGTCTCGATGGCCTTCCACCTGATGATGCCGGAGAAATACGGCGAGTTCCACAACGCGTTGCTCGGCGCCCAGGGACGCGCCACCGAAGCGGCGGCCATCAAGGTAGCGCTTTCGCTCGGCGCCGACGAAGCGACGCTGCGCGAGAAGATGAAGGATCCGTCGATCGCCGAGGCCCTCTCCAAGACCTATGATCTTGCCAACAAGCTGGCCATCACCGGAACGCCCTCCTATGTGGTCGGCAACGAGGTGGTGTTCGGTGCGCTCGGCCAGGACGTGCTGGCGAAGAAGATCGAAGCGGCCAAGGCCGCACTCTGATCGGCGGCTGGCTTTCTGCGCATGCCATTTTCCGCCTGTTGTGGACAGCGAAAGAACCCACTTGCGCTCTTTTCGCAGGCGTCTAAGCCCATTATAGAGGCCCAGTGCGCCGACTGATGCCGGCGCTGATGTGGTGGATTTGAAGTTCCTGCTGCTTTGGTGGCGTCAGTGTTCAGGAACTTTAAATCCACCACATCAGAAATGTATAAATTGCCAGTGTGGCTTTGAAGCCGAAATTCGTTCAAAGCGCTGCTCTAAGGTATTGCGAATTTCGGATTCGAAACCACACCGGGAAAAGGTCGGCATTTTGAAAACGGTTTTCGTCCTGAACGGTCCCAACCTCAACGCGCTCGGCAAACGCGAGCCCGGCATCTATGGCGGCAAGACGCTGGCCGCGATCGCCGACGATTGCAAGCAGGCAGGTGCGGCACTTGGGCTCGAGATCGATTTCCGTCAGTCGAACCATGAGGGCGACCTCGTCGACTGGATACAGGAAGCCGCCGACAAGGCTGTCGGCATCGTCATCAATCCGGGCGCCTACAGCCACACCTCGATCGCCATTCACGACGCCATCCGCTCCGTCGCGCCATTGCCCGTCGCCGAAGTTCATCTTTCCAACATCCATGCGCGGGAATCATTCCGCCACGTCTCCATGGTCTCGCCGGTCGCCGTCGGCGTGATCTGCGGGTTCGGGCCGCTCGGCTACACACTGGCGCTGCAGGCGCTGGCCGCACGCCTATGACCGGCCAACAAACAGAAGGCTCGAAAATGTCGATAAAAAAGAATGGTGTTGACCAGCAGCTTATCCGCGATCTGGCGGGCATACTGAACGACACCAACCTCACCGAGATCGAGGTCGAGCTGGGCGACTTGAAGGTGCGCGTGTCGCGACAGGCGCCGGCCGTCCATGCGGTCGCCGCAGCGCAGCCCGCCTATGCGCCGCCGGCAGCGCAGCCGGCTGGCGCAGCCGCCCCGGCAGCGGCCGACGTGTCCAAGAACGCAGTGGCCTCGCCGATGGTCGGCACCGCCTACCTGGCGCCATCGCCCGACGCCAAGGCGTTCATCGAAGTCGGCCAACAGGTCAAGGAAGGCCAGACGCTGCTGATCATCGAGGCGATGAAGACGATGAACCAGATCCCCTCGCCGCGTGCCGGAACGGTGACGGCGATACTGTTCGAGGATGCGCAGCCGGTCGAATATGGCATGCCGCTCGTCGTGATCGAGTAGAGCCGGGAACAGCCGAAAAATGTTCCAGAAAATCCTCATCGCCAATCGCGGCGAAATCGCTCTGAGGGTGCTGCGCGCTTGCAAGGAGCTCGGCATCCAGACGGTGGTGGTGCATTCCACCGCCGACGCCGACGCCATGCATGTGCGGCTCGCCGACGAGAGCGTCTGCATCGGCCCACCGCCGTCGCGCGACAGCTATCTCAACATCCACCAGATCGTCGCGGCGTGCGAGATCACCGGCGCCGACGCGGTGCATCCGGGCTACGGATTCCTGTCGGAGAATGCCAAATTCGCCGATATCCTCGCCGCGCACAACATCACGTTCATCGGCCCGTCCGGCGATCACATCCGCATCATGGGCGACAAGATCGAGGCCAAGCGCACCGCAAAGCGCCTTGGCATTCCGGTGGTGCCCGGCTCCGACGGGGCGGTCACCGAGGAAAAGGAAGCCAGACGCATCGCCGCCGAGATCGGCTACCCCGTGATCATCAAGGCGTCGGCCGGCGGCGGCGGACGCGGCATGAAGGTGGCGCGCAGCGAATCCGATCTTGTGGTCGCACTGCAGACGGCGCGCTCGGAAGCCGGTGCCGCTTTCGGCGACGACGCCGTCTACATCGAGAAGTATCTCGAAAAGCCGCGCCACATCGAGGTCCAGGTGTTCGGCGACGGTGCCGGCCGCGGCGTGCATTTCGGCGAACGCGACTGTTCGCTGCAGCGCCGCCACCAGAAAGTCTGGGAAGAGGCTCCCTCGCCGGCGCTCAATGCCGAGGAGCGCGCGCATATCGGCGGCGTCTGTGCCAAGGCGATTGCCGATCTCGGCTACTCCGGCGCCGGCACCATCGAATTCCTCTATGAGAACGGCGAGTTCTATTTCATCGAGATGAACACGCGCCTGCAGGTCGAGCATCCGGTGACGGAGGCAATCACCGGCATCGACCTCGTGCACGAGCAGATCCGCGTCGCCTCGGGCGGCGGGCTTTCCATGCGCCAGGAAGAGATCCGATTTCAGGGCCACGCCATCGAATGCCGCATCAATGCCGAGGATCCGCGCACCTTCACCCCCTCGCCCGGCACGATCACCCACTTCCACACGCCGGGTGGCCTCGGCATCCGTGTCGATTCCGGCGTCTATTCCGGCTACAAGATCCCGCCTTACTACGACAGTTTGATCGGCAAGCTGATCGTGCACGGCCGCAATCGCGTCGAATGCATGATGCGGCTGCGGCGGGCGCTCGACGAATTCGTCGTCGACGGCATCAAGACGACGCTGCCGCTGTTTCGCGATCTCGTCGGCAATGCCGATATCGCCAATGGCGAGTATGACATCCACTGGCTGGAAAAATTTCTGGCCGATGAGGATTAGGACGTGAACTTATAGAATATAATGACGCGATGACCCGTCCCTACGCGCCAGGCTATCGCATCCCGACCGACCTGTTGCTCAAGGCCTACGCCTCGGGGGTCTTTCCGATGGCCGAAAGCGCCACCGATCCGGAAGTGTTCTGGGTGCGGCCGGAGACGCGCGGCATCATCCCGCTGGACGGATTTCACACGCCCAAAAGCCTGAGGAAGGCGATCCGGAAAAACCTGTTCGATATCCGTTTCGATTTTGATTTCGAGGCGACCATCGACGGCTGCGCCGAGAGGCGCGAGGAACGCCGGTCGACCTGGATCAATGCGCCGATCCGCGAGGCCTATGTCGAACTGCATCGGATGGGCCATTGCCATTCGGTCGAAGCCTGGCGCGAGGGTCGGCTGGTTGGCGGCCTCTACGGCGTGTCTCTTGGCCGGGTGTTCTTCGGCGAAAGCATGTTCGCCAGGGAAACGGACGCGTCGAAGGTCTGCCTGGTGCACCTGGTCGAACGCCTGAAGGAACGGCGCTTTTCGTTGCTCGACACGCAGTTCACCACCGAGCACCTCAAACGCTTCGGCGCGGTCGACGTGCCAAGGGGCAAGTATGAAAAGATGCTGGCTGACGCGCTGAAGGGCGAAGCGGTGTTTTTCCCATGATCTGAGCCAAAGGTCGGGTTTTTGGTCAGGTTTTTGCGGCAGGCTCAAGCGGCGTCTGCGCGTGGAACATCATCTTCCAGCCATTGACGCGATGGACATAGCCGGTGCTGACCAGCGCCGCATAAGGCTCGCCATTCTCGCGCGTGGCATGGGCCTCGTAGGTCAGAATGACAATGTCGCTGCCCGGCTCGATGATGCCCTTGAGGTCGATGACGAGATCGCGCCAGCGATTTGGGTCCGTCGCGGTTTCGGCCAGATCGGTGTTGCTCATCGTTTGCGCCATCTGTGGGAAAGCCACCAGGCATTTGGTGTCGGCATTGGCTTTGAAATAGGCAGCGTCGCCGGTCCAGAACCCTTTTTCGAGATCGAGGAGTTCGTTCTTGTTGGCCATCATGGGAACATCTCCGTAACGCCAGCCATGACCAACGCACGGAGAATAAGGCGGTTCCGGAAGGCTCAGTAGGGATCCCGAAGAGGCGATCCCGCACGCCAGGGATTATAACTGGCTTGGCTAATTGGTTTTGGCCGCGTCGGGTGCCGGCACTTCCGACTTCTGCTTGCAGCCCTTCAGCCAGACGTCGTAGACGGCGTGCTCGACGGCGTTGAGGCCGGGGCTTTCGGCAAACATCCAGCCGGTGAAGATACGGCGGATCTTGCGATCCAGCGTGATCTCGTCGACCTCGACGAAAGAATCGGTCTTCGGCTCTTCGGTTTGCGGCTGCGAATAGCAGATGCGCGGCGTCACCTGCAAAGCGCCGAACTGCACCGTCTCGTCGATATAGACATCGAAGGTGATGATGCGGCCGGTGATCTTGTCGATGCCGGCGAATTCGGCGACAGGATTGGTGATGCGTTGTGGCGCCGCTGGTGCCGCCGGCGCCACTGTCGCATCCGGTTCCATTGTCGCATCCGGTTCCATTGGCGCATCCGGGTCCACTGGCGCCTCAAATTCCGTCGGCGCCCCCGGGTCCACTGGCGCCTCAAATTCCGTCGGCGCCCCCGGGTCCACTGGCGCCTCAAGCGTCTGAGCGGCGGCGATGCTAAAAGCCGCAAAAGCGGTGGCGGCCACCGTCAGTCCGCCTATCGAGATTCGGCTGAAAATGCTCATGTAGGGATCCGGTGGTTTGCGCCCGGGGTGATTCTGTCGCGCCCCAAGGCTAGTCGCTGCTGTCAGATCGACAAGCTGCTAAACGCCAATTGTGGCGATAAAGGATCGATCCGCCCATGGCGAGCGGTTAGAGACCGTTTGGAAACTCTACTCTGGCGGCCATCTGACGGCGCTTTCTGCGCTTCCGGTGCTTCGGACCAGCGCATGACCCCGGAAACCGATTTCGGTTTCCGGAAAAGATCATGCGCCAACCAAAGTGTTAGAGCGTCCCTTGCGGGTCCAATGGACGCGCGGCGCTCTAATGTCCGCTCCGCGCCGGTTCTCGAAACCACCACCATATGACTCGCCAGAGCGAATTTCAAAACAGTCTCTTACGACCCCGGCGTCCAGGCGTCGTAATCGCCGGTCACCTGCGGGCGGTGCTGATTGCTGAGTATGGAGCCCTTGGGGCGATAGGCCGCGGCACTTCCGGTGAGGTTCGGCTGATGCGGCTTCTGCCAGTCGCGTGGCTTGTAGTTGTCGCTCGTCGGCGGGACATCGACGCGGTGATGCATCCAGCCATGCCAGCCGGGCGGAATCATCGAGGCTTCCGAATAGTCGCGATAGATGACCCAGCGGCGGGTGCGGCCTTCCGAATCGACACCACCCTCGTAGTAGACGTTGCCGGCCTCGTCCTGCCCGACTTTCTTGCCATGCCGCCAGGTGTGAAAGCGCGTGCCCAGCGTCTGGCTGTTCCACCAGGTGAAAAACTGCAGAAGGAAAGTCTTCATCCAAAATCCTCGCGGCAAGTCCTCGTGGCGGCAGCGGTGGCGCCTGTTTCCTGCTTATGGCGTCAGGCCATCGCCAAGGCAAGGGTTTTGCCGCATGAGCCGTGCAAATGGCCGTCGGAAAACCGACGCACCGTGGCAAGCCTTTCGCGTCCTGTCGAGGCATGCCTTGCCAAGACTGCCTGGTCTTTCTAAAGCTCAGCGCGCCGCATGCAGGTACCCAGCCTGATTGACGGTTGAGGGAGGGAATGATGGCCCCAGACGCATCCGGCGCCGATCCGCGGATCAGTGCCAGCTCCATTCGCCTGCGCAAGGGCGGCGAGCCGATCGTCTGCCTCACCGCCTATACCTATCCCATCGCTCGCCTGCTCGACGATCATGTCGACCTGCTTCTGGTCGGCGACAGCGTGGCCATGGTTCTCCATGGCCACATGACCACGCTGGGCGCCTCGCTGGAGATGATGATCGCCCACGGACAAGCGGTGATGCGAGGGTCAGCCAAGGCCTGCGTGGTGGTCGACATGCCGGCCGGAAGCTATGAGGCAACGGCGCGCCAAGCCGTCGCCTCGGCGCGGCGGATTGTCGGCGAAACCGGTTGCCAGGCCGTCAAGCTGGAGGGTGGCGTGACAGTTGCCCGACAGATTGCGGCGATTGTCGCTGCCGGCATTCCGGTCATGGGACATATCGGCTTGCAGCCGCAATCGGTGGAAAGCGACGGCGGCTACAGGATCAAGGGCCGGACCGACGAGAATGTGGCTGCGCTTTATCGCGACGCCGAAGCGGTCGAAAAAGCCGGCGCGTTTTCGGTGGTCATCGAAGGCACCGTCGAGACCGTCGCCGCCGACCTCACCCGGCACATTTCCATTCCAACCATCGGCATTGGCGCCAGCGGCGACTGCGACGGCCAGATCCTAGTCATCGACGACATGGTCGGCCTGACCGTCGACCGGGTGCCGAAATTCGTCAAGCAATATGCCGACCTGCGCAGCGTCATATCGCAAGCGGCAGCCAGCTATGCAGCGGAGGTGCGCAGCCGGACATTCCCCGGCCCGAGCCACGTTTTTTCGGCCGCAGCCGACAAGGGCGAAGCATGAGCGGGGGCGAAGCATGAGCCGGGGCGAAGCATGAGCCGGCCTCTCGTCGTCGACAGCGTCGCCGCCCTTCGCGCGCAAATCCGCGACTGGCGTCGCGATGGCGTTAGCCTTGCCATGGTGCCGACCATGGGTGCGCTGCATGACGGCCATATCTCGCTGATCAGGATCGCGCTGGAGAAGGCCGATCGCTGCGTTGTCTCGATCTTCGTCAACCCAACCCAGTTCGCGCCGAGCGAAGACCTCGACAAATATCCGCGCCAGCTCGGCCGCGACCTCGCTCGGCTGGCCGAGGCCGGCGCACAACTTGCCTTCACCCCTGGTGTGGCGCAGATGTACCCGGCCGGCTTCGCCACCAAGATCTCGGTCGGCGGGCCAGCCGCCGGGCTGGAATCGGATTTCCGGCCGACCTTCTTCGACGGCGTCGCAACCGTCGTGGCAAAGCTCTTCCTGCAGGCGTCGCCCGACTGCGCGGTCTTTGGCGAAAAGGATTATCAGCAGCTTTGCGTCGTCAGGCAGCTCTGCAGCGATCTTGATCTGCCGGTGGACATCATCGGCGCGCCAACAATACGCGACGCGCATGGGCTCGCCATGTCGTCACGCAACGCCTATCTCGGCGAAACCGAGCTCGCGGTGGCGCGCCAGCTCAACGCCATCTTGCGCCGAACGGCGGCGGCACTCGCGGCAGGCGCGGATGAAGGCAGTGCGACCGCCGAGGCCAGCCGCGGGCTGGTCGAGGCCGGCTTCGACAAAGTCGACTATGTCGCGGCGCGCGAGAGCCTGACGCTCGCCCCGTGGCGGCCAAACCGCGACGGACGCCTGCTCGCAGCCGCCTGGCTGGGCAAGACCCGGCTGATCGACAATGTGGAAGTTCCCTCCGCCTGAAGCGCGTGCCGTTTGGATGGATTCATGCGACGCGCTTCAAGTTGTTGCTTTGATGCATGTCGTTATTGCAAAACCGCTTCGCACCCTCGGTTCAAGCCCGAGGGCGTGCTTTTTGCGCGACATGCCTTAGGCCAATCAGGCGACCTTGAGATCCTTCATCGCCTTCTCGTAGACATCCTTGATCGGCTTGGATACGTCTTCGGCGGCTTTCGTCGCCGCCGCCTGAAGCTCCTTGCTCTGCTCGACGGTCTTTTCCACCTGCTTGCGCAAGAAGTCTGTCTGCAGTTCGACGAACTCGGAGGGCGATTTCACGGCAACCAGGGCTTCGAGGTGAGAAAAGCTGGCCTCAACATTTGCGCGCAAAGCGGCGATCGTCTTCAGCGACAGCTCATTGCTGGCGGTCTTGG
This sequence comes from Mesorhizobium sp. WSM4820, assembly GCF_055811075.1. Taxonomy (NCBI): domain Bacteria; kingdom Pseudomonadati; phylum Pseudomonadota; class Alphaproteobacteria; order Hyphomicrobiales; family Phyllobacteriaceae; genus Mesorhizobium; species Mesorhizobium sp. WSM4820. The sequence continues at coordinate 406,063 of NZ_JBVVQN010000001.1, read as the reverse complement.
CTGTTTCGAAGGATGACTCAAGAGCCTTCTGGGTCGCCTCGGCGCCGGTCGCCAATTTCGATAAGGCTTCTTTCGATTGCTCGACGCCCTTTTCGGCGACGGCGCGGAACTGATCGGTTACCTCGGTCCGGACTTCTGCATTCTCAACGTTTTCAGCAGTTTTATCAGCGGTCTTGGTCATAGTTTCCATCCTTTGCGGTGGGCGACCTTTGTAGAAAGGCCGTCTCGTTCATCTAGAACCTGACGTTACGGCATCTGCAGTGCATTGCAATATTTTTGTGCGTCGCACCATGCTTTTTTGCCCCAGCGTTAGCCACTGGTGAATTTCGACCTTCGGGCGTGTTTTTTGCGGACCGCGATTCCGCAATTCAGCCCGCAACCGACCGGCGCAGCCCCGTAAAAACGCAACTGCGACCTGTCAGGCCAGGCAAATCTATTCGATCGCCTTTTCCAAAATCAGCGCCGGCAGCCCTGAGCCACCGCCACAGTCAGCAGTGTTCCCGGCCGGCAAAAACCCTTTCGAGCGATAGAAGGCGACGGCGGGAGCATTTGCCTCTTCCACTTCGACACGCAGCGTCCGCGCTTCGGGAAAGCTGGCCTCGACCTCTTCCAGCAGCGCCTGGCCGATCCCTTGCCTCTGGCAGGCCGGATGAACGTAGAGCTGGTTCAGCATGACGATCCTCGCATCCGTGGTGGCTGCGGCGAACGCCATCCCGCCAATGCGGTTGCCATCGTCTGCGACCAGGAATTCGGAGTTCGGCCGTGTCAGCCGCGCCTTGAGCGAGGCGATGGAATGCCATTCATCTGTTATCTCAGCGACTTTGGCAGCACCATAGATGGCGTCGTAGGTGGCGTGCCACGTTTCGACCAGCAGCGCCCGGACCGAGGCAAGATCGCGCTCGCCAGCGGTGCGAACGAACATCATCCTATTCGATCCCGAGCTTGGCCTTGACGAGGTCGTTGACGGCCTGCGGGTTGGCCTTGCCGCCAGTCGCCTTCATCACCTGGCCGACGAACCAGCCGGCCATGCTCGGCTTGGCGCGCGCCTGCTCGACCTTGTCGGGATTGGCTGATATCACCTCGTCGACCGCCTTTTCGATGGCGCCGGTGTCGGTGACCTGTTTCATGCCGCGGCTTTCGACCAGTTGGCGCGGATCGCCGCCTTCGTTCCAGACGATCTCGAACAGATCCTTGGCGATCTTGCCGGAGATGGTGCCCTCTTTTATCAGATCGATGACCGCGCCGAGCTGATCGGGCGAAACCGGAGCATTTTCAATACCCTTGCCGGCTCGGTTCAAAGCACCGAGCAGATCGTTGATGACCCAGTTGGCGGCAAGCTTGCCGTCGCGACCGGCGGCCACCTTCTCGAAATAGTCGGCGACCGCCTTTTCCGACACCAGGATCGAAGCGTCGTAGGTCGACAGGCCGAGCGAGGAGATCAGCCGCGCCTTCTTGGCGTCGGGCAGTTCAGGCAGATCCTTTGCCAGCGCATCGACATAGGCCTGGTCGAATTCCAGCGGCAGAAGGTCTGGATCCGGGAAATAGCGGTAGTCGTGCGCTTCTTCCTTGGAACGCATCGAGCGCGTCTCGCCCTTGTTGGGATCGAACAGCCGCGTTTCCTGGTCGATCTTGCCGCCGTCCTCTAGGATGGCGATCTGGCGGCGCGCCTCGTAGTCGATGGCCTGGCCGATGAAACGGATCGAGTTGACGTTCTTGATCTCGCAGCGCGTGCCGAATTCGCCGCCGGGCCGGCGCACCGAGACGTTGACATCGGCGCGCAGCGAGCCTTCGTCCATATTGCCGTCGCAAGTGCCGAGGTATCGCACGATGGTGCGCAGCTTGGTGACATAGGCCTTGGCCTCGTCGGCGGATCGCATGTCGGGCTTGGAGACGATCTCCATCAGCGCCACGCCGGAGCGGTTGAGGTCGACATAGGACATCGTCGCATGCTGGTCGTGCATCGACTTGCCGGCATCCTGCTCCAGATGCAGGCGCTCGATGCCGACCTCGATGTCCTCGAACTCGCCCTGCCGGTCGGGCCCGACGGAGACGATCACCTTGCCCTCGCCGACGATCGGCTGCTTGAACTGTGAAATCTGATAGCCCTGCGGCAGATCGGGATAAAAATAGTTTTTCCGGTCGAAGACCGATTTGTGGTTGATCTCGGCCTTCAGCCCGAGGCCGGTGCGGATCGCCTGCTTGACGCATTTCTCGTTGATGACCGGCAGCATGCCCGGCATCGCCGCATCGACGAGGCTGACATTGGCGTTGGGCGGCGCACCGAAAGCCGTCGAGGCGCCGGAGAACAGTTTTGCTTGCGAGGTCACCTGCGCATGGACCTCGAGGCCGATGATGATCTCCCAGTCGCCGGTGGCGCCTGATATCAGGCGCTTGGCGTCGGGTGTGCGGGTGTCGATGAGGGTCATGGTGGCCTGCGCGTTATCGGTGACGGAATTCACGTGAATTCGACGTTTAAAGTGAAGTCATCCGCTAATGCAAACCGCAAAAGGAGACAAGCGTGAAGCCGCAGGCTGGTAGGGGCAACCGTTATTGGAAACGTTTGCGCTGCCCCTCACCTGCCTGCCGGCATCCTCTCCCCGTGTAGTGACGGGGAGAGGGGCGCCCGCATCAACGATTTCGCCAATCTCCATTGTAGCAAGAAAAGCCGCCAAGGCTGCGGCCGGCCCCTTCTCCCCCGTCACTATACGGGGAGAAGTGCCCGGCAGGGCGATGAGGGGCGGCGCCGACTTCGACAAAACTTGCTGGCGATCTCACGCCGTCGCGATATAGGCCCTGATCTCCGCGGCCTCGCGCTCGACATCCTCGATGCGCCGCTTGACCACGTCGCCGATCGACACGATGCCGTCGAGCAGGCCGTCCTTTTCCACCGGCAGATGGCGGAAACGGCCACTGGTCATGATCTCCATGACCTCGTTGACGGTGTGGTTCTCATTGCAGATCTTCACCTTGGGGGTCATCGCCGAACGCACCGCGATATCCAATGCGGCGGCCCCTTCCCGGGCGAGGACCCGCACGACGTCGCGCTCGGAAAGGATGCCGACGATCTTGTGATCACCATTGGTGATGACCAGCGCACCGATCCTGTGCTCGGCCAGGATGCGAATGGCCTCGCTCAGTTTTTCGTTCGGCCCGAGCGTCAACACGTCGTGGCCCTTCTGCTCGAGAATTGCCTTAACAGTCATGGCGTCCTCCTCAGTTTACCTTGCCGGTTCCTGCCCTGACCGGCTTTCCCTAGTGCCAGACATCGTGCGCCGCGATCGATTGGTTTTCAAGTGCGGCGAGGCTCAGGCCCTGAACTCGCCCGCCTGCTGCCGCCGATCAAAAGCCCGCAGGCCGAAGAAGCCGGCGACGAAACCGCCAATATGAGCCTCCCAGGCGATCTGGCTGTCGATGCCGGGCGCGAAGGCAACGAGGCCGGTGGCGAGATTGATCACCATCCAGATGGCAAGAAAAGTCACAACGCCGCGCGAGCGGAACACCGCCGCCATCGGCAGCGGCGCGCCGGCGAAGGCGGCTTTGCCGGACGAGCGGTCGGTGCGGAAGCCGAAGCGCGCGGCGGCCCCCATCATGCCGGAAATCGCCCCCGACGCGCCGACCAGCGGCGCCTCGCCGAGCGGATGCACGGCCCAGAACAGCACCACCGCCGCCAGCCCCGTCGCGGCGAAGAACAGGCTGAAACGAAGCGCGCCGAAGCGGTTCGCCAGTGGTGAGCCGAAAGCCGCCAGCCACACCATGTTGACGGCCAGATGAGCAAAGCCACCATGCAGGAAGGCATAGGTGAAGGGCCGGGAAAACAGGAACCAGTCGAAGCCATATTGGCCAGTATAAAGAACTGGAATGAAGGCCGCATCGTACAACAATGTCAGCAGCTGGCTTTGGCTAAGCACGTACTCCTGCATGAGATAGAGGACGACGCAGATGCCGATCACCGCCAGCACAACGGGCGGCATGTTGAACACCGGCTCGCGGCGCGGCTCCGGCTCATGGCCGACAGGTCCGCCCTCGCCCTGTTCGATTTCCGAGGGGCTTGCTGGTTCGCTCATATGGCTCGCACTCAGTCGCTGGTTTCGACTTCGCGAGCATGTAGATCACGGTCACCCGATTCACAAAGGGGCGAATCGCCCCACGCAAATCAAAACGGCGCGAATCAAAATTGGCGCGAATCAAAAAGAAGCCGTCCAAGGTTGCCCTTGAACGGCTGGTCGAGCCCCCATGCTCCCCCAAACTCTTGACTGAAATGCTGCCGATCGCTGCGAAACGACCGCTTCTGGAGTGGTTTTAACGTGCCACGGGCCTGGGCGGAGCGCAACGTAAACCAATTGTTAACCTTAACGGCCCCGACCCGTGAACAAGTGTTAACGATGCTGGCACGCATCCTGCTCCGCAACGCATGTAGGTCCTCGGAGGGCGCCCTTCTGTTCACCGATGGGACATCAGACGACAGATTGCGCGGAGCAGCATAACATGAACCAGAACGGATCCATCACGCTGTTCCATTATTGGAACCGGCTGCGTGACGGGCGCCCTGCCCCGAAGCGTTCGGAAGTCGAGCCGGCCGATATCAAGTCGCTGCTGGCCGACACATTCATCCTGGAAAAAGATACGCGCGGCGAAGCGGTATTCCGGCTCGCCGGCACCAGGCTTTGCGCGGTCTATGGCCGTGAACTCAAGGGGTTTTCCTTTCCCTCGCTTTGGCGCGAGAAGGACCAGCGGCTTATCTCGAAACTGATCCAGGGCGTCTTCGATCAGAAATCCGTCGTGCTCATCACCTATGAAGGTTTCAGCCGCACCGACCGTTCCAGCAAGTTCGAGCTGCTCGCCCTGCCGCTCGACGGCGGGGTCGACAATCCGCGCTGCCTCGGCGTGATAAGCGCCGCTGAAAAACCCTTCTGGCTGGGCGCGGATCCAATCGCCGACGCCCTGATCGATTCGATCCGTCTCGTCGATCCGGAGAAGGAACCGAAATTCCTCAAGAACCGGCCGGCCATCGATGTTCCCTCGCTTGTCCCGTCGGAACTCGATCCGTCCCAGACGATTTCGGCGCTCGGCCAGGCACGCCGCATCCGTCATCTGGTCGTATTCGACGGCGGGCGCGGGGAATAATCCAAAATCCTAAAGTAGCGGCGTCAGGCTTTCCCCTTTGTTAACCCGCTTCGCTGTAGCTTTCCGGCGAAGTTCCTCGCATCAACGCGCGGAATGCCAAACAGGGTGTAGGCAGTCATGAGGTCAGCGGCGGTCGACACCGCGCCGTCCCAAGCTGAAAGGCGCAACTTTCAGCGCGTCCGCGTGAAGATCTATGGACGCTTCATGCTGGAGGATCGCACCGAACATCCGTGCCAGGTGGTCGACATGTCGCCGGGCAATGTAGCGCTTCGCACCGAGCGCATCGGCATGCCGGGCGAGAAAGTCATCGCCTATATCGATCACATCGGCCGCATCGAAGGCGTCGTCACCCGCATCCTGCAGGACGGTTTCGCGATGACGGTCATCGCGTCGGAACGCAAGAAGGACAAGCTTGCAGCGCAATTGACCTGGCTTGCCAACAAGCACGAGCTCGATCTGCCGGAAGACCGCCGCCACGAACGCGTGGCGCCGCGCAATCCGACCAGCGTGCTTCAGCTCGGCGACGGGCGCCAGTACCAGTGCCGCATCATCGACCTGTCGCTTTCGGGCGCCGCGGTCGAGATCGACGTCAAGCCGGCAATCGGCATCCAGGTCATGCTGGGCACCATGCGCGGCCAGGTGGTGCGCCATTTCGAGGACGGCATCGCCATCGAGTTCGCGGTCATCCAGCGGCCGGAAACGCTCGATTCCGAATTCAACGCATCCGGCACCTGACAAACAGCGCACATTCCCGCAATCGACCGGCCCATTTCGGCCGGTTTTTTGTTGGAACGCCGGTCAACGCAGCCTGCCACCGATGCCGCGCCAAGGCGCCCGCGCCGCGCCGATGTGATCCCGGCGAAAACCACCTCAACAATTTTATACTGAAATGATTCAAATTTTATGTTTATTCTATGGGCGTTTTACTTAATGTCTACTTCGAGCCTTTGCGTCGAATAAATCCAATCGTGTCATTGTCTCCTCAAACGGGGAGACTGGACGATGAAGAAGACGAGGGGCAAGCTGTTGCTCTTGGCAATGGCGACGCAGCTTACCGCCTGGGGGACAGCGTATGCAGCGGGACCTGCCTTCATGCACACCGGCAGCCGCACCACACAGCCGGTCGGCCATTACGAGTTCTGCCAGAAGATCCCGCAGGAATGCAGTCAGCGGACGCCGAAGCAGGCGCCGATCGAGCTGACCCGCAAGCTGTGGGCGAAGATCGTCAGCATCAACAATTCGGTCAACAGCAGGATCGCGCCGCGCACCGATATGGAACTGTGGGGCAAGGAAGAGGTCTGGTCCTATTCCAACAGCGAATTCGGCGACTGCGAGGATTATGCGCTGGAAAAGCGCCGCGCGTTGATGAACATCGGCGTTCCGGCCGGCGACCTGCTGATGACGGTTGCGCGCCAGCCGAACGGAGACGGCCACGCGGTGCTGACCGTGCGCACCAGCCTCGGAGAGTTCATCCTCGACAATCTCGAAACCAGGGTGCTGTCCTGGACCAACACCGACTACACCTATCTGAAGCGCCAATCGAGCCAGAATTCGGGCGCCTGGGTAACGATCAACGACGGCCGCTCCGGCGCGGTTGCCAGCGTCCGCTAAGGACGCGACGCAAAAACCCGGTCGAGCCCCACTCCCCGTCCCCAACGACCGGGTTTAGGAGCCGGCCCCGTCCCCGGGCCGGCTCCACTTTTTTGAAGCGGCACGCTGTCCCGGAAGCGCCGCGCGTTTTTGCGCGACATGCATTTGCGACGGCCGCGCCAGATAGCGTCCGCACTCTAAAGCGCGTCGCGTTTGAGCGGCCTCATGCGACGCGCTTTAGGTCGTTGTTTCGCATTAGGGGCGAGCCTCCAGCACCATGTTGAACGGCGTCTCGGCGGCGCGACGGAAGCGCTTGAAGCCACCGCCGGTCACCACCTTGCGCAACCTCGCCTCGCCGGCCTGGGCGCCAAGCCCAAGCCAGACTTCCTGCGACAGAGAGGCGGGCGTGCACACGAATGTGGGCATTCTTCCGGGCCTCTATTTGCCGGCCTCGTTTTCCGGATCGACGCGGAAATCGGGGGACAATACCGGCAATCGCCGATGAGGCGGCCGGCCTCGCAGACCATCTCATCAAAAGGCGAGTCGGCTAGTTGTAGAGACGCTTGCAGTTCTCTAACGCTGCACCTCAGAATGTCAGCGACGTGGTCAGATCGTGGCCTCCCCGCCCGCCGGTAGCCGGGACGACGCACGTACCGCGTACAGCGTCCTTGATACACCGGATTGATCCCCTAGTTACCCTCCGTGGGCGGTTAGTCGCGAGGTTTGCCTGGGGGCGGCGGCGGTTGCGCCTTTCTGACTGCATGGCGCGGAAAGACGGTTCGACCGACGCACTTTATGGAGGTGGTCGTGCGTCAATCCTCTGAATCCAGCTGGGCATATTTCGTATTCGTTTGCTCGATCGCGGTAGCTTGCGCGGGAGCTACCGCCGGCGGCGAGCGCGGCGGAGGCAAAAGCGGTGGCAACCATGGTGGCGGAGGCAATAGCGCTGCCAGCCAGGGTGGCGGAGGCAATAGCGCTGCCAGCCACCACGGTGAAGGCCGCAAAGACGGCGCGCACAAAGGACCCAGCGGCTCCAGCAGCAGGTCACCGGTGGATGACGATGGGACCAGCACCACTGCAACGGCGGCAGTTGCGGCAACCACGGCCGCCACTGCCGTCAGTGTCGCCCGGTCCGCAAGTGGACGGTCGCTCGACCTTCCGTCCAGCCTTCAGCCTCCTGGTGACGTCGACAGTCCAGCAACGGTCAGTCCAATCAAGGCGCTGCCGGGCGTCCCGGATGAAGTCGTTCGCGCCTGCCGTGATGCGATCGAGTCGGCCGCCGCCCCGTTTGGCGCGACCAGTGTGCGCGTCAGCAGCGCAGGTTCCATACTTCGGTTGAGCCCGGATACGATCTCAGCTCCCGTCGAGGTCAGCATCGACTATGGACGGCAAGGCAACGTGGAGACGCGGCAGGCGCCGATCAAATGCGAATTGAATGCTACAGGCAGTGTGATCGGGCTGACATAGCGTATCGCGCAGAACTACTCGCCGACGAGAGCAGAATGAATTCGAATGGTGTGATTCGATTCATCCTAGTCTACTCTCGCAATACACACGTGTCGCAATGATCTCAAAGAGCTTGGGCCTTCAACAGGAGGACCGCGCAGTCGTCTTGGAAGTCACTCCAATGTCGCCTGTCTTGGCCTGAGGGGATAGGGAAGTGTGAGAGAACGCACCCCCGCAATCCGCGCCGGGTCGCGAGCCTTGCTGCGTGCAGTCTTCTGGCTGACAGCCTTCACCCCGCCGGCAGCGGCGGCTGCGCGGCCAGCGCGCCGCTTCAGCGGCGGCTCAATGTTGGCGCTGCGACGCTCAGCCCTGAGCCTGTCATTGTCCGCGCGCGCGGCGGCCAGGTCGCGGGAAAGAGAAACAGTGACGTCACGTTGCTTGTCCAAAGCCTCCTTCAGCTTGGCGACCTGTAGCAAAAGTGCTCGGGCGGCGTCGCGCTCGAGGCGAGCTTTATCGAGGTCCTCATGGGTCGAGACTGCCGCAGCGCGTTCTCGTGCCAGAGCATGCGCCGTCTCGGTTGCAGTCTGCTCCACTCGTTCTCTCGCTGCGACTGCTCTGGCTCGTTCCTGTTCAGCCGCGTCGCGCTCGATGCGAGTTTTTTTCAGCTCCTCCCCCGTCGAGACTGCTGCAGCGCGTTCTCTTGCCAGAGCCTGCGATGTCTCGGTTGCAGTCTGCTCGGCACGCTTTCTCGCTGAGACTGCCCTGGCTCGTTCCTGTTCAGCCGCGTCGCGCTCGAGGCGAGCTTTTTTCAGCTCCTCACGCGTCGAAGCTGCTGCCGCCTGTTGTCGCGCCAGCGCCCGCTCCGTCTCGGCTGCCGTCTGCTCCACTCGTTCTCTCGCTGTGACGGCACCGGTCAATTCCTGCTCAGCCGCGTCCGCGCGCTCCATGAGCGCAGCATTGGACAGTTTCACTTTGGAGAGCTCGCCACGAAGTTCGTCTGACTTTCGGCGGTCGTCATCGAGCATTCCGCTCGCTTGCGCCAGCGAAGCCTTGGCCTTGGCGCGATCCCCGGCGGCCTCGGTCTCAAGCCGCTCAATTTGCGCCTGCGCTCGCGATAGATCGCGCGCCACCCATTCGGCTCGCTGACGCTCCAGGTGAGCAGCGGGCATCTCCGTAAAGACATAGTTGGTGGCCTCGCTCAGCATCGTGCGGGCATCTCCCGCAAGGCGCCGCAATGCGTCAGCTGTACGGGCTGCCGCGAGCTCGTTGCGCAATTGCTCCTGGCGTACGTTGGCAGCGGCTGCCATGCTTGTCCTCAGCGCGTCGATCTCCTTGCGCGATTCGAGCAGCGCTCGCTGCAGAGCGGCGCTCCTGGCGCGCTCACCTTCCGCCGCCCGGCGCTCCTGGCCGTCCAATTCCTTCGCTGCGGCTGCCTGAGCACCAGCTGCTCCGACTTGCGCCCGGGCAGCCGTGAGATCCGGGCTGAGCAATTCGACACTCGTGCGCTCGTCTCCCTGGGCTGGCCCACGCACATCTAATGCAGCACTCGCCGGAAGCTCGATGGGTCGCGAAGGATTGGCGTTGCCCTGGACCCGCGAAATGGCGGGGGCGCTTTCGACCCAGTTTTGTCTCGTCATCGCATAGCTAAGCGGCACGGCCAGACAGATTGCGGCGACGCCAAAGCGGGGCACAAGACCGACCGGCCTGCGAACCCGAGGACGTGAGGCCATCGCTGTGGTGGGGTCAGGATCCTTCGCGAGGGCGAGTTGTGTCGGCATACGGCTCAGAGCCCTGACTGGACTAGTTAGGGCGGCAAGATCAGCCGCCACCTGCCTATGGACATAGCCAGCGATTTCCCTGATCGATGTCGCAAGTCGGCCGGGTTGCGCTATGTTCGTCGCGGAAGCGAAAGCGTTGGTCTGGGTCACAGACGAACTCTCGCAAGCTTCGGAGATCACGTCGAAATACTCGATTTGCACCCCGAACCGAAGGCTATTGGCATCCTGACGCCGAATACCCAGGTCTGCCGTGTCTGAGGGCACGGCAACCTGAGAAGAAGAAGCAGGCTCGGTTGCAAGGTCGACCGGGCTTTCCCAATCCCAAGAAACCTCCTCCTCCTCGGGGAGGTCAGATCCGCGTTCGCTCACATCTGATTTGAGGCGACGCCGTTGCACCCCGATAAGGATACGCCTTAGCACAAGATATAGGCCCATCGAGGCAAATGCTGCTATCCCGCCCAGGACGGCGAGATCTGCGCTGTTTGCGTAAATTTCGGCAAGATGATTTGGCATTGCCGTGCCTGTGCGGTTTTGGGTGTAATCTTAAGATCGTGAAGCGTTGTTGGCCCCTCGCCTTGGTGCTGGCTAAAGCCTTTGGTCGCGTTCGAAGCTGTCACTTGCTTCGAGGTCCCTCCAGTGCTCGAATTGTTGTTGCATGGCGGAGCGGCGGTCGCGCGTTGATAGGCGTGCCGGCGCAGATGACTTTTGTTTGAAACGAAACTTGACAGGCCGTGGCCGCCGATTGTCGGCCACCAAGGGCGCACAGGCTCTGAAAAGCCGACTTGCACCTCTGCATCTCAACGTCCCGAGAGTTCTCCCACGGTAGCGCACCATCCCACCATTTCCGGCTCTGGACGGTCCGGCTAAGCTTTAAGCTAGGTCACAGGCCTCCACGGTCAACCGTCACCTTATAGTTAGCATCCATCGGCAGTACGTCGGCCATCTGGTGCCAAGCCGTTTGCCTCGCTTGGCGCTGACACGGCGTTAGGCCGGCAGGCCCGCTTTGCGAAGGCCTTCGATATATCTGCTGCGATCGTCCGGTCGATAAAACGGCGGCAGCACCTCAGCGAGATTCGAAAGCCGCAACGTAGGGTCGAGTTCGCGCAGGCGAGCCATCATCTTCTCGGCTTCCGAAAGCCGACCGGCCAAGACGTAGCTTGCCGTCGCCACACGCGCCGCGCTCGCGTAGTTTGGTTGCGAACGCAAAGACCTTTTCGCCCACTCAGCAGCATCGTTGTAGCGCCCGGCACAAAAGTGAGCGAGCGCGGTGCAAAATTCCCAAACAAAAAAGCGAGGATCGAACGGACTGAGGCGCATTGCCTGCGCGGCGCGCTCGACGGCTTTCTCCGGCTCACCTAAGCACGCTTGAACCCACGCGCTGTAACCCCACGCCGCAGCCAAGTTCGGGTTCAGGCCAAGCGCGCGTTCGATGCACGCCGCGCTTTCCTCCACATCGCCGCCTACATAGCCGAGCACGTATCCGCCGTACGAAAGGGCAATTGCATCGTCCCATCCAAGTTCGATGGCTCTCTTTGCCAGTCGGGTCGCCTCGGCAGTCTCTTCAAAGCGATCGATCATCCAGCGGTTGCTCTTTCGCGCCGCATAGCAGCGCGCCGCCCGGGCATAGGCGGCAGCGAACACCGGGTCACAGCCGATCGCCTTCATGAAGAACCGCAGAGCGTCATCCATGGTTTCCTTGGTGTTGACTGCTCGGTCGTGGGACGCCAACCCGCGCAGATAATAGTCGTAGGCGTCGAGGTCCTCAGTCGGCTTGCGCTTGGCGCGCTCAATTTCCGCCTCCTCGACCTTTGGGGTGATCGCGCCGACGATGCTCGAGGCGATCTGGTCCTGAAAATCAAAAACCTCGGCTAGAGTACCTTCAAAACGGTCAGCCCACAGGTGGAGGCCGCTCGAAGCGTCGAGGAGTTGTCCGGTGATGCGCAGGCGCTCACCCGCTTTCCGCACACTTCCCTCGACCACATAGCGCACGCCCAGTTCACGCCCGACCTGCTTTATGTCTATCGAGCGTCCCTTGTAGGTAAAACTCGAATTCCGTGCGACTACGAACAGGTGACGAAAGTGAGCCAGGGCGGTGACGATGTCTTCCACCATACCGTCGGCAAAGTATTCCTGCTCCATATCACCGCTCAGATTTTGAAACGGCAACACTGCCACCGACGGTCGATCGTCGTGTCTCGCTGGGACTGACAGGCCCTGCGGCAGCGACACGACGCCAGAGCTCGGCCCGGGCCGCTGATATCCAATTCGTTCGCGGGATTGCAGAGAAGCCGCCAGTGAGCTTGTCTGCGCCTCCGGCTCCGCATCCAGCTGCTTTTTCAGGGCAGTCCGACAAAGCTCGAACTGGCGCAAGGCGGCGTTTTCGTGACCGCGATGAGCGTGGATCCGGATCAGCGCCCGATGGGCGGCCTCCGCGGTCGGATCTGAGGCAAGCAATCTCTCTGCCAGCCCTTCGCAGGCCGTCTCTTCCGCTGAGCCGGGTATCGGCAGCGCGAGGCTCAGCCGATCGACCAACTGCAGGGCCTTGCGCTGATACCTGTCCAGATAGGGTCCAAACCACTCAGCCAGTTCCTCAGGAATGGCTTCCCCCGCAAGCAGCCCACCGCGGTAGAGGTCGGCGGCGAAGGCCAGATCGGCCGCCCCGCCCTGCTCCAGTTTCCGGTCGAAGATCGAAATGTCCGCGTCATCAGGACCGGCAATCAGCGCGATGGCTTCCTGATCCCCATCGATGTAGACAATGGCATCCTTGCTGGTCGGGAACGAGCGCCGGATGTCGACCAGCGCTTGCCGCAAACTATTGCGGGCCTGGCCATTGCTTCGTCCCGGCCAAAAGGCTTCGGAAAGCTGCTCGCGACGATGGCCGCGGCGGCCCGCCAGCACCAAGGCAGCAAAAAGCAGCGAAGTCTTGCGCGTGGCGAAGCGGACGGGCCGGCGCTCCGGGGAGGTAATCTCGAGGCCGCCCAGCAACCTGATGCGCACAGATCCGTCTCCAGACTTCGACCGCCGCGGCAGAATAGCATTCCGGCAGATGGATTTAACACCGATTTAACGGCAGCTCGTCGGGCTTTTCCGTTTTTTTCACGCACAGCCGAACAGCCCGAAAACACTCGCGTGGCACGCTCCCACTCACAAACATCGAATGGGAGACTAGAAATGGCTCATACGGAAACTCGCACCGGCCGCAACGCGTCGAAAAAACGCCTGTTTGGATCTGGCAGGAAAAGCATAGCACTAATGATCGCCGCCTTCAGGGGATGGCGACGGACCGTCGCAAGACGCATGGCACTAGCCGACTTGACGCCCGATCAGCTGGACGACATCGGTCATCCGGAGGCCCATCGACCCGCACTCGACATCAAGGCAGGTCTGATCACGAACTTGATGTCGATGCGATAAGTCCGGCGTACGGCTGCGCAAAGCTATCGACCTGCTCTCCAATCGCAGCCGCCATGAGGCTTTCAGGCAGCGGCGGATGGGAGCAATATGGCGGCCAATTCAACCTCCGGATCGCTGCGATGTTGGAAATCCCGAAAGATCGATGCGAGCGCCACCGCCTGTTCGAGGCCATCGACGACGCGTTCAAGGCGGGCGACTTCGAGGGCCTCGGTGTGGCTCTCGGCGGCTCACCCGGCTGGTTCGACGAGCAATGCCCTTTGAACTCGGCCTTGGGCATCCACTGGAGTATGCGATCTATTGGAGCCCCGCCGCTTTCATCTCGATATTACTGGATGCGGGCTCGGACCCGAACTATCACCACCACGGCGGTTTTCCGGCAATCATTGCGGCACTCTCCGCCGACCGGGCTGACAGGCTGGAAATAGTCCGAACCCTGATCGATGGGGGCGCAGACCTGAACATGCGGGGCGTAAACGACTGGACGCCGCTTCACTATGCGGTTGCCATCCGTAGCGTCGATGCCATCCGCCTGCTGTTGGCGGCGGGCGCCGACCCATCGCTCGAAACCCGCATCGACGACTATACGACAGCCCTCGAGGACGCCGACAATGCCGGCTTTGAAGCCGGCGCTTCGTTGCTGCGCGATGCAATGACCAGGCGCGGCTCCAATGGACGGTGAGTTGGGCGACGATGCCGGTGAACCTATAGCCGAAGATTTGCCAAAGCTGGCCTCAGGTCTTCGTCAGCCCCGCCTTGAAGCGCTTGCCGTTGGCGACGTAGTGGGCGGCCGAAGCGCGCAGGCTTGCCACCGCGGCATCGTCCAGTGTTCGCACCAAACGGGCGGGCGAGCCGATGATCAGCGAATTGTCGGGGAATTCCTTGCCTTCGGTGACCAGGGCGCCGGCGCCGACCAGCGAATTCCTGCCGATCTTCGCGCCGTTCAGCACGATGGCGCCCATGCCGATCAGGCTGTTGTCGCCGATCGTGCAGCCATGCAGCAAGGCGCGATGGCCGATCGTGCAGCCTTGCCCGATGGTCAGGGGAAAGCCGACATCGGTATGCATGACCGTGTGTTCCTGCACATTGGTATCGGCGCCGATGATGATCGGCTCGTCGTCGCCGCGGATGACGACACCGAACCAGAAGCCCGCGTTGCGGCCGATCTGTATGTCGCCGATCAGGGTAGCGTCGGGCGCGATCCAGTTGCTGTCGGCGTCCTCGAAACCGGGGGCTTTTCCATCGATCGCATAGAGCGGCATTTTTCTCCTCCGAATCGTCTCAGGGTGAAAGATCGGTCGACCCTAGGAGAGTGCCTACCTGGGATGCAATGTCGATCAGCACGACGCCCAACGCCAAAGATCGTCGCCGTGCAACCGCAAGAGATCAGCGCCGTCAGGCAACACTAAAAGCAACGAGTGTGTGTCCAACCGGACCCATCTTCACCTTCCGTTTACCATGAAATCGCACAGTCGTGTTTCGACAGGCGTGCCGCAAGAGCCGTGCCACGCACATGGGTCGCTCAAGGACAGCCCAAGGGAACAGACACATTGAGACACGCTGCCGATAATCGGGGATCGCGATGAAGCAGGCAGCCACCGCCAACGGTCCGCAACTCACCGTCGTCGATTCCAGGCTGATGAAGCGGGTGTTCTACGTGTTCGCGGCGCTGGTGGTGCTTTCGATGACGATCAGCCTTGGCGGCAAATGGTTGGGCCGCTCGATCGCCATGGCCGGATATACCGACGACACGACAGTCCACGAGGTGGTGATCGGCAACAACGTCATCGCCGTGCCGGCCAATGTCATCCGCTTCGACCAGGCGCGGCGCGACGGCATCGCCTCGCGTCTCGACCTCTATCTGCGTTATCCCGAAATGGACGGCTACAGCGAGGCGGCCCGCGACGATTTCAACCACACTGGATCAGCCAAGAGCATCATTTTTCTGTCGTTCGAACGACAGGTCATGTCGCGTGACATGAGCGGCCGCTTCGCGCCGATCTACAGCGCCCTGATCGTCGAGCCCGGCACGCCCGGTCCGGGCGGCACGACGCTTTACGGCTTCAATGAAAAATCGGGCTATTTCAACGAGGTGCTGGCGGTCGGCAATCGCCGGGGCAAGGACCCGTTCGTGGCCCGCTGCCTGAGCGGCCCAAGTGCTGCGCAATCGCTGGCGCCCTGCGAACGCGACATTCTCGTCGGCGACAATCTCAGCCTCACCTACCGCTTTCCCATGGAATTTCTGGGCGACTGGCAGGCGCTCGACGCAGCCATCGCCGCCAAGGCTGCGCGTATGCTGAAGGCCGGGCATTAGGATGATGATGAAGCGAACCGTGCGAGAATCTGCTCAGTGACTTTTGATCGCAGCAGCGCAGAAATTTGCGCGACGTCGGCGGGACAGCACCCCCCTCTGCCCTACCGGGCATCTCCCCCTCAAGGGGGGAGATTGGCTATTCGTTCTTCTTTCGCCAATCGCCAACGTTGAAGAAGAGGGTGCGGCGAGCAAGCTGGCTCAAGGTCGGCCGGCACCGATCGCCTCCCGGCTCAGGCGAGGTCGATGTCGAGGATCGCCATCGAGAAATTATAGTCGCCGTCGTCCTCGTCCTTGAAGACGATGCCGAGGAATTCGTCGCCGACATAGACCTCGGCCGAATCATCCTTGCGCGGCCGCGCCTTCACTTCAAGCTTGGGGTTCTGGAAGACGCGCTTGAAATAGGCGTCCAGCTTTCTGATTTCGTCCGGCTTCAAAAGTCTTCTCCGATCGTCGGTCTTGCTCGTTTGAGCGCGCTTCTGGCACGTCGACAATGGCGATGTAAAGGCAAGCCGGCGAGAGAACCAGGGCAATCGCTTGAGGTTGCGCTGCCCCTCATTGCCCTGCCGGGCATTTCTGCCCGTATAGTGACGGGGAGAAAGACGCCTTTGCAACGGGCCCTGCCCGAGCGTTCAGATGTCGAAGCTGACGACGTGGTCCATCGATTGCGACGGCAAAAGCTGGTCCATCTGCCGCGAGGGCCGGTCGCAGCCGGTCTCACCGACGACGCGGGCCGGCACGCCGGCAACCGTCTTGTTGTGCGGCACTGGCGACAGCACTACCGACCCTGCCGCGATCTTGGAGCAATGGCCGACTTCGATGTTGCCGAGGATCTTGGCGCCGGCGCCGATCAGCACGCCGTAGCGGATTTTTGGATGGCGGTCGCCGCCGGCCTTGCCGGTGCCGCCCAGCGTCACGCCGTGCAGGATCGACACGTCGTCCTCGATCACCGCCGTCTGGCCGACGACGAGGCCGGTGGCGTGGTCGAGGAAGATGCCCTTGCCGATGCGGGCGGCCGGGTTGATGTCGGTCTGGAAGACCGAGGACGACCGGCTCTGCAGGTAGAGCGCGAAATCCTGGCGGCCCTGGTTCCACAGCCAATGCGCCAGCCGGTGCGTCTGGATGGCATGAAAACCCTTGAAATAAAGCACCGGCATGATGAAGCGGTCGCAGGCCGGATCGCGGTCGTAATAGGCCTGGATGTCGACACGCACCGTCGACGACCAGTCGTTGTCGTCGGCTGCCATCGCCTTGAATGTCTGGCGGATGAGATCGGAACCGATATCCTGATGGGCGAGCCGCTCGGCCAGCCGATGGATGACCGCCTCCTCCAGGCTTTCCTGGTTGAGGATGGTCGAATAGAGGAACGCCGCCAGCAGCGGATCGCGGTTGACCGCCTCCATCGCTTCGTCGCGGATCGAGCGCCAGATCGGGTCGATCGGCTTCACCATGGTCGGGCGGGCAATCGTAACGCTGTTCATCAATGGTCTCCGGCCTAATGTCTCCGGCTTGGCACCAAAACCGCTGCGCACTTTTGCGCGACATGCTCTATAAGCCAGATCATAGCACGGTTGAACTCAATTTCCTTTAGTGCATCGTCAAATGGATTTGGGTTCACGGAAATTCAAGCGGCCATGGAAAACCAAGCCTTGATCGACGAGCCGCTGAAGCGCGAGCTTTCCGCGCTCTACCAGGCCGAAGGCCGCCACTATCACAGCCTTGCCCATATCGAGGCGATGCTGGCGCTGGCCGGCCACTATCGGGCATCGTTGCACGACCCCGAGGCGGTCGAGGCGGCGATCTGGTTCCACGACGCCATCTATGACAGCCGGGCCAAGGACAACGAGGCGAGGAGTGCCGTCCTTGCCGAGAAAAAGCTCGCCGGCCGCACCGATGCGCAGCGCCTTGGCCGTATCACCGCGATGATATCAGCCACCGCCACGCATGAGTTGCCGCAGTTTGACGACGAGAATGCCGCCCGCGACGCAGCGCTGTTCCTCGACATGGACCTGGCGATCCTGGGGGCGCCGCCTGATGCGTTCGACGCCTATGAACAGGCGGTTCGCCGCGAATATGGCTGGGTGGAAGAGCCGATGTGGCGTGCCGGCCGCAGTGCCGTTCTGAAGGGCTTCCTCGCCCGCCCGCGTATTTTTCACACCGAGGAATTCCGGCAGCGGTTCGAGGCTCAGGCTCGGCAAAACATGGCGCGTTCGCTCGAAGCGCTCGGGGGATGACCTGGCTTCTTCCTTCTCCCCTTGTGGGAGAAGGTGGATTGGCGCGCAGCGCCAAGACGGATGAGGGGTGCTGGCCGGAGCGCTGTCGGTGTCAAGCTGGAACACCCCTCATCCGTCGCCTTCGGCGACACCTTCTCCCACAAGGGGAGAAGGGAGAGGCGCACCTACTACTCACAGCGGATTTTCGGCATAAAACTCCAGCACCCGCTGCTTGAAGGACTTGTCGCCGACGGCCAGCATGTGGTCGCGGCCCTCGATGTGGAAAGCCCTGGCGTTCGGCATCAAGGCGGCCAGTTCGTCGGGCGAACCGCCGATATCGTCCTTGGTGCCGACGGCAATCAACGTCGGCTGGGCAATGCGCGCAATGTCGGCCTCGGCCAGCAATTCCCGTGAGGTGGCAATGCAGGCGGCCAGCGCCCGGCGGTCGCTGCGGGTCTGGTCGGCGAAGGCGCGAAACGAGCGGCCGCGTGGATGGCTGGTGCTATCTGGATCGTCGGCCAGAAGGGCGGCGGCGATCGGATCCCAGTCGCCGACGCCGTCGACCATGCCGACGCCGAGACCGCCGAAGACCAGCGTCGCCACCTTATCCGGGTCGGAAAGCGCCAGGAACGCGGAAATCCGCGCGCCCATCGAATAGCCCATGACATGGGCGCGTTCGATGCCGAGATGGTTCAGCAACGCTGCCCCGTCGGAAGCCATTTTTGCCGGCGTATAGTCTGCCTCCTGATAGCTCTTCGACGAGGCGCCGTGGCCGCGATTGTCGAAGGCGATGGCGCGGTAGCCGGCATCGTTCAGCGCCTTGAACCAACCGGGCGATACCCAGTTGACGTAATGGGTCGAGGCAAAGCCGTGGATCATGAGCACCGGATCGCCCTGCCCCGATGCCGGCTGGCGGTCGAGGAAGGCAAGGTCAAAACCGTCATGGGAGAAAAACTGCATCTGCGATGGATCCTGCGCGTTCAGTTGCGCGCAGTGCCGATTGCCGGGTGACGCAACAGGTCGCCGTCCTCGATGCCGCTCCTGGCGGCGGTGCCCGCCTTGAGCTCGAGCACGAAGCGAACCGGCTCGCCGGGCGAGATCATCGCCTCGGATTGCGGCTCGCCTTGCTTGATCGCCCGGATCCTGCCGTCCTGACCGACAAAGATCAGGTCGAGCGGCATCGGCGTGTTCTTCATCCAGAAGCTGACATCCCGAGCCTCCTCGAACACGAACAGCATGCCATGGTCATCGGCCATCTCCTGGCGAAACATCAGGCCAGCCTCGCGCTCCGCGGAGGTGTCGGCGATTTCGACGGAGAATGAGCGTTCGCCGCCGTTCGTCACCGCGACCAGCGGCTGCGGGTCGACGGCAAGGATCATCGCCCGGCTGTCTGCCGAAGCTGGTTGCTGCGAATGGAAGAAAGCGCCTGTGGCGATGACAAAGGCGATCGCGGCGCAGACTACGCCCGTTGTCAGCCAGTTCCTGTAAGTCATTCAGACTCCTCGGCCATCGTCCTAGGTATGTTGAAATTCAGGTGAGGTCGGCCTGCAAACGGCGGTTTCCTGTGCTTCCGGTGCTCCTGTACCCAAAAGTACGCTCCGCTCCGGTTCTCGGAATCCACCATTTTCGGCGCGGCCTGACCTGAATCTCAAACCACCTGGACCAGGATCCCGAACCTACGGTTCGATAAAGATCACGGTCAAGCGGAAAGCACCAGGTCGCGTCCCGATTCGATCGAGGTGGGACTTTAATGCGAGACGGGCAAGGTACCCATATCCGGGTGAATTTCGGCAGCCATAAGGCCTTTGTCGCCGCGCCCGAAGCGGACCAGCACGACCTGCCCCGGCCTGAGCTCGGTAATACCGTAACGGCGCAGCGTCTCCATGTGGACGAAAATGTCCTCGGTGCCCTCGCCCCGGGTCAGGAAACCGAAGCCCTTGGTGCGGTTGAACCATTTCACCAGCGCCCGTTCGAGGCCGCTTTCCGGCGTCACCGAGACGTGGGTGCGCTGCTCCTGCATCTCCGCCGGATGGGTCGCCGTGGTGAGATCCATGGAGAGCACGCGGAACGCCTGCAATCCGCGCTCACCTTGCTTGACCAGGCAGACAACGCGCGCACCTTCCAAGGCGGTCTGGAAACCGTCTTTTCGAAGGCATGTCACATGGAGGAGAATATCGCCGGAAGAGCCGTCATCGGGAAGAATGAAACCGTAACCCTTGGCCACGTCGAACCATTTGATAGCGCCAGCAATCTCGACAAGACCGGCCGTGTCGCCGCTCTCGTCTCTTTGCAAGGCGTCGTGACCGGTTCCGTCCCGCCCCATGAAAGAGGCTTTTTCCCCCATAACAACGCCCCCCTTTTTCCAAGAATACCACAACTGATTCTTGACGTTAGATTAACACTTCCGTTTCCGGTGTGTGCAAGACCTGAGCTGCGTTTTTTCACGGTTCATTGCGGGAATACCGGATTTGTTGTTTGCCGGCAGGAGCAGCTATCGGGAATTGCCCTTTGGCCGGGTGGCCCCTATGTTCCGCCGCAAAGCAACATTTCGAGGAAAATCACATGCGCTACCTCCACACCATGGTCCGTGTCGCCGACATCGATGCCTCGCTCGAGTTCTACTGCAACAAGCTTGGCCTCAAGGAAGTGCGTCGCCACGAAAACGAACAGGGGCGCTACACGCTGATTTTCCTCGCAGCTGACGAGGACGAGCAAAGCGGCATCACCGACAAGGCGCCGCTGATCGAGCTCACCTACAATTGGGATCCGGAAGACTACAAGGGCGGCCGCAATTTCGGCCACCTCGCCTACGAGGTCGACGACATCTACGCCACCTGCCAGCAGCTGATGGACAAGGGCGTCACCATCAACCGGCCGCCGCGCGACGGCAACATGGCCTTCGTCAAATCGCCGGACGGCATCTCGATCGAGCTTTTGCAGAAAGGCCCGGCCAAGGCCAAGGCCGAGCCCTGGGCGTCGATGCCGAACACTGGAAGCTGGTAACCAGCGACATTAGGGAAGAATCCATTCATGCCGACCAGCCATGCCACCGTCGTCACTGAACATGCGAGCCGCTATCTGCAGCAGCTCTGCAAGCACTGGGCGCACAAGTTTCCCGTCGCGTTCGATCCGAACCACGGCACGATCGATCTCTCACTGGGCCGCACGGTTCTCGATGCCGACCCGGCAGCGCTGCATATCGCGGTGGCCGCCGACGAAGCCGGCTCGCTGGAGCGGCTGGAGACGGTCGTCGCCGATCACATCAAACGCTTCGCTTTCCGCGAAGAGCTGACCTTCGATTGGAAAAAGGCTTCGGCAGCGTAGGCGACTACGCTCCGCCATTGCGGCCGGCCATTTCCAGCAGCATCAGCACCGTGCGCCAGTTGCGCGCGGTGCAGGGCACTTTCAGCGTGCGCGGGATGAGATTGGCAAATACCGATTTGCCGAGGCCTTCCAGTGCGTGCAGGTAAAGCACGTCGCCCTTGACCTCGAACCGTTCGGGACCGGTGCATTTTTCGGCCAGCCGCGCGACCTCGTCGGCGGTCGGCGGGCGCTCCAGCACATAGGCGTGAAGCTTCGTCGGTTCCCCGGCGACTTCTGGATATGGATTTTCCGCCACCAGCCGCTCGAACCAGCCGAGATCGCGCACCATGATGCGCGAGTGATATCCCCATTTCTTCTCGAAGGCCGCTTCCAGCTGTTTGGCCAGCGTGGCCGCGTCGCCCTTTGCCGAACGGAACACGACGTTGCCGCTCTGCACATAGCTGGCGACGTCGCCAAAGCCGAGCTGCTCGAAGAACGACCGCAACTCCGCCATCTTGACGATGCGGTTGCCGCCGACATTGATGCCGGAAAACAACGCAACGAAAATCTTCGCCCGGGCGCTCATATGATGAACCCGGCCAGCGTCTCGTTGTCGGTGATGTCCTGATACTGGACGCCCTCGGCCTCGAAATTGGCGTTGAGCAGCTCGAAATTGCGGCGGTCCTTGGTTTCGATGCCGATCAGCACCGAGCCGAAATTGCGCGCCGATTTCTTCAGATATTCGAAGCGGGCAATGTCGTCGTCGGGACCGAGCAATTCGAGGAAGTCGCGCAGCGCCCCCGGCCGCTGCGGAAAGCGGATGATGAAATACTTTTTCAGCCCCTCGAAACGCAGCGCCCTTTCCTTCACGTCCGGCAGCCGCTCAAAATCGAAATTGCCGCCCGAAACCACCGCGACGATGGTCTTGCCCCTGATTTCCTTCTTCGAAAAATCCTTCAGCGCGTCGATCGCCAGTGCGCCGGCCGGCTCCAGCACCACGCCTTCGACGTTCAGCATCTCGATCATGGTCGCGCAGAGCCGGTTTTCCGGGATCAGCCGCACGGCCTCGGTGGCAAACGCCTTGAGATGCCGCAACGGCTCGCGGCCGATCTCGGCCACCGCCGCGCCATCGACGAAATTGTCGACCCTGGCAAGCTTGATGCGCTTGCCGGTGGCGAGGCTCTCGCGCAGGCTTGGCGCGCCGGCCGGCTCGCAAAAGACGAAGCGCGTGTCGCGGCGCTGGTCGGCGAAATAATGCGTCACACCCGCTGCCAGACCGCCGCCGCCGACCGGCAGCATGATGATGTCTGGCATGCGCGCGCCCGGCATCTGGCCTGATATCTCGTAGGCGACCGTCGCCTGCCCCTCGATGATGTCCTTGTGGTCGAATGGCGGCACCATGTGCGCGCCGGCGCTTTCGGTGAATTCGGAGGCGGCGCGGTAGCAGTCGTCGAAAAAGTCGCCGACCAGCCTGATCTCGACGAATTCGCCGCCGAACAGCCGCGTCTTGTCGATCTTCTGATGCGGCGTCGTCACCGGCATGAACACCACGCCTCGCTTGCCGAAATGACGGCAGACGAAGGCAAAGCCCTGGGCATGGTTGCCGGCGGAAGCGCAGACGAACAGCTCGGCATCGTTGCCGGCGGCGAGCGCCTTGCGGAAGAAATTGAAGGCGCCCCTGATCTTGTAGGAGCGCACCGGCGACAGATCCTCGCGCTTCAGCAGCACGCGCGCGCCGGTCTTCTTCGACAGATAATCGTTTTCCTGCAGCGGTGTTTCCGGGAAGATCTGGCGGATCGCGGCAGCGGCGACCGCGACGCGGGAAGAGAAACTGGTCATCGAAAAAATTACCCCCGATCGTCTGTGGTGTTCGCGAAGCTATCACACGCCGTACGTGTTTGATCAGGGCAATCGTTCTGGCTTTCGCGCAACAGTGCGATGACTGTCGCAAGCCGCTGAGCGCATTTCGGCAGGAAACGACTTACTTCTGCCGCACTTCGGCTGTCCGGGAGGGGTCGCGGAGGTTGGATCAAGCCTTTCGGCCGGAGTGGAATTCTAGAGTTGAAGAAGATTTGTATCCTTGTCCTTGCCTTGCTCGTTGCCGGCTGTGGCGGCCGGCAGACCGAGGAACTGCTCGGCAGCGCCATGGTGTCGGCGCCGGTGACCGATATCGCCGGCAACCACAGCATCTTCATCGCCACGACGCGCAAGCGCTCCGACGATCCCAGCAAGGTTTTCGACCGCGAGCGCTCGGCCACGCTGAACTATGCCCGCGTCAACGTCACCGTGCCGGGGACCCACGAAGCCGGTCAGATCGAGCGGCGCTCACGCGGCAAGTCGAACGACCCGGCCAAATATTTCATGGCCTCCGACGTCGTCGGCTACGACACGGCGCCGAAATTCTCCAACGCGCTCAGTGCCGACATCGCCGCGCGCGGCGGCCGCGTCATGCTTTTCGTCCATGGCTACAACACCGCCTTCGACGCCGCCGTCTACCGCGTCACCCAGATCGCGCATGATTCCGGCTACCCGGGCACGCCGGTGCTGTTTTCCTGGGCCTCGGGCGCCAAGACCCGGGACTATGTCTATGACAGGGAAAGCGCCAGTGCCGCCCGCGACCAACTGGAAGTGACGCTGAGAATGCTCTCGCAGACCGGCGCGCGGCGAATCGACATCGTCGCCCATTCGCTGGGGACCTGGGTTACCATGGAAGCGCTGCGTCAGCTCGCCATCAATGGCGACCGCGATCTTAGCGGCAAGCTCGGCGACGTCGTGCTGGCCTCGCCCGACATCGATGTCGACGTGTTCAAGAGCCAGATGCGCCGCTACGGCAAGCCGAACAAGCCATTCATCCTTCTGCTGTCCGACGACGACCGGGCGCTGCGGCTCTCCGGCCTGATCGCCGGCTCGCGGCCGCGCGTCGGCGATTACAAGGACGCCGCCGACCTCGCCGACTATGGCGTGAGCGTCGTCGATCTCTCCAGCGTCAAGGGATCGGATCGCTTCAACCACACCAAATTTGCCGACAACCCCGAGTTGGTGAAGATGATCGGCCAGCGGCTGCGCGAGGATGACGGATTTGCCAGCGACCGCGAGGTGACCGACCGCATCAGCCTGCTCGGGCAGTGAGGTGCGTTCGAAGACTTTTCTCGTCGTAGCGTTTGCGCTCGCCGTGACCGGCTGCGCCGGCCGCAAGACACACGACCTTCTCAACACGACGACCGTGACGGTGCCTGCCTCCGACATCGCCGCCACGCATGAGATCTTCGTCGCCACCACCCGAAAAAAGGCGACGAAGGACCCGCGGCAGGTGTTCGACGGTGACCGTTCACCGACCACCAGTTTTGCCAGTGTCGAAGTCACCGTCCCGATAACCCATCAGGTCGGCGCCATCGAGCGGGTCAGGGGCTCCGCCAACAGCAACCCGGCGAAGGACTTCACGGCAACCGAGGTCGAATTCTACGAAGGCGCCTCGCAATTCGCCAAGGCGGTCGGCGCCGACATCGCCATGCGCGGCGACCGCGCTCTGGTTTTCGTGCACGGCTTCAACAACGGTTTCGACGACGGCATCTACCGGCTGACGCAGATCGCGCACGACACCAAATACTCCGGCACGCCGGTGCTGTTCTCATGGGCGTCGAGCGGCAAGACCACGGGCTATATCTACGACAAGGAAAGCGCCAACGCGGCGCGCGACGATCTCGAAGAGACGTTGCGGATGCTGGCCAAGACGAAGGCCAAGAGCATCGACATCATCGCCCATTCGATGGGCACCTGGGTGACGATGGAGGCGCTGCGCCAGCTTGCCATCACCGGCGACCGTGATCTCGGCGACAAGCTCGGCTATGTCATCCTGGCCTCGCCCGACATCGATGTCGATGTATTCAAGAAGCAGATGATCCGTTACGGCAAGCCCGACAAGCCTTTCGCCATCCTGCTTTCGGGCGACGATCGCGCCCTGAGGCTGTCCTCGCTGATCTCCGGCGACAAGCCGCGCGTCGGCGACTATGGCGACGCGGCCGACCTCGCCAGCTATGGCGTGTCGGTGGTCGACCTGAGCAAGACCAAAGGCGGCGACCGCCTGAACCACGCCAAATTCGCCGACAACCCGTTCCTGGTGCAACTGCTCGGCGACCGGCTGCGCGCCCCGGCCGGCCTGGCATCAGACGAGGTCGATCCGGCGCGGCCGATCGACAATCTCGGCCAGGGCATCGGCAAGGCCGTCGGCTCCGTCGCCGAGATCGTCATCACCACGCCGTTCAAGGTGCTGACCATCGCCACCGGCGGATGAGGAGTGGACACGCCCTTGGTCGTTGTCAGACGAACAGGTCGACCTTCTGGAACGTCGTCACATCGATCAGGCCGACATCGGAAATCCTCAGTTCCGGGATGACGACCAGCGCCAGCAGCGAGTGCTGCATATAGGCGTTGTTCAGCGAACAGCCCATCTGGCGCATTGCCTCGGTCAGCTTGTCGGCCTTGGCGGCGACGATTTCGGCGCGCTCGTCCGACATCAGGCCGGCGATCGGCATTTCGACCAGCGCCAGTTCCTTGCCCCTGGAGAACAGCACGACGCCGCCACCGACCTCGCCCAGCCGGTTGACCGCCAATGCCATGTCCTGCTTGGAGGTGCCGACGACGATGATGTGGTGGGCATCATGCGCCACGCTGGAGGCCATGGCGCAGTCGCTCATATAGCCGAAGCCGGAGACGAAGGCGTTGGTGACGCCGCCCGTGCCGCGGTGGCGCTCGACCAGCGCGATCTGGCAGACGTCGTTGCGACGGTCCATGGCGACCAGGCCGTCCTCCACCGGAAGATCGGCCTCAAGCGCCCGCGTCGGCGCCTGGTTCTCGATCACGCCGATGACCCGCACCCGAATTTCGTTGGCGCCGACAGGCGCCACGATGTCGAAATCCCCCGGTTTGAGCTTCTTGCCGAGCTTGACGGTGTTCTTTGCCGTCTTCGGATAGTCATAGGCCGGAATGTCGATGTCGAGCTTGCCGCCCTTGGCCAGCCTGACGCCGCGGCCATAGACTTCGTCGATGGTCATCGCGGCCAGATCGGAAACGATCAGCAGATCGGCGAGCCGCCCCGGCGCGATCGACCCCAGCTCGCGCTCCAGCCTGAAATGCTGGGCCGTGTTGAGCGTCGCCATCTGGATCGCGGTCACCGGCTTCAACCCCTGGCCGATGGCGTGGCGGACCACCCGGTCCATATGGCCTTCATGGACGAGCGTCCCGGAATGGCTGTCGTCGGTGCACAGGATGAAGTTGCGCGGATCGAGCCCGCTCTCCGTCACCGCCTTGATCTGCGAGGCAACGTCGTACCATGCCGAGCCCAGCCTCAGCATTGCCTTCATGCCCTGGCGGACGCGGGCGATGGCGTCCTCGGCGCGCGTGCCTTCGTGGTCGTCCTCGGGGCCGCCGGCGACGTAGCCGTGGAACGGCAGGCCGAGATCGCGCGAGGCATAATGGCCGCCGACGGTCTTGCCCGCCCTCACCGTCGCGGCGATCTCGCCGGCCATCACCGGATCGTTGGCCGCGACACCGGGAAAGTTCATCACCTCGCCAAGTCCGACGATGTTTTCCCAGCCCATCGCCTCGGTCACATCGGCAACCGTCAGCTCGGCGCCGGCATGCTCCAGCCCAGGTGCGGAAGGCACGCAGGACGGCATCTGCACAAGGACGTTGATCGGCATGGCGACCGCCTCGTCATGCATCAGCCGCACACCCGGCAGGCCGAGCACGTTGGCGATCTCGTGCGGGTCGATGAACATCGAGGTGGTGCCATGCGGGATGACCGCGCGGCAGAACTCCGTCACCGTCACCATGCCGCTCTCGACATGCATGTGCGCGTCGCAAAGGCCCGGCACCAGATAGCGCCCGCCGGCGTCGACCACCTTGGTGCCCTGGCCGATGGCATGGCCGGCATTCGGCCCGCAATAGGCGAAACGGCCGCCGGCAATGGCAATGTCGGTGCCGGCGATGATCTCGCCGGAATGAACGTTGACCCAGCGCCCGTTGCGGATGACGAGATCGGCGGGCCTCCTGCCCATGGCGACGTCGACCAGATGCGTCGCCGCCTCGGCCCAGGGTTTTGGTTTCGTCGCACGCGCGGTCTTCGCCATGAGGAGACTCCTGTTTTCCCGACTGTGCCAAGCCGCGCGGATTTTGACCAGCGGGGAACTTGTGGGTCGTGTGCGGCTACTCGGTCTTCACCTCTCGTTGCCGGAGGCGCCGTCGGCGGCGCTGCGAGGCGCCGTCCACGACAAAATGCCTCAACCGGAAGACGAGTCCGGTTGCGGCAAATCAGCTTGTTCGGGAGTTTCGATCAGGAAATCGGGCGCTCAAGTATCGCCCCGTTGTTCCCTGTCGCGGCAGTTGAGAAGCTCGACCAGATCGTCGGCCTCTTCGATCGGCATGTCGATCAACGGGACGCCGACCTCGACAACCGGCAGTCCCGTGAACACATCGATGATGTCCCAGGTGCCTTCAGGTGTCTTCTCAGTGTCGTAGCGTTGAGTCATGGAGTGCAGGAGGAGATTAGCGGGTGCAGGAGAAGATTGGCGCGTTTTCTCGGTTATCGCTCGTTTGGGCTCCGGGAATGCGAAAACAGTTCCCGCCCGGCCTGATCAAGCGCCTCAAGCAATGTGACAAAGGTGCTGGGCAGTCGTGGGTCGACGGCAAGATTCAGCACGCCGTGTAAATGCCGGCGATAGTCTTCGGAACGCAGCAATTGCCGTACCGCGTTGGCAACAGACTTCCCTTGTCGTGGGTCAAACTCTGCCATGTCAGGGGTTCCAGTAGCTTTAGCCCGAAACTCAGCCGCTCCGAAATGGTTCCGGGGATCTTGATCAAGTTTGAATCAGTGGATGGCCCGTCACTGGCGAGGGGTTGCCGCTGGCTCGATGACGGCAGCCATGCCGTTGATTTGGCCACTGTGCTGATTTTGTGCCCGACGACCCGCCGCCAAGGCGGGTTTTTGGTCCAGGTTTTAGCGCTATCAATGGACATTGAGGCAAGATTCAGATTTTAAACCACATGTCGCGCCTTGCAGCGCAGCGACAAATCGTGCTTCCAGTGTCAGATTTTTCGGTGGCAGAAGATGGCTTGACGGCCTTTGGCTGGCGTTTGAAAAGGACTGCCTGCGGACGTGGCGGAATTGGTAGACGCAAGGGACTTAAAATCCCCTCTGCTTTCTCTCCCGTACCGTATCTACCCCCCAAAACCCATGTAATTCAACATTTTCAGCCTTGGTCTGGAGCCTCAAACCGCACACCTCCGTTTGCGGAGAAGATGTCGTGACATAGCGCCCTTGTGGCACGGAAGTTGTGACATGGTGACACGAAGGAGAACTTAACGTGAACGACTGGCTGGTCCTCGCTGACCTACACGAAGAGCTGGCAGCATTGGAGAACTGATGACCCACCACGACCACATGCTCCAGCGGCAGATCGAGCTGGAGATCGAAATGTCCGGTCTAGGCCGGGATCGCTACCTCTCCCGCGTCCGCAAGAACATCGACAGGGAGCGTGGCTACGAGACTGACACCGGGCGCTGCATCCTTGAGGGCTCTGTGCCGCCCGTCGCCGAGGGCATCAACCAGTTCGTCACCGCGATCATGGACGGACACCCCAACAGCCGCGCCGTCGCCTTCCGGCTGATCAAGGACATGGACTTCCAAGTCGTCTCCTACCTCGCCTGTCGGGCCATCCTCGCGCGTATGATGATCCGATTATCGCCACCACCACCATCTTCCGCATCCTCAAGGACCGCTACACCGGCAGGGCCACGGGCAAGACCATCATGCTCGGGTTCCAGCAGGAGACTGGTCGGTTGCTCGTGCGGGACGACGACCCATTCAAAGACAAGGACGCCAAAGAACATGGCTTCTCGAACGAGAGCGATGACGACCTACCTTTCTGAAAGAGGCTCAGACGATGCTAGTGGCTCGTGATCTCCAGCCAGAGCACGAAGAGGCAAATCCCGAAGAACACCAGCCCGGAAGTCACCTTCAGCCGCCCATACAGCCCCAGCCTTTCATAGTATCTGGTGTATCGCTCCGTTGTGCCGGGCAAATCGAAGATATCAATTCTCGTATCTTCCCCAGGTTCCTTGTCGGTCATTTTCCCTCTGGCGGTCGAGTACCGGCGATCAAGCCACAGTATCGCCCATTGCCTCTATCCGAGCAATGCCAAGACATCTGACCTTCGACCACACGAACGAGAACATCCCCTCTGCGCTGATCGTTCGGCGCGAGGGCTCCCGCCTAATCCTCCAAGGCAGAACTGCCACCATCGTCCTGTTCGCGGAAGCGTGGAGGGACGTGGTGAGCGCAATTCAAGAGGTATCCATTGGCCAACCAAGCCATCACCAACCTGACCCAACTCCTACTCGCTGAGAAGGAAGAGAAACGACAGCTCTACAACCGCTTCAAGGAACTCGAACGGGAACGTGACGGGCTCGCTCAGATCGCGGCCCAGACCAGTGAACTGCGACAGCAGATCAGGGTTCTGGCCGACGAGAACAAGGCCCTCGACAAGCAGTTGGCCCTACTCACCTAATGGGTCAGACCACCCTCGTCTTCGACATCGAGACGAACGGACTGATCCCAGAGATGACCACGATCCATTCGTTGGTCATCAAGAATACCGAGACAGGCGGCATCTGGTCCTGTCACGACCACCACCCCGAAGAGCTTGTCGTTGAAGCTGGCCGGCACATCGAGACCGGCCCGAGCATCGACTTTGGCTTGAAGCTGCTGATGGAGGCTGACGTCATCGTCGGCCACAACATCCAAGACTTCGACGTGCCAGCGATCCAGAAGGTGCGCCCTTGGTTCAAGCCAAAAGGCACCGTTCGCGACACCCTGATCATGTCCCGTCTGATGTACGCCGACATCGCCCGCCGATTGGCCACTGGTGAGACCGTTCTCCTTAAGAACACGGTCAACGACAACGCCGATGGCTTTAGCAGCCTCAGCCTTGATCTGCAGGACGCGGTCACGATAGGCCCGCTGCGACGACAGGGTGGTCTTTCCAGACCGTCCGCTGTATTCCGCATCAAGCATCGCCACGGCGTACTCAGGGTTCGTCTGGGCGATCCTGGCGGCGGTGTTGAGGTACTCCTGATCGAGCGTCTCTTCGTTGGCACCGAGGGAGCCCTTGGTTCCCAGCTCGCCGCGCATGGCGTTGAGGTTCTTGGCGAACTGATCCGGCGCGACACCGTTGGCGATCCACTCGTTGGCCTTGTCGCTTACCACCGTGAAGGCGGTGTCGACGGTCGACTGGTTGGTGCGATCGATCCGGTACTTGTCCTGCTTGGCGAGGACCGAGGTCTTGTATTGGTCCCACGCCTTGGCAGCCGACGCGATGGCGTTCGGGTCCGTCAGGCCGCTCTTCTCGATGCTCTCTTGGAACTTCTGAGCGAGGTACTGTTCGGGGTTCCCTTTGTCCCAATCGAAGCTGGTCTGAAGCTCGGTGTCGGTTTCCTGCGCAAGGCCCTGAGCCCACTTGTTGCCGTAGACGGACTGGCGCGCGGCGTTGGCGAACTTGTCGTCCGTCACCGACATGCGGCCCTCAGCGATGTCCCTGCGGGTCTCTTCGAGGGTCTGGCCGGCGATCCGCTTCTGGAACATGGCCTCTTCACGCTCGCGGGCAGCCTTGTCGGGCTTGCCGACGACACCTACGAGGTTCCCGAGGGTGTTCGAGAATGACCCGAGGGCGTCAGCCAAACGGAACATGTTCTCGTTCCTGGCCGGCTGTGCCGGTGCTGCGTATGTGTCAGACTGCATCGGAGCTGGCTGAAGCCGAATGTTGGCCTGAAGCTCCGGTGTCTGAACTCTTCCTTGTCCTGCCATTAAGCGACCCCTGCTGCCTTAGCGCGTTGATACCCGCCGTACGCATCGAGACCGCCACCGAGGATACGGATGGCAGCGTCGGCGAAGGATGGCCTCTGGCCCTGTTGGACCGAGTTGATGCGGCCCTCGGCCTGCGCCTGAGTTGCGTCCATCTCGCCTCGGAGATAGTCGGCCTGCATCTGGTAATTGTTGTCGAGGGTGCGCTCGTAGCGACCCTGCTGCCCGTAGTAGTCAGCGATCAGGGCATCGACGGAGAGGCCCGTCACACCGGCTTCGCCGGCAGCCACCTCAGCGGTGGCCCTGCTTCGCATCGCCTCAGTGGCAAGGTTCTGTTGCTCCCGAGAGGCAGCCTTGCGTTCCTGTACCCCAGCAGTTCTCCACTGGTGTAGCCGAGGGGGCACAGGGACCTAGGAGACCCCTACCTGCCAGATTGGTGAGGGATGAGCTTCTTGGCCTCCTTAGCGGCAGCCTCGAATGCCTGCCGTATCTCCTTGGGATCGACCTCCTCACCCTCCAGGGCTCGAAGGCATAGGGCCGACGCATGGTGCCACTTGGGTCCCCTCTTGTTCCACTCCACGAGCTGCTCGGATGCACCTCGGACATTGTTGCAGGCATAGCTGACACCGACCAGCTCGGTCTTCACGAACACCGGAGGGGAGAACCAGGAGGAACGATGTAGGCCCGCGCGGGTTTAGAATTGCGGCGGTCGATTCTCCGTGGAATGCAGCCGCTGTGGGGTCCGTCGTTGTTCCCTCAACGGCGGCGGGCTCCCCCTTAGCAGGACCCGTAAGGGCAGCTATGGAGTTTCGTCCCGACCGGCCTTTCCGATCGCCTCAAGCAATGATGCCAGAGTTGGCGTCAGTTCCTGTTCGACCTCCAGCCCAAGCAGCTTGTGGACATGACGACGATTGTCTTCGGTACCGATCAACTCCCGAACGGTATCGGCAAGGGTCTTATGGCCCGCTGCGTCACGCTTTGCCATGTCGGCATGTCCCAACCCCGCCCGAGCCGCAACTCGCAGGTCACGGATTGGTTCCGTTAGGGGTCAGGAATGTTTGGGACCCAGGACCTCGCATGTCGACCATCAATCTTAGTCAGATTGTTGGGTTCGCTCCGCCAACGCAAACGCTTGCAAATTCCTGGATTTGCCGATGTCTTGATCAGCGTTGGAAATAATCGAGAAGAACGCCGCGCGAGCGATGTCCTTTTTCGACGCGTCCGGATGCTCCTTCTTTGCAGCCTTCAGGAGCTGTTTAGGTGTCATCTCTGGCGTCACTACCCGCATCAGCGTGTCGCCAATCGCCTGCAATTCGGTCGGGTTCATAAGAGGTTCCTCAATTGCTAACGTCCTCTTATCTAAATGTCCCCCCCGGTGTCTTCTGTTCCGGTAGTTGGTTGGTCGGAATGTTTGGAACAGATTTCTGAGCGCGAAGGACTGGCTGATCAACTGACAGCCATTAGAGGATCATTCGCGAACGTCGAAGGCTACCGCGCGCCCAAATGCCGGAGCCGCCTCCACGATAAACTCGATCAGATCACAGTCGGTCACTTCCCAATGGGGGCCATCTTCGCGCACCGCTGCTATGGTGGCCTTAACGGAGACGATTCCGCCGTATGGCGCTGCCACGATGACCTCCGTAACAAGGTCCCTGACTGTGCGCCCGTTGGTCGTCTTAACGTTCACCCGAGAGTTGCCCGAGCCGCTGCCCCAAGTAACCACTTGTTGCACTTTCCCGGAAAAAATCAATGTACGATTTCGTACCAAAAGGATGGCGCTCTGGGTCGGCTAGACCTTCGGGGTTCCGTGACGGTAAATGAGCAGCGGGGACCGGGCGGGGGGCTTGGGGTTAGTCCCCGCTGCTTTGAGCTGCCTTCGCAAGGTGCAGTGGCAGCACAACTAAATAGTGACTGAGCGATGACGGGACCCAGACAGCGGAGCCTTGGGCACGCTGTCAGTCTTACACCGGCTAGTGCCGCCCCCAAGGCCACCCGGGCGGGTGTCTCAAGCGTGCGGCCGGGGACGGACCCTCAAATGCGACTTCCGTAACCCCAGCCTACACACCCGGCCTGACGCGCGTGCCCACCCAGTGACGAGTGCCCACCCTATTGACCCCAGCGTCAAGCGACAGGTCATTTGTAGCCGATATAGATCGCCCCCAAATCGGCCGCTTGAGCTAGCTCGGATAGACAATTCGGGTGAACGGGGTCAAAAGGAGGGGTCGGAATATCCGGGCCAAATTTTCTTACGACCCATCGGATAACTGGCTCGCGCGACGACCCCCCGTGCCCCTTCATTTCCAGCCACGCGGCGCGTCATGTCGCCTTGCATGTCACAGGCTATGCCACAACGCCGGCAATTCCCCAATGATTTCAACGTTCACTTGGAGATTATGCATCTGATGGTGCGCGCTATGGGCGCATGAGGGGCGCAAATGGTGCATCCGAGGAGGTGGCCAGCGGGGAGCATGAGGGCTACGGCAACGTCATCCGCGTCGACTGGCCCGAACACCTCGCCTTCTGGGACAAGGATCGCTCCGCCGAGAAGCCCTACACCACGCCACACCCATACATCGACATCCTGGACGTCCGCGTCTTCAGGGGTGGCGAGGGCTGGGAGGCTGCCGAGGCTGACTGGCGCGACGACATGCTGGCCGAACACAAGATCAACTGGCCGCACCTCTACTGGGAGGTTTCAGCATGATCACCGACCTGATCACCCTCTGGATCGTCGTGTTCGCCATCCTCGTCCCCCTCTATTTCATCGCGAAGTGAGATCAATGCATGAGCAAGTTCGTAGTCCAGCGCCTCGCGGAACACACCGAGCGGGGCAACAAGTGGCTGCTCTTCACGGAGCATCCAGACGGTGCCCACACGACGCTCGGGTATCACATGAAGCGCACCGCTGCGGTCACTGTGGCGCGGCTCCTGGCCGGTCGCCGGGGCAAGGTCGAGGTCCGTGACAAACCCGTCAGGATTGACGCATGGAGGATTGAAGCTTGACGCTTTTGAACAAGATTCTTGTATGGGTGAAGTTGCACAAGATGCGACTTCGGGCCAGAGTACCGAACGGGAGATAGGGGTTCAGCCTACCTCCCGAACGCGGGCATAGCGCCAAGCTGGTACTCGGGATCGTAGCCTTATCACTTGTCAGGCGACAGCTGCGATCCCACCCAGCGCACTTTACAACGTGAGGACACGAATTTCGGGTCCGCACGATTGTTAATGTACTGGTTGCAGATGACTCGCGCCTGCCGTGGCGGCCTTTTCCCACAGGCTTTTTGTTCCCTGTCTGTTCACGCGTTGTAGCGCGGTGTTGCTCCAACCCAGAGTTGGTGCGATAACAGATGTATGGAGCCCTTGACGGACAACGAGTTCCAAGCGCGGCTCAAGGGATTGGGCACGCGCCTTGACGAGCTTAAGGCTGCAAAGCGAGTTGCGCCTTCTCGGGAACATGTTGAAAGGGGGCCGCTTGGCCAGACAGATCCACGAGAGGCCGAGTTTCTGGCGCGGACGGGGTGGCGCGGTGACCGTAACCCCGTGTTTGTGTTTGGAGCCCTTGTTCTCTTTGTTCGCTCGCTACGTCGAACGCGCTAAGCTGCCGGCCTGTACAGGCTTCCGGGTCTAACTATCGCCGTTGGGATTGAGTGCGGAAATGCCGTTTGTTGACGCCACGAACCAGCCCCCGCCGACTGCCGCTGAAAAGGCGCAGAACCAGCAGATTTACTTGGACAACTTGGCCCAGGCTGAACGGGATGCAGTTGCGCAGCGGTCCTTCGATGAGAAGATGATTTTCATCTTGGCCGGTACAGCACTGCTTGTAGTTGTCTTGTTTGGCCGCTGGTTCATGCGGCTCATGCGAGAATTGTTCCTCAATTCGGCCGCCAAGAGTGTACGGGCAAAGCGGGCGGTATCCGGTAAAGTGGAAAGTCTGAAGCGCGAAATTATCGACCGCGCCGACAAGTAATTACTCCACCACCGCAAGCCTACTCAACCCTCTGACCATAAGCGCGAACGATCCAGTTCGCCTTGCCCTGACAGGGGTAGCACGGCTCTCGCATTTGCTGTCGCAGATCATCATCGCGACATTGGTGGCGGTCGGCTTTGCTGACGCCGTCATCAGCTTCAGCGCAACGAACTGAGCCGTCTCTGGGGACAAGGTGACCCGTGGTGTCGACGCCAAGCGCATCAAGGAATGGATGGATCATGCCTCGTTCGTCACCACAGAGCGGTACATGAAGCTGGCACCATCAGCCCTCGAACTGGCAGCCTCCGCTCTTGAGCCCGAGGGGATGCATCCTGCCCTTAAGGTCGTGGCGTGACGCTGGTGACCTGACGGAAAGTTGATGGGGATAAACCATGAACATTATTGCGACCGAATGCCACATCTGGTACCGCACGAGAAGGGAGGACCACACAACCTTTAGTAGAGGTTCGCGGAACGTGCCCAAAATCCAGTACTCCAACCACACCTACGCCCTAAATGTAGTACCTGCCGAGAATATCCTGCACGCCATGGATTTCGCTCGGTATCTAAGTTGTTCGCTCAACCTCTATGTGGTCGTCAACTTCCCTGCTGAAGATGCCGACATAGCTGCCTGGCTCTTCACAAGGGTCAGGGACAAATACCGTGACTGGTACAATTGGCGGACAAAGAAGGTCTATGGCTCGCCGAAGCCGGCGCTGTATGTCTACACCCTGGAAAACCCCAATGGTCAGGCCCATGCCAATTGGGTTGTTTACGTCCCTCAGGCGCTGCGGGCTGAGTTTCTGCGGAAGCTCCCCGGATGGGTGAGAAAGGCTAAAGGCCGCACCCCCGGCGAGTTCGACGTCAAGTCCAAAGCCGTCGACCAATCGAAATACAAAAGCCTCGGCAAATACATCAACAAAGGGCTGCGTGAGAGATACGGTAGCTATCTCCATATCGCCACGACCGCTCAAGGTCCCATATTTGGGCGGCGAGCTTGTTCCAGCGCAGCCATCAACAAAGCTGCCCGGGCGGCGGCTGGATTTGTTCCCAAACGAGATCGCATCCAATGGCATGATCCCGCAAACAGGAACTCGACAGATGAGGTCGCCTAGCGGCGGCCTTGCGCAATTCTGTGTTTTGGCGTCGAGTGAGCGCTATGCAGAAATCAGTTGTGCTAGACTTTGTGATTGCGTCCCTGATCGGGGCAGTGTTGTTAGTGATCGTCGGATACTTCGTTGAAGCCCGAGAGCTGAGTTTCAGCTTTTGGCTATCTCACCCGGTCTGGATTGGCGCATGGACATGGGCACTTGGCGGGGTACTCATCGGCTCCGGCCTTCGGTACCTCGCCCGTTGAACCAGACCGTCGCCTCTTTCCCATGTCGCAGGAAACGAGGTTTCTTAGCGGGCCTTGCACTTGTGACATGGGCTGTGACATACGGTGCCACGGTGACTTGCGGGCGTGGCGAAACTGGTAACCGCACAGGACTTAAAATCCTGCGTCCTCAGTGACTTACGGGTTCGACCCCCGTCGCCCGCACCACCGGATAAGGGACTTAAAATCCCTCGATCTCTGATCGTACGGGTTCGATTCCCGTCGTCCGCACCACGTTGAAACAACACGGTCGGGCTTGCAATCGATCTGATCAAGTGCCTCGCCTTCGAAGCGCGATGGCCACTAAACCGCAGCATTATCGAGATTCAAATAGCCCGCCACCGTGACGCAGCGGCTGGACCGAGGAACATTCCGGCTTAACATATGTTATACGGGCTATGGCAAAGCTCCCTCGGCTCCCGCCACCCTCGTTTCGCATTGTGCGTCTCGCGCTCTGCCTTGAGCTTGCCATGCGCAAGCACCAACAGGCCATCAAGCTAACGAGCCCGCGACCCGTGAGGCAGCGGGCTTGTTGATTGGCCAGTTGAGGGATCAGGCCGCCGGCTTTGCGCTCTTGTGCCGATTGGTCGACGCCCGCGACGTCGATCAGACGCGACGATCTCCCCGGCTCAGTCAGATCGCTCCGTCCCGGTGATGCGCCGCGTGCTGTCGGAACAAATGGGATTTACGCCGGTTAACATTCGAAGGGACCGCAACGAAGCGGTATGATGATGATTGATATTTTTAGCTTCGAACTGGCCAATGCCAGGCTGCGCGTCAAACGGGCCGAGCGCTCGCTTAAGCGTGCGAAGTTGGCGGACGATGGCTGCGTCGCCGTCAATATCGCGTTGTGCGACCGCATACGGTCCGAGAAAAAACGCGTCATTGAGGCCAGGGAACGCATGACGAAGATCGATCGGAAGGATTGACCCATGATGCTCGCGACCCTCCACCTTGAAGATGCGAGACACGGAGAGATATACCGTGCCGCAAGGCTCGTGCTGCTGAGGCAGCAAGTTTTGAAGCACATCAAGCGCACGGACGCCTCGGCCCAAAAGGTCGAACAGGCGCTGGCTAGGTTGGCCGAAGCAAACACGATCGGAGACCAACGCGCGGATCAGTAGGGCCGCGCTCATGCGACACCCGTTTTGCCCGACATCAAGGAACGATATCGCCCGCCATGTGTTACAAACTCATGGACACCATGGAACCCCACGGCCACGGGACGGCGGCCGAGACTCCCGAGCAACGCATCAAACGGGCCGAGCTCGCGCTCTCACGTACAGAAGAAATGATCGCCGAGAATAACGCGCTGTGCAGCAGAATACGAACTCAACGGCGTGTGGTCGAGGCCAAGGAACGGCTGATGAAGGTGGATCCCAATAGCCCAGCCAGCAATATGTGAGTCTTTTGCCTCACCTGAAATCGCCTCGGCTGCATTTCCGCACCAAGCCCTGTAGTGTCGGTTTCCGCACTATGGATTTGATGTTTGTGGTGCGGCTTCAGCACTGAAATCTGACGTTTTCCGCCACTGGACTTTGTTTTTTGGATGCGGCTCTGGCAGCGCGAGCGGCCAGTTCCGCCGCCTCGATCGTCTCTATCTTGCGCCATCGTCGGTTGGCTCAGTGCCCTCTTGGATACCCAAGGGTTGACACCTAGAAAGAGACTTAAAATCCCTCGATCTCTGATCGTACGGGTTCGATTCCCGTCGTCCGCACCAGCACACCGACGGTGCTCCTCGGCGGCATCCAGCTTCCGGCATGGATCAAGCCCGGATCGGGTTCAGCTTCAGATGCTGGATCAGGATGATGGTCTTGGCGTCGATAATGCTGCCGTCGTGGATGCCGGCCAGCGCCTCGTCGAGCGGCATTTCCAGGACCTCGATGTCTTCGCCTTCGTCCGGCGCGCCGCCGCCATCGGAGATGCGGTCGGTCGGCGAATAGCGGGCGACAAAAAACCAGAGCCGCTCGGTCACGCTGCCGGGGCTCATGAAGGGCGAAAACAGCCGTTCGACGTCCTTCAGCCTATAGCCGAGTTCCTCTTCCGCCTCCTTGCGGATGCAGGTTTCGGGATCGTGTTCATCGAGCAGGCCGGCGCAGGCCTCGATCAGCGGCTCGCGGTGGCCGGTGGCGTAGGCCGCGTAGCGGAACTGCCGCACCAGCAGAACCGTCGAGCGCTCCGGGTCGTAAGGCAGGATCACCGCACCGTCGCCGCGATCGTAAGTCTGGCGGATCTGCGTCTCCCACTGCCCGTCGCGCCGGCGATAGTCGAGGACGGTCTTTTTCAGGACTGCCCAGTCGTCGGAAAGGACTTCCTCCGAACGGATGCGAATGCGGTCTTCCATGGTGAACTCCGTGTTGCCGGCGAGGCGTAGCGGTGATCGGGCCTTCGCGCAATCCCGACAGCAGCTTGGCCGACGGTGCCTGCTGCGGAACGTTTGAGGTGCCCGGCAGGGGCAGACGGGCAGCGCTCACCGCCTCGTGTATGGCGCAGGCGCAAACCATTGCCTAAATAGCGACAGCCCCTCCCCGGAGTTTCCTGATGACCCCTTCCCTTTTCCAGCCGATCACGCTTGACGGCCTCACCTTTCCCAACCGCATTGCGGTGGCGCCGATGTGCCAGTATTCCGCCGAAGA
Organism: Mesorhizobium sp. WSM4820; assembly: GCF_055811075.1. Taxonomy (NCBI): domain Bacteria; kingdom Pseudomonadati; phylum Pseudomonadota; class Alphaproteobacteria; order Hyphomicrobiales; family Phyllobacteriaceae; genus Mesorhizobium; species Mesorhizobium sp. WSM4820. The sequence goes on along the minus strand of NZ_JBVVQN010000001.1, from coordinate 367,053 downwards.
CGGCTCGGCCAGCGACTGGCACCTGTATCACTGGATGAACCTGGCGATGTCCGGCGCCGGCATGGTCACCGTCGAGATGACCGACGTCGAGCGGCGCGGCCGCATCTCGCATGGCTGCCTCGGCCTTTATTCCGACGACAACGAGGCGGCCGCCCGGCGCGCGCTGGATGCGGCCAAGCGCGTCGCCGCCCCCGGCACCAGGTTCGGCACGCAGCTTGCCCACGCCGGCCGCAAGGCCTCCAACCAAAAACCTTGGGAAGGCGGCGGGCCGCTGAACGCCGATCAGGACCCGTGGCCGATCGTGTCGGCCTCGGCAATCGCCTACGACACGGGCTGGCAGGTGCCGCGGGCGCTGGAGGATGAGGAGATCCTGCAGATCATCGAACGCTTCGCCGAGGCGGCAAGGCGGGCCGAACGTGCCGGCTTCGATTTCATCGAATTGCACGCGGCGCACGGCTATCTGATCTTCCAGTTCCTGTCGCCGCTTTCCAACCAGCGCACCGACCGCTGGGGCGGCTCGCTGGAAAACCGCATGCGTTTTGTCGTCGAGATCGCCAAGGCGGTGAGAAAGGCAGTGCCCGGGCTGATGCTCGGGGCGCGTCTGTCGGTCAAGGAATGGGTCGATGGCGGCTTCGACGTCGACGACGCAATCGAAGTGGCCAAGGCGCTGAAATCAGCTGATGTCGCCTATCTCTGCTGCTCGAGCGGCGGCAATTCGCCCCTGCAGAAGCTGCCGGCAGGTCGCGGCTACCAGGTGCATCTGGCGGAAGCCGTTCGCAACGGCGCCGGCATCCCGACACGGGCCGTCGGCCTGATCGACGATCCGAAGCAGGCCGAGGCGATCGTCGCCGAGGGCCGTGCCGACATGGTGGCCTTGGCCCGCGCCTTCCTCGCCGATCCGCGCTGGGCGTGGCGCGCCGCGGCCACCTTCGGCGAAAAAATCCAGCCGGCGCCGCAGCTTGCCCGCTCGGTGACAACGATGCAGCACTGGATGAAGGCGGCCGGCTGACCGGCCCGATTGCAGGGCCGCCGCCGCAACGACCGTTACCCCGAGACTTTTGCGCACGCCAAGGGGCGTGCAACCAAATCAGCGGCTCCGCGTTGGCGGCGATGATGGACAGCAAGCCTTTTGAAAAGCCAGTCGTGGTCGAACTTGGCCGTGTCGGCAAATACCGTGAGATCCGCAGCACCCAGGAAGCTGCGGAGTGCCTGATGACCGTCTGGCCGCTCAATCGTGGCCCTCGGCATCGCGATGCTCTCGACACTTGCCTAAAAGTGCTGGAAGGTTATCGTTCGACAGCGGATGCGCGCCGGGCATTGGTCGAGGCCGCCATGGAATCGGACGTGCTGGTTCCCGAAGAGAGATTGCCCGAAGGCAAACTGCCCGACCGCAAACTGCCCCAAGGCAAACCGCATTGAGCAACCTGAGCTTTTTCCACTGGAGGATTTCATGGCCAAGCTGACCTACAAGATCGTCGAGCATGACGGGGGCTGGGCCTATAAGGTCGGCGAGACATTTTCGGAGACGTTCCCTACTCACGAAGACGCGCTGCGCGCCGCCGAGATCGCTTCGGCCGAACAGCAGGTCGCCGGCACCACCGACGGCATCCAGTACGAGGACGCCGAAGGCAAATGGCACGACGAGCTCGCCGACGGCCGCGACCGGCCGCAAACCGAAGTTTCCGATTAGGCTGGTGTCGTAGCTGATGCCTTCTCGCACCTCCGGTTTTAAGAGCTGGGGCTGGGCAAATCATTCTCCTGCTGCGACCCTGGACATGGCGAACTCCAATCCCATTGGGGACAAACACGATCAGGCGCGGCGAAGAAGGGCGCTTGCCACGCAACCGCTTTACAGGGCAGTCTGGTAGCGCTACCGTTTCATCATCGCGCGTGACCAGGGAGGAGCTTTGGGAACTGCCGCGGCCAGTCAGGAAAGCGGTTTCCTTCGAAGACGTCGCAGGAAGCATTCGGGAGGAAATCGATGGCGTCTGTCGCGATTGGCGATGTCTACAAATCATTCGGAACCGTCGAGATTCTCCACGGTGTCAGCGTCGATATAGAGGATGGCGAGTTCGTCACGCTGGTCGGGCCGTCGGGCTGCGGAAAATCGACCCTTCTCAGGATGATCGCCGGCCTGGAAAAGATTTCGCGCGGCCAGATCGCGATTGGCGAGCGCGTCGTCAACAACGTTGCGCCAAAAGAGCGCGACGTCGCCATGGTGTTCCAGAACTACGCGCTCTACCCGCACATGACCGTCGCCGAGAACATGGCGTTCTCGCTGATGCTCAAGGGTGTTGCGAAAGCCGAAAGCGCTGCCAGCGTCAGGCGCGCCGCCGAGATCCTGGGGCTGGTGCCGTTGCTGGAGCGCTATCCCAGGCAGCTTTCCGGCGGCCAGCGCCAGCGCGTCGCGATGGGCCGGGCGATCGTGCGCGATCCGGCGGTCTTCCTGTTCGACGAGCCGCTGTCCAATCTCGACGCCAAGCTCAGGGTGCAGATGCGCGCCGAGATCAAGGAACTGCACCAGCGCCTGAAGACCACGACGGTCTATGTCACCCACGACCAGATCGAGGCCATGACCATGGCCGACAAGATCGTCGTCATGCATGACGGCATCGTCGAGCAGATCGGGCCGCCATTGGAACTCTACGACCGGCCCAACAATCTTTTTGTCGCCAGCTTTATCGGCTCGCCCGCCATGAACATGCTGAGGGGCGAAATCGCGACGGATGGCGGCTCACCGTCTTTTCGCGGCTCCGGGGGGATTTCCCTGCCGCTGGCCGCAGTGCCGTCGACCGGCAGTGGCGAGCAGGTGGTGCTGGGGATACGCCCCGAGCATCTGCGGCTATCCCAAGACGACGGCATTCCAGTCACCGTCGTGGTGGTCGAGCCGACCGGGTCGGAAGTGCAGCTTATCGGCCGGACGGCCGGCGGTGACGAGATCGTCGCCAATTTCCGCGAGCGCCATTCCTTCACGCCGGGCGAGACCGTCCGGCTCACGGCCGAACCGGGCCTCATCCATCTCCTTCATGGCGAAACCGGGCAGCGCTTCGAACTGCGCGCCCGGCAGTAAGAACCATAAGGCGCGACAATAAACAGGAGGAAACGAGCATGAAATTCACCAGACGTGACGTGATCCGCACGACCGCCGGCGTGGCGGCGGGAGCCTTGGGAAGCCGCTTCGTCGGCTCTTCCGCCTTTGCCCAGGAGGGGTTGACGTACAAGCCCGAAGACGGCGCAAAGCTGCGCATGCTGCGCTGGTCGCCGTTCGTTCAGGGCGATGAAGACCAATGGCTGGCCAACACCAAGCGGTTCACCGAGGCGACAGGCGTCGAGGTCCGTGTCGACAAGGAAAGCTGGGAGGACATTCGCCCCAAGGCGGCGGTTGCCGCCAATGTCGGCTCCGGCCCAGATCTGATGCTGGTCTGGTTCGACGACCCGCACCAGTACCCCGACAAGCTGCACGACGTGTCGGAACTGGGTGAGTATCTCGGCACGAAATATGGCGGCTGGCACGACGGACCAAAGCAGTATGCGACGCGGGAGGGAAAATTCCTCGGCCTGCCCCTGGCCACCATCGGCAATGCCATCGTCTATCGGGAAAGCTGGGTGAAGGAGGCCGGCTTCTCGGAGTTTCCGAAGGACACGGCGGGCTTCCTCGAGCTTTGCAAGGCCTTGCAGGCGAAGGGGCATCCGGCCGGCTTCACGCACGGCCATGGCGTCGGCGACGGCAACAACTATGCTCACTGGCTGCTGTGGAGCCATGGCGGCCAGATGGTCGACGAGAGCGGAAAGGTGACGATCAACAGCCCCGAGACGCTCAAGGCGATCGAATACGCGCAGGAACTCTACAAGACCTTCATCCCCGGCACCGAAAGCTGGCTCGACGTGAACAACAACCGCGCCTTCCTGGCCGGCGAACTGGGCGTCATCGCCAACGGCATTTCCGTGTATAACACGGCCAAGACCAACAAGGACAATGATCCGAAACTGGCTGAAATCGCCAAGGACATGCGCACGACCAGCCTACCGATCGGTCCTGTCGGAAAATCGGTCGAGCTGTTCCAGGTGACCACGGCCGTGATCTTCGACTACACGCCCTACCCCAACGCGGCCAAGGCCTATCTGCAGTTCATGTTCGAGGAACAGCAAATGGCAGAGTGGATCACCTCCTCCGCCGGCTATTGCTGCCAGACACTCAAAGCCTTCGAGAACAATCCTGTGTGGACGGCCGACCCGAACAACGCAGCTTACGCCAAAGCCTCGGCGACGCTGCGTCCCAACGGTTATGCCGGGCCGCTCGGCTACGCCTCGGCGGCGACCATGGCCGACTATGTCCTGGTCGACATGTTCGCCAAGGCGGTGACCGGCCAGGCGACGCCGCAGGAGGCGATGGAAGAGGCGGAAAAACGCGCCAACCGCTACTATCGCGTTTGATCACTGCCGAGCCGGGCAGCCGCGACCGCGCTGCCCGGTCTGTTTCCCAGAATCGTGTGGCGGCCACTCAGGCCACCATGCCAGCAGAGCTTATGAGGAGCCGTCCCATGGCCGTGTCGTCCGCTGCCGTTCAGCCGCGTCCGTCGATCCTGTCGCGGAGCCTGTCGCTCCTGGCCGACAGCAGGAACGCGCTTGGCTTCGGCTTCATGCTGCCGGCGGCAGCGCTGCTGCTGGTCTTCCTGACCTATCCGCTCGGGCTCGGCATCTGGCTCGGCTTCACGGATGCCCGCATCGGCCGCCCCGGCATCTTCATAGGCATCGAAAACTACCAATATCTGTCGGATGACGCCGTCTTCTGGCTCTCCGTATTCAACACCTTGCTCTACACGATAAGTGCCTCGATCCTGAAGTTCGCGCTCGGCCTCTGGCTGGCGCTTATTCTCAATCAGAACCTTCCCTTCAAATCGTTCTTCCGCGCGATCGTGCTGCTGCCGTGGGTGGTGCCGACGGTGCTGTCGGCAATCGCCTTCTGGTGGATCTACGATTCGCAGTTCTCGATCCTGTCCTGGGCACTTATGGAAATGGGCCTGATCGACCATCGCATCAATTTCCTCGGCGATCCTGTGAACGCGCGCGCTTCGGTCATCGCCGCCAATGTCTGGCGCGGCATTCCGTTCGTGGCGATCACGCTGCTGGCCGGCTTGCAGACTATACCGCAGTCGCTCTACGAGGCCGCCACGCTCGACGGCGCTAGTCGCTGGCAATTGTTCCGTTTTGTGACGCTGCCGCTGCTGACGCCGATCATCGCCATCACCATGACGTTCTCGGTGCTGTTCACCTTCACCGATTTCCAGCTGATCTACGTGCTGACCCGCGGCGGACCGGTCAATGCCACCCATCTGATGGCGACATTGTCGTTTCAGCGCGGCATTTCGGGAGGCCAGCTTGGCGAGGGCGCCGCCATCGCGGTCGCCATGATCCCGTTCCTGCTTGCGGCGATCCTGTTCAGCTATTTCGGCTTGCAACGCCGCAAATGGCAGCAAGGCGGCGGAGACTGACATGGCCACGATCAAAAAAACGAAACGTCCGGAACTCGACGAAGGCGGCATGGGCTACCTTCAGAGCCTGCCGCGGCGCGTGGTGACGGTCTATCTGCCGTTGCTGGTGTTCGTCATCGTGCTGTTGTTCCCGTTCTACTGGATGACGATCACGGCGATCAAACCCAACCTCGAGATGACCGACTACGCCAATTTCAATCCATTATGGGTCGTGCATCCGACCTTCGAGCACATCCGCTATCTCTTGTTCGATACGTCCTATCCGGGCTGGCTGCTCAACACGATCATCATCTCCACCGCCGCCACGTTCCTGTCGCTGCTGGCTGCGGTGTTCGCGGCCTATGCGATCGAACGGCTGCGGTTTTCCGGGGCGCGGCAGGTCGGGCTGGCGATTTTCCTCGCCTATCTCGTGCCGCCGTCGATCCTGTTCATCCCGCTGTCGGTGATGGTGTTCAACCTTGGGCTTTACGACACCCCGTTCGCGCTCATCCTCACCTACCCGACCTTCCTGGTGCCTTTCTGCACCTGGCTGCTGATGGGTTACTTCCGTTCGATCCCGTTCGAACTGGAAGAATGCGCGCTCATCGACGGGGCGAGCCGCTGGCAGATCCTCATGAAGATCGTGCTGCCGCTGTCGGTGCCCGGCCTGATTTCCGCCGGCATCTTCGCATTCACCCTGTCATGGAACGAATTCATCTATGCGCTGACATTCATCCAGTCGTCCGAAAACAAGACTGTGCCGGTCGGGGTGCTCACGGAGCTTGTCCGCTCCGACGTCTATGAATGGGGAGCGCTGATGGCCGGAGCCCTGATCGGCTCGCTGCCGGTGGTGGTGCTCTATTCGTTCTTCGTCGAGCACTACGTTTCCTCGATGACCGGAGCGGTGAAGGAATAGCGCCCTGCGGGGCGCCTTCTCCCTTCTCCCCTTGTGGGAGAAGGTGGCCTCGCGAAGCGAGGTCGGATGAGCAACCGTGCTTCAAACGGAAGCCGGATTCCAGGGTTTGTTGGTGCGCACCATAGCGTTGAGGGTTGTGATGAGCTTGCGCATGACGGCGACGATGGCGACCTTTGCTACCTTGCCGTTGGAGCGCAGCCGCTGGCGGAAAGTGGCGAAGACGGGGTTATGAACTCCGGCACTGAGCGCGGCCATGTAGAGGACGTTGCGGACAGGCTCGCGGCCACCCCAAATGCATCGCTTGCCTTTGAGCTTGCCGCTGTCATGGTCATAGGGGGCGAGCCCGACCAGGGCGGTGATCTGCCGGTTGGACAGGCGACCCAGTTCGGATAGCAGCGCGATCAGTGTGGCACTCAGGACCGGACCGACGCTGGGCGTGGAACGCAGCAGGCGGTCGCGCTGAGCCAGAGCGGGATCGGCCGCAATTGCTTGGGCAATGCGTTTGTCGAGTAGCAGGATATCGGCACTGAGCCGGGTCGCACGCCGCTTGGCCAGGCGCTTGAGAGCAGCATCGCGCACGTGCTCGGCCTGATTGTTGACGCGGCTGAGCTCGGCCTGGAGCTGGCGCCGTGCCGTGACCAGTTCGATCACCAGTTGCAGGCTTGGATCGAGCTCCACCGGATGCACTGGTAGCGTCGCCAGGAAGCGGGCGATCAAACGGGCATCGATGCGATCGTTCTTGGCGTTGATGCCGGCTGCACGCGCGAACTGGCGCAGCCTGTGCGGATTGATGCGACGCACCGGAAGCCCTGCTTGCCACAGCGCCTTGAGTACAGCGCGTTCATAGCCGCCGCTCGCCTCAAGACCGATGGCACCGATCTCGTTGTCCGACAGCCGCTCGACCAACGCCGCATAACCGGCTTCGGTGTTGTCGACTGTGAACAACTCCCCTGTTTCCAGAATGGCCACGTCCAGTCGATCCTTGGCCACATCGATGCCGACATGAAACGCAATTTGTGTCATCCTCTGATCCCTTCCTTGCTGGTGCGGGGTCGAACCCTGGCAACCGTTCGGGCTATGGAAGATGCGACGGAGCTCCTTGCTCAACCACGGACTCATACCAAGGGGTGTACGGGCTTCCGCCGCAGCGGGTGATCCGGTCATGACCCGGGTCACCCGCCAACCCGATCATGCATGATTCGAGAGACACAAGGGGTGTTCCAGCTTGGCACCAACAGCACTCCGTCCAACACCCCTCAACCGTCTTGGCGCTGCGCGCCAATCCACCTTCTCCCACAAGGGGAGAAGGAAGAAGAGGCGCATTGCCGCCAACCATCCACCGCGTTATCTCAGGCGACCCTGTCTGCCTCAGGCGACCCTGTCTGCCTCAGGCGACCTGCCTGCCTAACGCGACCTTCTGCCGGAGCCTCCCTATGCCCGAAATCGTCACCGCCGCCATGCTCGTCATCGGCGATGAGATTCTGTCCGGCCGCACCAAGGACAAGAATATCGGCCACCTCGCCGACATCATGACGGCGATCGGCATCGACCTTAAGGAGGTGCGCATCGTTGCCGACGAGGAAGACGAGATCGTCGCCGCAGTGAACGCCCTGCGTGCCCGCTACACCTATGTCTTCACCACCGGCGGCATCGGCCCGACGCATGACGACATCACCGCGGATGCCATTGCCAAGGCGTTCGGCGTGCCCTGCGACTACGACGCCAAGGCCTATGCCATGCTGGAAGCGAGCTACGCGGCGCGCGGCATCGAATACACCGAGGCGCGCAAGCGCATGGCGCGGATGCCGCGCGGTGCCGACCATATCGATAATCCGGTGTCGATCGCGCCGGGCTTTCGCATCGGCAACGTCCATGTCATGGCCGGGGTGCCGTCGATTTTCCAGGCGATGCTCGACAATGTCTTGCCGACGCTGAAGGCGGGCACCAAAATGCTGTCGGCCACTGTGCACTGTCCGTTCGGCGAAGGCCTGGTCGGCGGACCGCTGGGCGGCATCCAGAAGGCGCACCCGGACACGATCATCGGCTCCTACCCAAAATATGGCGACGGCAAGTTCTGGACCGAGCTGGTCGTCCGTGCCCGCAGCCAGCAAGCGCTGGACGCCGCCCGCGCCGATGTCGAAGCGATGGTCGCAAGGCTCGCCAGCGCGGCCAGCTGATCTAAAGCGCGTCGCGTCTAAGAGGATTCATGCGACGCGCTTTAGGTTTCTTGTCTTTATGTATGTCGTCATCCCAAATCCGCTGCGCACCCTCGTGCCCGATTGTATGCTTTTGGGCGACATGCATTAGCCGGAACCAAGCATGGTGCAGTGACGTTTCATGCGGGCGAGTTTCGATCGCCCGTGAATTGAGGGGTTACCATGCGATTCAAGACCATCGTCGCCATACTGCAGAACGAACAGGACGCGGAGCGCGTGCTCGAATGCGCCATTCCGCTTGCCGACAAGTTCGAGAGCCATCTCATCGGCATTCATGCCGAAGCGCTTCCCGTCCCCTACACCTCGGCCACAGGCTTTCCCGACACCGAGTTCCTGCAGGTTTCGGCCGACATGAACAAGGAGCGCGCTGAAAAATTGCGGGCGGTTTTCCTCCGGCATGTCGAGGAGTCCGGCCTGTCCTTCGAGTGGCGCAGCCTTGAGAGCTTTTCCGGAGACAGCGCGCTGACCGGCATCCCAACCGTTCGTACCGCGGACCTGATCATCGCCGCGCAGCGCGAGACGGGCGGCGATCCGAGCGCCGACGTCGACACGCTGGTCTACGACGCCGGCCGGCCGGTGCTGGTCGTGCCGCACTCAGGCCCGCTCGTCACCAGCTTCAAGCATGTGCTGCTCGCCTGGAACGGCAGCAAGGAAGCGGCGCGCGCCGCCTTCGACGCCCTGCCCTTCATCATCGAGGCCGAAAAAACCGATATTGTCGTCATCGACCCGCCGGATACGCTCGACGAGGCCCCGGAGGCGGCCGGCGCCGAAATCGCCGCCGCCCTGTCCAGGCATGGCGCCACGGTCAGCGTCTCGGTGCTGCAATCGGCCGGCCACTCGGTCGACGAGGTGATCCAGACCAGGGTTGCCGAAACCGGAGCCGACCTGCTCGTGCTCGGCGCCTACAGCCATTCCTGGCTGCGCCAGTTGCTGTTCGGCGGGGTCACGCGCACGGTGCTGCGCACAGTGCCGGTGGCAGCTTTCCTGTCACGGTAAGTCGACAAGCGGCAAGTCCACAGGCGGCAAGTCCACAGGGATCGCCTGCCGCCGCCACTTGCCAACGCCTAGGCTTTCCAGTTAATTCCGCGCGCATTCCTTCAGGTGTCTGCGCGCATTTTCGCGCGCTGCGGAGTGCGCAAAAATGTCCCTTCCCGAAAAGGCCTTTCCCGTCTCGTGGGATCAGTTCCACCGCGACGCGCGTGCGCTCGCCTGGCGGCTTGCCGGCGCCAACAAAGGCCAATGGAAGGCGATCGTCTGCATCACCCGCGGCGGCCTGGTGCCGGCCGCCATCATCTCGCGTGAACTCGGCATCCGGGTCATCGAGACGGTTTGCGTCGCCTCCTATCACGACTATGCCAGCCAGGGGCAGTTGCAGGTGCTGAAGGAGGTCACGCCGGCACTGCTCGCCGATGACGGCGCCGGCGTATTGATCATCGACGACCTCACCGACACCGGCAAGACCGCGGGCATCGTCCGCGCCATGATGCCCAAGGCGCATTTCGCCACCGTCTACGCCAAGCCGAAAGGCAGGCCGCTGGTCGACACCTTCGTCACCGAGGTCAGCCAGGACACCTGGATCTATTTTCCGTGGGACATGGGCTTCACCTACCAGAAGCCGATCGCCGACGACCACGCCGGCTGATTCGCGGCAACTGCTTTTCTTCCGAAACATGCCGGCGCGGACTGCTTGCCGGCGCACTTCTTGAAAGAGTGCCGCGGCGCACGATATTCCTGAATCGACGTCTCGTGTGTGGTTAACTCGCGCGTATGAGGTTTTTTACTTTTATTGCTTATGATTGGCCGTAAGATTCACGAGACGGCAAGTGATTCTGGAGGCTGGGGCAAGCTTCTACGATGTTGACGAGGCCAGTAACGCACAACCATTTGGCCGAAAGGGTCCAGCGGCTCTTCGGCGCAGCGCCGTGCCGTCTGCAGGTTGCAGCGTTGCCCTGGCGCGATACCGGGCATGGCGTCGAGATCATGCTGATCACCAGCCGCGATACCGGTCGCTGGGTGCTTCCCAAGGGCTGGCCCGAGGCCAAGGAACTGCTTTGCGAAGCGGCGGCGCGCGAGGCCGGCGAGGAAGCCGGACTGCGCGGCACGGTCTCCCACCACGAAGCCGGCCGCTACTTCTATGCCAAGGCATTGGCTTCCGGCGAGGAAGTGCCTTGTGAAGTCCTGGTGTTTCCGCTGCGGGTCGACAAGATCGCCGACCGGTGGAAGGAAAAGCGGTCGCGCACCCGCAAATGGGTTAGCCCAGCCGAGGCCGTGCGCATGGTCAACGAGCCGGACCTTGGCCAGATCATCGCCTATTTCTGTGCCGACCCGCACCAGTTCTCCTGAGCAAGCATAGACTCACCGGCCAAAGCCGCATCACCGGCGATGTTCTTTGGCAAAGGGAATCGATTTGGCCACTCCAGCTTTGGCATGCGTTGTCCGGCTGATGGCCTGAACGTGGGTAAAATCGAAAATCCTGCGGCCACTTCTATCCCCGTTATCCACATATGTGACACACAAGATGTTGGGGTCACAAAACCTACGCAAACGAATCCTTGACGGCGCAAAACGAGTCGCCTTTTATAGGTCATGCGCTCCTGTTGAGAGCGCGACCGGAAAGTTTTGAGCCCGGTCTTTTTTCCCGGATTATGTGCGTTTGGCCGCATTTCCGCCCTGGCTACGGGGCCGGCGGAGGCGTCGGGATTGTGGGGTCTTTGGGGGACGAAAAGGGAAAATGTCGGACTGGAATAAATTGTCTGTTAATACTATATTTAGTGTTTGCAGGCAGGTTCGACGCTAGATAATGTGTAGTTCCCTCGATTGAGGGAGTCGCAAAAAAGTTTCAGTCTTGAGGGACCCGCAGGGTCCGTCGGCGCGTTGGACGGCTACTTCGCAAGGAGTTCGACCAGCAGGGCGGGCGGAGCCTCGTGAAAAGGAGCCGGCCGTTTTCGAACGCCGGCAGACGGCGGACATGTGCGTTTCGCAATGGGGGCAGAAATCCCCTGGGAAAGGCGCTATATCTAGACACAAAGGGATAGGACCAATGCGCATCGAGCGTCGTTTCACCAAGCAAGGGCTAGCAGGTCAAGAACGGGTGGCTTATGCGGAGATCGAATTCCGCAAGGCGCTTTCGGAGATCAAGAATCCGGATGGCTCGGTGGTGTTCCGCTTGGACAATATCGATGTGCCGGCGCAGTTCAGCCAGGTTGCCGCCGACATCCTGGCGCAGAAGTATTTCCGCAAGGCCGGCGTACCGGCACGGCTGAAGAAGGTCGAGGAGAACGACGTTCCCTCCTTCCTGTGGCGCTCCGTCGCCGACGAGGCCGAGCTGGCAAAGCTGCCGGAGGCCGAGCGCTACGGCTCCGAGACCGACGCCCGCCAGGTCTTCGACCGCCTCGCCGGCACCTGGACCTATTGGGGGTGGAAGGGCGGCTACTTCAAGTCGGAGGAAGACGCGCGCGCCTTCCGCGACGAGATCGCCTATATGCTGGCCACCCAGCGCGTTGCGCCGAATTCGCCGCAATGGTTCAACACCGGCCTGCACTGGGCCTACGGCATCGACGGCCCGAGCCAGGGCCACTTCTATGTCGACCCGTTCACCGGCAAGCTGACCAAGTCGAAGTCTTCCTACGAGCATCCGCAGCCGCATGCCTGCTTCATCCAGGGCGTGCAGGACGATCTCGTCAACGAAGGCGGCATCATGGATTTGTGGGTGCGTGAAGCGCGGCTGTTCAAATACGGCTCCGGCACCGGCTCCAACTTCTCGTTCCTGCGCGGCGAAGGCGAAAAACTGTCCGGCGGCGGCCGCTCGTCCGGCCTGATGAGCTTCCTCAAGATCGGCGACCGCGCGGCGGGCGCCATCAAGTCGGGCGGCACGACGCGCCGCGCTGCAAAGATGGTCATCGTCGACGCCGACCATCCCGATATCGAGGAGTTCATCGACTGGAAGGTCAATGAGGAGCAGAAGGTCGCTTCGCTGGTCACCGGCTCGAAGATCGTCAAGAAGCACCTCGAAGCGATCATGAAGGCCTGCATCAACTGCGAAGGCCAGGACGACGATTGCTTCGACCCGGCGATCAACACCGCGCTGAAGCGTGAGATCAAGCTGGCCAAGAAGGACGGGGTGCCGGAGAACTACATCTACCGCGTCATCCAGTTCGCCAGGCAGGGCTACACCTCGATGTCGTTCAAGACCTACGACACCGACTGGGATTCGGACGCCTACCTCACGGTTTCGGGCCAGAACTCCAACAATTCGGTCTCGCTGAAGGACGATTTCCTGCGCGCCGTAGAGCAGGACGGCGACTGGCATCTCACCGCCCGCAAGGACGGCAAGGTGATGAAGACGCTGAAGGCCAGGGATCTGTGGGAGAAGATCGGCTATGCCGCCTGGGCGTCGGCCGACCCAGGCCTGCACTTCAACACGACGATGAACGACTGGCACACCTGCGCCGCGGCCGGTGCGATCCGGGCGTCCAACCCGTGCTCGGAATACATGTTCCTCGACGACACCGCCTGCAACCTGGCCTCGATCAACCTGCTGCCCTATCGCAACGCCGACGGCACCATCGACATCGCTGCCTACGAGCACACGGTTCGGCTGTGGACCATGGTGCTGGAAATTTCCGTCATGATGGCGCAGTTCCCGTCGAAGGAGATCGCCAAGCTCTCCTACGAATACCGCACGCTCGGCCTCGGCTACGCCAATATTGGCGGCCTGTTGATGACCTCGGGCATTCCCTATGATTCCGACGAGGGCCGCGCCATCTGCGCAGCACTCACCGCAATCATGACCGGCACCGCCTATGCCACTTCGGCCGAAATGGCCGCTGAGCTCGGCGCCTTCCCCGACTACGACCGCAATGCCCAGAACATGCTGCGCGTCATGCGCAACCATCGCCGCGCTGCCTATGGCGACAGGGACGGCTACGAGAAACTCGCCGTCAACCCGGTGCCGCTGGTCGCCTCCGACCTGAAGCAGCCGGAGCTTGCCGCCCATGCCAAGGCTGCCTGGGACCGCGCCATCGAGCTCGGCGAGGAGCATGGCTACCGCAATGCGCAGGCGACCGTGATCGCGCCGACCGGCACGATCGGCCTGGTCATGGATTGCGACACCACTGGCATCGAGCCCGATTTCGCACTGGTGAAATTCAAGAAGCTGGCCGGCGGCGGCTATTTCAAGATCATCAACCGCGCCGTCCCTGAAGCGCTGCGCACGCTCGGCTATTCGGAAAGCCAGATCGCCGAGATCGAGGCCTATGCGGTCGGCCACGGCAACCTCAACCAGGCGCCTGCCATCAACCCCGGCTCGCTCAGGGCAAAGGGTTTTACCGACGACAAGATCGCGGCGCTCAATGCAGCGTTGAAGTCGGCCTTCGACATCAAGTTCGTCTTCAACCAGTGGACGCTGGGTGCCGACTGGGTGAAGGAGACGTTTGGCTTCACCGACGAGCAGCTCAACGATTTCTCGTTCGAGATGCTGCCGGCGCTCGGCTTCTCGAAGAAGGACATCGAGGCCGCCAACATCCATGTCTGCGGTGCGATGACCCTCGAGGGAGCACCATTTCTGAAAGACCAGCATCTGCCGGTGTTCGACTGCGCCAGCCCGTGCGGCAAGATCGGCAAGCGTTCACTGTCCATCAACAGCCACATCCAGATGATGGCGGCAGCGCAGCCCTTCATCTCCGGCGCCATTTCCAAGACCATCAACATGCCTAACGACGCGACGGTGGAAGACGCCAAGGGCGCCTACATGCTGTCGTGGAAGCTGGCGCTGAAGGCCAACGCGCTCTATCGCGACGGCTCGAAACTCTCGCAGCCGCTCAACGCCTCGCTGCTTGCCGACGTCGAAGACGACGAGGACGATGCCGTCGAGCAGCTGATCGCCGCACCGGCTTCACAGCGCGCCGTGCAGGTGACCGAAAAGATCGTCGAACGCGTCGTCGAACGCCTTTATCGCGACCGCGAAAAGCTGCCGAACCGCCGCAAGGGCTATACCCAGAAAGCGGTCGTCGGCGGCCACAAGGTCTATCTGCGCACCGGCGAATTCGACGACGGTCGCCTCGGCGAGATCTTCATCGACATGCACAAGGAAGGTGCGGCCTTCCGGGCGATGATGAACAACTTCGCCATCGCCATCTCGCTCGGCCTGCAATATGGCGTGCCGCTCGAGGAATATGTCGAAGCCTTCACCTTCACCAAATTCGAGCCGGCGGGCATGGTGCAGGGCAACGACGCGATCAAGAACGCGACGTCGATCCTCGACTACGTGTTCCGCGAGCTTGCCGTATCCTATCTTGCCCGCCACGACCTCGCCCATGTCGACCAGTCGGATTTCGACAAGACCGCGCTCGGCCGCGGCATCAACGAAGGCAAGGCGACGCCGTTCTCGAAGGGCCTGACCCGCGGCGTCTCGCCGGTCAAGCTGGTATCGGGCATGGGTGCCGACCCCAAGGGGTTCGGGGGTTCAAGCCCCTCTCCCGCTCCCACTCGCTCGGCGCCGACGGCGTTCTCAGGCTCCAACGTGCTGGCGCTGAAGCCGGCCAGCGACGAAGCCATCGCCTATAAGCGAGACTACGAGGAGCGGGCGAAGGAACTGGTCGAGGACATCGTCTACGAGGAGGCAACCGACCCGACTGGGCTGTTCACCGACGAGGCCGCGAAAGAAGCGGCCGAGGCCAAGGCGCTTGCGGCTACAAGGCGCCAGCAATCCCTGATGCAGGGCTACACCGGCAACGAATGCTCCGAATGCCACAATTTCACGATGGTGCGGAACGGCACGTGCGAGAAGTGCGACACCTGCGGCTCGACGAGCGGGTGCAGCTGAGGACTGATGCCGCCTCGGCTTATGGTCCGCGAAGTCATTCGCCCAGCACCATCGTCACGCCGATCGCCGACATTCGAGCTTGGCTCCCCCTTCTCCCCTTGTGGGAGAAGGTGGCCGAGCGAAGCTCGGTCGGATGAGGGGTGCTCCAGCTTGGCAAAACCGCGCCCCGTCCAGCACCCCCCTCAACCGTCTTGGCGCTGCGCGCCAATCCACCTTCTCCCACAAGGGGAGAAGGCAAGACCGCGCTATTACCGCCACGACTGCAAACTCTGGTCGCCGACATAAGCGATGATGGCGTCGCAGACGGCGTCCAGATCCCGCAGCACGTCGTCGTTCCAGAAGCGCAGCACACGAAAGCCCCTTGCGTCAGGCAGCTTGATCCGCCCAACGCGAGATCAGCGGCCGAAAGAGCGTGACCAGCCTGTTGGCACGTTCGCGCAGCCATTCACGCTGGGCGATGTCATCGACAAGTTCCGCTTTTGCCACGGTGAGGCTGACCTGCCCCTTGTTCGATCCACTCGGATCTTGCTCGAACGTCAGTGGAAGACCGCTTTCCTGCCTGAGAGCGTCGGCCTGCCGGTCGAGCCATTCATAAAACGCAAAGCCCTCATCATCTGACAGTGCGAGAAACAGTCCCAGCTTGTCCCGGCTTCTGTAAGCCGTCATCCATTTCACGGGTTCCGGCAACGGAACTCGAACCCAGTTGTTGCCGCCGTGCCGCGGAACTGGCTGGTCGGGGTGGTCGAACTTCACTGTGTCAATGAACGATTGCCAGAATAACCGGTTAGATGCCCGCTGTTTGGCCTGCTCGGGATCGACCACCTGTTCGCTCGCCTCAACTACGTCGTCGCCAGTTTCCTCGATGCGCAACGGTCGGCCCGCCTCTGTCATCAGCACGCGCTGCTGAATGACCTCCGTCCTGACTGGAACGGAAGGAACAATCAGCGTGCGGTCTTGGTCGTCTTTCCAGAGCTGGATTTCCAGCAAGGAGAATCGCGCCGCGGCCAGGCCAGAGGCGTTCAAATGATCGGAAATCGCGTGAAGGTCGGAGCGGATGCCGTCACCTGCTACGATCAGGTGGAAATCGCCGAGGTCAAGCGAGCGAGAGACCGCATCGACGAAAACGCTCTCATCCAGGTCCGGCCACTTCTGCTTCGCAAGTTCATGTATGGGATTGGCAGAAGAGCGCCGTGGCGTGCTCTGGCGCACTTTTGCAGTGAGGTCACCGTAGGACAATCCGCGGGCGAGCGCGGCATATTCAAGTATCTGGGCGATCACCTCGCGGCGTGCTTGGGGATTGCGCCAAAGCTTGCATTCGACCAGGACCAAGCGTCCGGATCGGCTGATCCCAAGAATGTCCAGAAAAACGACACCGCCTTCGCGCGCCAGCGGCAACTCCCGAACAATGGGAACGAAAGCCCCCGCGTCCGCTTCCATTCGGTCGAGAATGACCAGATCAGGACGTGCAAACAGCAGCGTCTGCAGCCACTTCTCATCCTGCGCGCCTTCGCCAGCGCGAAGGCGCGTACGAGCGTTGCCCGTCGCTTTCGACCAACATTGCAACCAATTTGAACCCCCGCAACCGATATCGAAGCGACATCATGCGTATCCGTTGTTGTCAATGAGCGTCCGCTGGTTCAGAGGTCGGAAAAGTGTGAATTGGGCAAGGGCGCGTCTAATGGCGAACGAGAGCGTGCGGCTGGTAGCGTGGAATTGTGCTGGAGGGGTTTCATCGAAAAGCAAATGTCCTGAACGCTCATGCCCCTGATATCGTCGTTCTCTCCGAAGCATCGAAAGACTGCGTATCCCTCATCGGCGGAGAAGCTTCCGGTGCCTGGATCGGCTCACACCCTGGATACGGCTTGGCCGTACTGGGGATGAACGGATGGAAAATCGAGACCATGGAAATTGCGGTCGAGGAGTCGCTCTTTCTCCCCGTCAGGGCCGTTCGAGGTTCGGAGCAGCTATATCTGGTCGGGCTCTGTGCCAAGAAGAATGGCGACTACGTTGCACCGACGCTTAGGGCGCTGTCCAAGCTATCAGCCTTCATCTCCGAAAAAGGCGCGATCCTAGCGGGTGATTTCAATCAATCGGTCAAATTCGATGCAAAGAGAGGTCCTGCCGCACATTTCGGTCGGGTGCTGGATGTCCTTGAAAGCCTCGGCGTTATCAGCGCGTGGCATCATACTCGCGACGAGAAATTCGGTTCGGAGACATCGTCCAGCTACTTCCATCGCTGGCAACAAGGACATGGCTCCCACATCGATTACGCATTTGTACCGCGAGGATTCGCGATTTCGTCAGCAAGGCTGGGTACTTACGATGACTTTGTCGCGGCCGGATTGAGCGATCACGTGCCCCTCACGGTAGACCTGAAGCTGTCAAACGGTCTGCCATGCTAGAACTTGAAATCCCGCAAAGCGCGCCACGCCTTCAGTCGGCGGCTCAGGTTCCGCGGAAACCCGCCGCGCATGTCATCAACGAAAACAGCCGCAGCGAAGATTCTGCGGCTGTTGTCGGATTGTCCGTCAGGGAAAGAGTCGAGCGGCCGAAACGACCCCACCCCGATCCGCTTCGCGGATCGACCCTCCCCTCAAGGGGGAGGGAAACACCCTCAGTTCACGGCGCTGATGTTGCCCAGGCGTAAAAACAGCGTTTCGCCGGAAGAATCGTCGACGCCGTCATTGTCGGTGGCGACGAAGATGTCGCCGTTCTTGTCGATGGTGAACCCTTCGACCTTGTCGATGACATAGCCGTTGGTGGCTGATTTCAGGTCGCCGACGATGTCGCGCACCAGCGTCTTTTCGACCAACGGCAGGTCGCCACCAAGCTTGGCCGGTTTGAAGGCGTCGAGCGCCACCGAATAGATGCGCTTCACCTTGGCCAGGTCGCCGATCTGGTTGTCGCGTTCGAGGATGTAGAGCTTGCCGTCATGCGTGGTGATCTCCGACAGGCCCATCCAGCCAGCTTCGGTCGCTTCGAGCGGGTAGCGTACCGCCGACCATTCCTTGGCCTTGGGCTTGTAGGCCAAAAGCTTGACCTGGCCCTTGGGGTCGTCGGCCCATTCGCGCTGGACAGCCATCACCAGCGTCAGGTCGTCGCCTTCGCCGATCGCGGTGATGCCTTCGAGACCGAAGCGGCTCTGGTGGGCGAGCAGTTCCATCGGGAAGCCGATTTCCTGCTTGATCTCGCCCTTGTCGTCGACGCGCAGGATGGCGTGCGGGACGAGCTTTGCCGGATCGCCTTCATTGGCCAGCCAGAAGCCGCCTTCACCGTCGGCGACAAGACCCTCGATGTCGATCTTCTGTGCAGGGTGGCCATCACGCATGACGATGGTCTTGCCGGTGATCAGCGCCGGCGTCTGGGTTGCATCGATCTCGAAGATCGAGGGCGCGTTGGCGTAGAACGAGTCCGAGGCAGCGAACAGCTTGCCGACAGCGTCGCCGGCGGCGAGTGCTGAAAGCGCGCCCCAGCCGAGCGGCGTGCCGTCTGCCGTGGGCTTTGCCGTGATCATCGGGTAAGTGGCGGGACCCTCGGAGCGCTCGTAGATCATCACGTGCGAGCGGGCGAGCCCGTCCTCGACCAGGTCGGCCTCGTTGGCGGTGACCAGGAGATTGCGCGACGGGATCGCGACCAGGCCCTCCGGACTGATGCCGGACGGCAGGATCTGGACAAACCCTGGCTCCGCACCGGTGTCCTTGTAGACGCCGACAACGGAGCCACGCTCCGAAGCGACGAACAGCAGCCTGTCCTCGCCGAACGTGCCGGTCTCGAGACCTTCCGGCTCGACGCCCTTCTTGTTGCGGTCGTCGGGATAATGGCCGGCATTGGCGACCTGGTACTCGAAGGACGAACCGGATTCGTAGAGCACCTCGCCCTTCTTGCTGAAGATCGTGAAACCGCGCGAGCCGCCCTTGTAGTCGCCTTCGTTGGCGACGGCGAGGCGGTCATTGTCGAGCCATTTCACGGCGTCGGGCTCGCGCGCGACATTTTCGATCTTGCCATCGAAGGACAAGGCGCCGTTCTTCCTGGTGTCGATCTTGTCCAGCGTGGCGGAGCCTGCGGAGAAGTGGGTGACGATCGCAGCGGTTTCGGCGTTGACGATGGCGATGTGGTTGTTTTCCTGCAGCGTGACCGCGATCTCGCCGGCCTCGTTGAAGGCAACGAATTCCGGCTCGGGATCTTCCCCAGCGACTTCGGCAATGCCCGCCAGATTGACGGTCTTCATCGTCGCGCAATCAGGCTGGCCTTCGGCAAGCGTGAAAATCCTAAGGTCGCCCGCCGGCATCTGCGGAATTTCTCCGTCGTTCAGATCCTCGTCGCGCTCGTTCTCGATGGCGATGGCCAAAAACTTGCCGTCCTTGCTGAACGCCAGCGAGTCCGGTTGGCCGCCGAGGTCGCAAGTGCTTTCGATCGCCTTGGAGGCAAGATCGATAACGCTGAGGTTGCCCGAAGGCCTGGCTTTGCTTTCCGACGTGTTGACACCGGCCAGAACCTTGCCGCCGATGACCACAACCGAGGTCGGCTCGCCTGCTATCTTGACGATGCCGCCGGCCTTGGGCGCCTTGGGATCGGCGATGTCGATGAAGCCGACCGCACCGAGCGGGCTATCGGAATAAACCAGCGTCATGCCATCTTCGCTCGCCGTGATGATCTCGGACGAAGTCGGCGTGGTCCTCTCGACATCCGCAGGCAGGTTACCGGCGACTGCGAAGCTCGCGACCCGGTTGAACATCATGTCGGCATGGGCCGGCAGCGAAACCGAGGCAGCAAGCGCTGCCGTCAGGACGAAAAGCGCGGAATGGCGGGGCACGGGTGGCGTCTCCTGTTCGAATGGAAGCCACCTGATTGCGGGAGCGACATTTCAATGCGATGACGGATCGATGACACTTCCGCGACAGGCGGCCAGGTCCGTCAATATTCACCTCATGCTGGCCTGCGAATGGGCGCTTTCCTCGGCCGCCTACTCCGCCTCGGCCACCATCTGCCGCCCGCCAGCCCAGTTCCGCCAGGCTCTCTCGTCGCCGTGGAAGACGTTGAGGTCGATGCGGCCCCTCACCCCATGCGACAGGCCGGAGCCGGAATACTGCCAGAACACCCATTTGCGGCCGGGATAGACCTTTGACGGGTGCCGTGCCACCGCGCGCAGCCAGAATGGATAGTCCAGAAATGCGCCTCTGAGATTGTCGCGGTAGAAATCAGGCGCGGTGTAGATGATGGGCCGCTGGCCGTAGTGGCGCTCGAGCTTGTCCATGAACACCTGCATCTTCTCCAGCACCTTTTGCCGCGACGGCCGCCGCTTGCAGCTGGATTCGCCGTTCCACTCGACATCGATCACCGGCGGCAAGGCGCCCTCGACCCTCGGCACGTTGCGGATGAACCAGTCAGCCTGCTCACCAGCGGTGCGGCACCAGTAGAAGAAGTGATAGGCGCCGCGCTTGAGGCCGGCGGCGTCGGCATTGCGCCAGTTCTTCCTGAACATTGGGTCGAGGTGATCGCCGCCGTCGGTCGCCTTGATGTAGGCGAAGTTCGCGCCCTGCGCGCGCAGCTTCGCCCAGTTCACGTTGCCTTGCCAGCGCGAGACGTCGACGCCGTGAACGGCGAGGTGTCTGGGCGATGCCCTGCCGAAATTGATCGGCTTGGCGTCACGGAAACGATAGCGCTGGACCGGCTCGGCAAGGATCGGTGCTGCCCGTGCCAGCCGCTTCGGCGCCACCAGGGCAATCGGCTCGACGGGTGGCTCGATGCTTTCGGCAGGCTCCGGAGTGGCCATCGCCACAGTCTGCTCCGTCGCCTCCTCCGGCGCGAAGTCGGGTTCGACATTGGCAGCGCCGACCGACGCCACCGGCGCGGGCGGCCGCACAACCGAACTGGTCGTCTCGCTGGACGGCACTTGCAGCGCGTCGACGCCGGACGTGGACGTGCAGCCGGCAAGGCAAAGTGACGCGATCGAGAAGATGACGACGCCTGATAACCGCATCTGGACCTGTACGCAGAACACAACAGACCGAGGGCAAGACAACGCCGCCGGACAAACCAGTCCGGATTACTAACAAGAAATTACCAACAAAGTTTGAATCAAATTGTTAGGGCAGAGGGGCTGGGCAAGGCGCTCGCTCTATCACCGTAGCGGTGAGAGCCTGGAAACGCTGCAGGACCGAGAGGGCGCGAAGGATCGCGACGCCAGCAGGTCGCTGCCTAGCCGCACAACCATAGATTGTGACAGCTCTCGGCTACCATATGAGCGGGCGGGACGGAGCGGTCGGTGCCAAGGCGATCAGAGTTGGGGCGATCGGTGACGGGATTGACCGGCGCATCATCATCCCGGCGAACCTTTTCTTCGAGCAGCGAGCGAAGCTCGGCCGGCTGCACGCGGTCACGCTCCATCACCAGCTTGACCATCGGATCGCTCAAAAGCTCATCCAGGGTGTTAATTCTGTCGTTCATCCGTCGCCTCCTTCGACTGCCGACCCGCAGGCAATAGATAGGCGGCAATGATGGCTCGCCAATGACGCTTTGCCGGCTATCTCGTGTCCCGGACGAAAAAATTTGGGCACGCCTTGTGCTTGATTTCGCCTGCGCTTCGGTTCGCCTGTGCTTCAGTTCGCATGTACTTCAATTCGCCTGTGCTTCAATTCGGCGGTGGGGCGCCTTCATATTGCGGCAGTCCGTCGTCGAGCTGTACCCAGGGCTGCTTCGAGGCGGTCCAGATATGCATCTGCGGCTTGAACACGGAAGGATCGTCGAGCGAGCCGGAGGTGACGCCGATGATGCCGGCGGAATCGCGCCGGGAAAACAGCGTCGTGCCGCAGCGCGAGCAAAAGCCACGCTTGAGATCGGGCGAGGAATTCACCGTCGCCACCGGCCCGTCGATGGTCACGTCGTCGATGCGGAACAGCACGCGGGCGTTGAAGGCCGCGCCGAGCGCCTTCTGGCAAAGCCGGCAATGGCAGACGCGCTCGTTGATCGGCGCGGCCTCGGTGCGGTAGCGCACCGCCCCGCACAGGCAGCCACCCTGATATTTCGCCATTGCCTGAGCCCTCTTTCTGAAGATTGGCAGGAAGCTAGCTGCCGGGATAGGAGCGTCAATTGAAAAGCTTTGAAATGGCGCCATCTTTCGGCGTGATGCGGCAGGCGGGACTTGCGATCAGGCGCGATGCGCAACGAGCGGCGCCGGCCATCTCGCGGGAGACGGCCGGCAGGCACTTGTCAGGCGATCAGTTCGTTTCGCTGATGACCTCGTCCCACGTCTTGACCTTGGTCTCGCCATTGAGGAAGGGCAGCGTGACTGCCGTCAGTTCCGGTGCGAAAAACACGTCGTAGTGGGTGCGGTTCGGCAGGATGGCCAGGCGGTTCTGCGACAGGTTCTCGCGCATCCAGCCGGCGTCCTTCAACCCGCCGCCGAGCATCTGGTAGAACTTGATCTCATGCTCGGGCCGGTACATGTCGCTGTCGCCGAACACCAGCATAACCGGCATCTTCAGCTTCGCCACTTCGGCGGAGTAGTCGTAGTCCTTGCGCATATGGGTGCCCAGCTGGTCGAGCAGTTTTGGAAAATCCTGCGGGCGCGGCGCGACCGCCACGTAGGATTTGTACATCGGCGTGTCCTTCATCATGTCGGCCATCGCGGCGCCGACCTGCGCCTGCTGAGTACGCATGTCGGCATAGAAGCCGTCCGAGGCATAGCCGGTCGAGACCAGCACCAGCCGGCGCACTGTCTCGGGATGCTGGACGGCCATGCGGAAGGCGACGCCGCCGCCCAGCGAATAACCCATGACGTCGACTTTGTCGTAGCCGAGCGCCTTGACGATCGCCGCCATGTCGTCGCCCATCGCCTCAAGGCTCAACGGCCGATCGCCGAGCGCGGTGCGGCCGTGACCATGCAGGTCGACGCCGATGACGGTGCGGCTTTCGGCAAGCTTCGGCAGGATCGGCGCGAACATGTCTGTGGTGCCGAGACCACCATGCAGCAGAAGCAGCGGCTCGCCCCGGCCATAGACGGCGTAATAATAATTCAGGCCGTTGATCGGCAGCAGGCCGGATTTCGCCGGCTTGGGCATGGCTTTCGTTTCGCTGGTCATGGACGGCTTTACGTCCTCGGCATTGCTGGCGCCCGGCGCGGCGAAGAGCGCCGCGGCCGAGGCGAAAATGGCGAAAAACATCGATCTGAACATGTCGGTCTCCTTGCGTCCCGCCGATATCAAAGCCGCCTGGCGACTTCTTCGAGCTGGTCGGCGCACTGGCCCCAGCCCTCGTGAAAGCCCATCTTCTCGTGCTCTTCGCGGTCAGTGACCGACCAATGCGCAACCCGGGCGATGTAGCGGGTCTTGCCCTCGCCCTCATCCTCAAAGGTCAGCACGACCGTCATGACCGGCTTTTCGGACGGCTCCCAGGCCTTTGTGTAGGCGTCGGTGAGAACGATCTTTTTGCCCGGCACGACTTCGAGGAAGACGCCGGGGTTCGGGAATTCGTTGCCGTCGGGACCGGCCATCACAACCAGGCTGGAGCCGCCGGTGCGTACGTCCATTTCGGCGCGCGGCGTCGTCCACGGCTTTGGCGCGAACCATTGCGTCACGAGCTTCGGCTCGGTCCAGCAGCGATAGACGTTCTCGCGCGGCGCATCGATGATGCGGGCGAGAACCAGTTCACGGTCGGAGCTGGGCGCGATGTCGAGCTTGGTCGTCATGATGGTCTCCTCACTTGCTTGCAAAAGGGTTGCTTGAATGCCGGTTTCCGTCTCAAGGACGAGTGGGCAACGCGCAGCCCGACACGGTTTCGCGAAAAACTTCGCCAGGCCGATTCCGGCGGACGCCGAATGAGAGCTTAGTGGCGCTTGGCTTGCACCAGATAGGCGTCGATCTCGATCTCGCCGAGCCACTTCGCCGCTTCCAGCCGGTGCAGGCCTTCGACCAGGATATGGCGCTTGCCGTCGTGGCGCACCTGGATCGGCGTCTTCATGCCGTTTTCCAGAATGTCCTCGGCCAGATGCCGAACGGTCTCGGGATGCAGCGTCTTCCTGCGCGCGGTCGGCACGTAGATGTCGTCCACCCTGACCTTTTGCACTCTCAGCATGTCGGCTCCCGCGGCGGAAAAGGCCGCCTTTTGAGAGATAGTCGGTTTGACAGGCAAGGCCAAGGCCGGCTGTCAGCTATCGCTGGCCCGATCGTTTCCGATTGACGCTTGCCGAGCAGATGGCCGAAATGGCGATCTTCGATCATGCCGGTAGCCATGACTGACTTGCCGACCGAATTCCCCGATTTCGGACTGACGCCCCACCAGCGCCGGCAAGCGGTGCGCGGCCACTACTGGGAGTGGCCGGGCATGGACGGCGAACATGGCGAGATCTGGTGCTACAGCGACCGTTTCTCATACCGTCGGGGCGAGACGGTGACGCTGCATGTCAGCTCGGCGGCCTCCAGCTTCAGCATGGCGATCGTCCGCGACGGCGGCATCGAGACGAAAATGTTCGAGAAGGCCGGGATCGCGGCACGCTGGCAGGATACACCCGACCAATGTTCGGTCCTAGGCTGCGGCTGGGACGCGTCGTTTGAATTCCGCGTCGGCGACGACTGGCCGTCCGGGGCCTATCGCGTCACGCTGACGGCGGATGGCCGCGATGGCAAGCCGGTCCGCTGCCACCATCTTTTCATCGTTACCCCGCAGCCCGGCAAGAAACGGGGTCGTGTGCTGCAGGTCGCCGCCACCGGCACCTGGCTTGCCTACAACACTTGGGGCGGCTCCAATCATTACGAAGGCATCACCGGCCCGAACCGCGACCAGTATGCCCCAATCGTGTCGACGCAGCGGCCATGGTGCCGTGGCTTTGTTGTCCTGCCGAAGGAGGCGCCGCGCGTGCCGCTCGAGGTCGCCGTGCCGCCCAAAACCGTGCCGCGCTATCCGCATATGGAATGGGCCTTCGCCACCGGCCATTCGAAGAAATACGCCTCGTCGGGCTGGGCAAGCTATGACAGCCACTTCTTTCGTTTTGCCGAGCGTGCCGGCTATGCGGTCGACCTTGCCAGCCAGCACGAATTGCATTTCTCGCCCGAAATCCTCGACGGCTATGACTGCGTCGTCTTCGTCGGCCATGACGAATACTGGACCTGGGAGATGCGCGACGCTGTCGACGCCTATGTCGAGCGCGGCGGCCATGCGGCGCGCTTCGCCGGCAATTTCATGTGGCAGACCAGACTGGAGGACGAGGGCCGCCGTCAGGTCTGCTACAAATACCGCGCCCGCGCCGAGGATCCGGTCTATCGCGGCGGCGACGTGACCCGCGCCACCAACTCCTGGGAAGCACCGGAAATCGGCCGGCCGGGTGCGACGACCTTCGGGCTCAATGCGACCAGGGGCATCTACGCCGGCTGGGGCGGTTGCGCACCGCGCGGCGTGCGCGGCTTTCCGGTCTACCGGCCTGAGCATTGGGCGTTCGCCGGCACAGGCATCTATTACGGCGACCTGCTCGGCGCCGACAGCCATGTCTATGGCTATGAGGTCGACGGGCTCGACCACGAGATCCACGGCGGCCTGCCCTACCCGACGCCCGACAGCGGCGCGCCGGATGGGCTGGAAATCCTTGCGGTCGGCATGGCTGCGCAAGTCGAGGAGAGCGCCGACATCCCGTTCGAACACCAGTTTCTCGGCGACGAGGATGGACGCTTCACCGCCGAAACGCTGTTCGGCGAGGCGAGCGACGCCAATCTCGACAAGGTCAAGCGCGGCAACGCTATGATCGTCAATTTCCGGCGCGGCAAGGGCGAGGTGTTCCACGCCGGAAGCTGCGAATGGGTCGCCGGCCTGCTAAGGCAGGACGCGATGGTCGAGCGCGTCACCAGGAATGTACTCGACCGCTATCTCGGAAAGTCCTGACATGCTGAAGTCCCAGACCCCTGCCCCGGATACCGAGACGCGCCTGCCGTCGCATCTGTTCTATCTGTCCAGCCTGCGCCGGCCGCTGGTCGACCGCGCCGAAGGCATCTACATCTGGACGCAGGACGGCCGCCGCTTCATCGACGGGTCGAGCGGACCGATGGTCGCCAATATCGGTCATTCCAACCGCAACGTGCTCGAGGCGATGAAGCGGCAGATGGATCGCGCCACCTTCGCCTACCGGCTGCATTTCGAGAACGAGCCGGCCGAGGACCTGGCACGGGAGTTGGCCGGAAAACTGCCCGAAGGCCTGGACCGGATCTTCTTTGTCTCGGGCGGTTCGGAAGCGACGGAATCCTGCGTCAAGCTGGCGCGGCAATGGGCTGTCGCCACCGGACAGGCCAGCCGCTGGAAGGTGATCACGCGCTTTCCCTCCTATCATGGCGGCACGCTCGGGGCGCTCGCCGTCACCGGCGACGATGCGCTGGCCGAAACCTTTGCGCCGATGATGCAGGTCATGCCGACCGTGCCGGCGCCGGCCGCCTGGCGCGACCGCGACAATCTCTCGATGGAACAGCGCGGCATTCGCTACGCCGACATGCTGGAGGAGAAGATCCTCGCCGAGGGGCCGCAAAGCGTGCTCGCCTTCATCATGGAGCCGGTCGGCGGCGCTGCCACCGCGGCGCTGGTGGCGCCGGACAGCTATTATCCGCGCATCCGCGAAATCTGCGACCGCTACGGCATCCTGCTCATCCATGACGAAGTGATGAGCGGTGCCGGCCGCACCGGCAAATTCCTCGGCGGCGACCATTTTGACTGCAAGCCCGACATCGTCGCGCTGTCGAAGGGGCTGGGCTCGGGCTATGCGCCGCTCGGCGCGCTGGCGGCATCCATGCGGCTGGTGCAGCCGCTGCTCGCCTCCGGCGGCTTCCTGCATGGCCATACCTATGCCGGCAATCCGCTCGCCTGCGCCGCTGGGCTCGCCGTGCTTGGCGAAATGGACCGCCTCGACCTGATCGCCAATGCGGCTGGCATGGGCGATCTTTTGATGGCTGAGTTGAAGGGCCTGGCCAAGCGGTTTCCGTTCGTCGCCGACGTGCGCGGCAAGGGCCTGCTGCTCGGTGCCGAGATGGTCGCCGACCCCGATACGCTGCGGCCGATCGCACCGGCGAAGAAGGCCACCCAGCGCCTGCTCGACCTCGCCTATGAGCGCGGCCTGATCATCTATGGGCGAAAGGTCAAGGGCGGGGTCGACGGCGACAATTTCATGGTGGCGCCGCCGATGATCGTCACGGCCGAGCAGATCGGCGAGATCGTCGCCATCATCGGTGACTCGCTGCAGGTGCTGGCCGGCGAACTCGACCTGCCGGTCGAAGGCTGAGCCATGGCGCCGCGAAAAGTCATCATCACCTGCGCCGTCACCGGGTCGGTGCACACGCCGTCGATGTCGCCGCATCTGCCGGTGACGCCGGACCAGATCGCCGCAGAGGCGATCGCGGCTGCCGAAGCCGGCGCCTCGATCCTGCATCTTCACGCCCGTGACCCGAAGGACGGGCGGCCGACTGCCGATCCTGATGTGTTCATGCAGTTCCTGCCGCGCATCAAGCAGGCGACATCAGCGGTGATCAACATCACCACCGGCGGCTCCTCGCTGATGACGCTCGACCAGCGGCTGGCCGCACCACTCAGGGCCGAGCCCGAAATGTGCTCGCTCAACATGGGCTCGATGAATTTCGCGCTGTTCCCGATGCTCGATCGGCCAAGAGAGTGGCAGCACGAGTGGGAGCCCAAGCTGCTGGAAGCGACACGCGACACGATCTTCAAAAACACCTTTGCCGATATGGAGACCGTGCTCGAAAGACTTGGAAAGGGCTGCGGCACACGCTTCGAATTCGAATGCTACGATGTCGGCCACCTCTATTCACTGGCGCATTTTCGCGATCGAGGTCTGGTGTCGGGACCTCTGTTCATCCAGTTCGTGTTCGGCATTCTCGGGGGTATCGGCGCCGATCCCGACAATCTGGTCCATATGAAGCGCATCGCCGACAAACTGTTCGGCGACAGCTACCAGTTTTCGGTGCTGGCCGCCGGGCGCCACCAGATGCCGATGATTGCGATTGCGGCGGCGATGGGCGGCAATGTCCGCGTCGGGCTGGAGGACAGCCTTTACGACGGCCGCCAGCTGGCAAAGTCCAATGCCGACCAGGTGCGCCGCATCCGCAGCGTGCTCGACGGGCTGTCGCTGGACGTCGCCACGCCCACCGAGGCGCGCGAGATGCTGGCGCTCAAGGGCGGCGATCGGGTGGCGTTCTGAGATGGTTATGGCCTGAGATGCTTGCGTTCCGTCCCACCCCCCTCTGTCCTGCCCTCTTTGCCACCACTTGGCATCTCCCCCTCAAGGGGGGAGATCGGATGACACGAATGCTTTCGCCAATTACCAACGTTGCAAAGATGGGCACAGCGGCGAAGCTGCCAATCTCCCCCCTTGCGGGGGAGATGTCCGGCAGGACAGAGGGGGGTGCCTGGGCGCCGAACCTCCAGTGACTGCCGATTTACCCAAAATCCTCATCCGCCCCGGCACCATCGAGGACGTCGAAACCATCCATGCCGCGATCCTGCGGCTTGGCGCGCATACCGGCGCACACCAGGAAATCACTTCTACGCCCGAAGACCTGCGCAGCTATGGCTTTGGCGAAAAACCTGCCTTCTCGACTCTGATCGCCGAAGTCGGCGGCGAGTTTGCCGGCCTGTGCCTGCATTTCCCGATCTTCTCGACCTGGATGGGGCGGCCCGGCGTCTATGTGCAGGATCTCTATGTCGAAGATCGGTTTCGCGGCCGCAGGATCGGCGAACGCCTGCTGCGGTGTGTCGCCCGGGAATGCCGGAAGGACGGCGGCGCCTATCTCAGACTGTCCGTCGACAGCGACAATGAAACCGCCAAGGCCTTTTACGAAAGGCTGGGCATTGCCTGGTCGAGCTACGAGCAGGTGCAGAAAATCGTCGGCGACGCGTTCTTTGCCTTCGCCGATGCACCAGAGGAATGAGGGAAATCATGAAAGCCTTTTATGCCGAAGAGCAGAAGCGCCACGATCCCAAGGCGTTCCTCTCCAGCGGCGCCCAAAAGCCCAATCCGGAAAAGCCGGAACGTGTCGAACGGCTGCTCGCCGGCGCCAAGGCCGCCGGCTGCACGATTGAACGGCCGAGAGATCACGGGCTTGGTCCGGTTGCCGCGGTGCATACGCCCGAATACCTCGATTTTCTCAAGCACATTTTTACGCGCTGGCAGCGAATCGAAGGCGCTTCGGCCGAAGTGATCCCCAACATCCATCCGATCGCGCGGGGCGGCTCTTATCCGGCCTCGGCGGTCGGCCAGGCCGGCTACCACATGGCCGATACCGCTTGCCCGATCTCCGGCGAGACCTGGCGGAGCGCGCTGTGGAGCGCCTGGAGCGCGGTCGAGGCCGCCGACGCGGTAATGGCGGGCGCGCCGGCTGCCTATGCGCTGTGCCGTCCGCCCGGCCATCACGCCTTTGCCGACGTCGCCGGCGGCTTCTGCTTCATCAACAATTCGGCGGTCGCGGCACAGACGCTGCGCAAGCAAGCCGCACGGGTGGCGATCCTCGACGTCGACCTGCATCACGGCAACGGCACGCAAGGCATTTTCTACGCGCGGCCGGACGTGCTCACCGTCTCGCTGCATGCCGATCCGGTGCGCTTCTATCCGTTCTTCTGGGGTCATGCCGACGAACGCGGCGAAGGGCCTGGTCTCGGCTACAATCTTAACCTGCCGCTGGCGCGCAAATCCGGCGATGCCGCGTTCCTGGAAGCACTCGACATGGCGTTCCAGCGCATCCGCGCCTTTGCGCCGGAAGCGCTTGTGGTGGCGCTCGGCCTCGACGCCTTCGAGGGCGATCCGTTCGGCGGACTATCGGTGACGACGCCAGGCTTCTCGCGCATCGGCGAAGCCATCGCCGGTTGTGGCCTGCCGACCGTCATCGTCCAGGAAGGCGGCTATCTCTGCGACGAACTCGGCGACAATCTTACCGCTTTCCTCACCGGATTCGCCGCCGGCAAGAAACGCTAATATCAGCCGGATGCCGCTTCAGAGTCGCTCCTGTCGCAACATCGCGATAACGCGATGCACGCTCTCCAGCGTCTCATCGATCTCGGCCGCCGTATTGTAATGGGCGATGCCGATGCGCACGACACCATGCTCGGCTGGAATGCCGAGCTGATGGACGATCTCCCAGGCGTAGTTGTGGCCGGACCACAGGAAGATGTTTTCCGCATTCATCTGCCGCACGATCGTCTCCGGGACGATGCCGTCGACAGTGAACGAGACCGTCGGCACGCGCTCGCCGACACGCGCCGGATCGGTGATGCCGTGGATGGTCAGGCCTGAAATAGCCGACAGGCCATCGATCAATCTTTGCGTCAGCCTGTTCTCGTAAGCAATTGAAATTTCAAACGCCTTGCCTATCCTGGCACGTCGCGAACCATCCTCACCGGCGGCGCCCAGCTCCGCAAAATAATCGACCGCGGCGCTCAGGCCGGCCATCAACTCGATCTGCGGCGTGCCGAGTTCGAACCGCTCCGGCAGGGCGTTGGACGAACAGCGGCATTTGTACGGTGTCAGCGCGTCGATGACATCCAGCCGGCCCCACACTATGCCCATGTGCGGGCCGAAGAATTTATAGGCCGAGCAGGCCAGGAAATCGCAGCCGAGATCCCTGACGTCGATCAGGCCGTGCGGTGCGAACTGCACGGCGTCGACATAGACCAGCGCGCCGGCCTGCCTGGCGATGCCGGTCAGCGCCTTCACCCGGTTGATCGAGCCGGTCAGATTGCTGGCGTAGTTCAAGGCGACAAGCCGCGTCCTGTCGGTGAGCAGCGCAGCAAGCGCCGCCTCCTCGATCTGCCAGCTCTGCTCGTCGAAAGCCAGCCAGCGGACGACGAGGCCAAGATCTTCGGCCAGCTGCAGCCACGGCGAAATGTTGCCCTCGTGGTCCATGCGGGTGAGGATGATCTCGTCGCCGGGTTTCATCGTGCGGCCTAGCGTGCGCGACATGTGGTAAGTCAACGTCGTCATGTTGGCGCCGATGATGATTTCCTGCGGGCTTGCAGCACCGAGGAAATCGGCCATCGCCGCATGGGCGTCATCGACGATCTGTTGCGCCGCGATCGTGGTTTCGAAGAAGCCGCCGAGATTGGCGTTTGTTGTCAGCAGGCAGCGTGACACCGCGTCTGCGACCGCCTGCGGCACCTGAGTGCCGGCAGGGTTGTCGAAATAGATGCGGCGACGGCCCTTGTCGGTCAGCGACAGTGCCGGAAATTTCTCGCGCACGACCTCAATCGGAAAATTCACTTTTTCTCCCTCCCTACTGAAATCGTTTGGCAATCACACCTACAGAGCCGGAAAGCAGCTCACGGACACGGGTTGCCGACACGCTGGTGGATTGCATCGACCGCCTTCTGCATATCCTCGGTCCAGACGACATCGGCGGAAGACAGCGCCATTTCGAGCTGCGGAAGGGTCGTCGCGCCGATGATGCTCGAAGTGACGAAGGGCCGGCTCGTGACATAAGCGTTGGCAAA
Source organism: Mesorhizobium sp. WSM4820 (assembly GCF_055811075.1). Lineage (NCBI taxonomy): Bacteria > Pseudomonadati > Pseudomonadota > Alphaproteobacteria > Hyphomicrobiales > Phyllobacteriaceae > Mesorhizobium > Mesorhizobium sp. WSM4820. The sequence continues at coordinate 335,163 of NZ_JBVVQN010000001.1, read as the reverse complement.
CAATGCCGGCTCCATGCCCAAAGAGCGCGCCAGTTCGTTATACTCGAGCTGCGCCTCCGCGGCATTGGGCGTCTCGTAGCGCTGGCCACGGTTGAAAAGCTGAGAACGCGAGCCTTGCGGCCGCGCGCCATGATCGTATTTGCCGGTCAGGTAGCCTTGCGCCAGCGGCGAATAGGCGAGCAGGGAAACCTGTTCGCGCTCGCAGACCTCGGCAAGGTTCACCTCGAAGCCGCGGTTGACGAAATTATAGGCGTTCTGCAGCGACGCCAGGCGCGGGCCGACGCCTTTGTCGGCTTCGCCGACGAACCGCATGACGCCCCACGAACTCTCGTTCGACAGGCCGAAATGGCGGATTTTTCCGGCCTTGACCAATTCGTCGAAGACGGCGAGCGTCTCGGAAATCGGCGTCTCGCCGCCCGGTGCACCGGCGGAATCGGCGCGCAGCGGCACGGCGCCGACGCGGTTCGGATTGGCGCCCCAGGGCACGTCCCGTTCCGGCCAATGGATCTGGTAAAGGTCGAGATAATCGGTGTTGAGCCTGGTCAGCGACTTTTCGACGGCATCGAAGATGTCGGCGCGCACCAGCTTCGACGGGCGATCGCCGCGAAACCATGTGTTGGCGGTGCGGCCAACCACCTTCGAGGCGAGGATCACTTGGTCGCGGTTGCCCTTTGCCCTCATCCAGCTGCCGATGATCTTTTCGGTCCAGCCTTGCGTCTCCGCCTTGGGCGGGATCGGGTAGAGCTCGGCAGTATCGATGAAGTTGACGCCGCGCGAAAATGCCAAATCCATCTGGGCGTGGCCATCCGCTTGGGTGTTCTGCTGGCCCCAGGTCATCGATCCCAGGCAAATCTGGGAAACAAGAAGATCGGTCCGACCAAGGCGGCGTTTTTGCATGGTAATTTCTCCGGCGGGAACTCTTTTGCGCGGCTGCGCAGGAAGGAAGCCGCAGCATACAGGAATGCACCGGCTGTCTCCAACCCTGGCGCCAGTGGCCAGCGACTTTTTCGAGAGGCCGAAGCGGGGGCGCTCGGCGACGTCAAAAAATCAGGGCGGCATGGCTGCCATGCTAATGCTGCACTGCACAATTGTCATTGTTTGCCTATATTGGGGCTTGGGAGGACCAACCAGGGGCTTGAATCATGGGTTTCCTCACTGAAATGTTCGCCCGTCCGCGTCCGCAGGAACATCTGCGCTACCGCGCGGCTCTGGCGCTGCTTCATTCGATGAGCAATGCCGACCGGGCCGACATCGGCATCAAACCAGCCGATTTTCCGCGTGTCGCCCGCGAAATGTCCTCACGTTAGTCACGGATATCCCGGCTCGACCGGGATATCTCCTCGCCAATTCTTCAACGTGAACCCATGAAAATCGCCTTGCTCAGCGGCACACCATTGTGGCGCAGGATGTCGTAGGCCGTGGTCACGTGGAAATAGAAATTGGGCATGGCGAGATGCAGCAGATACTGCATGCCGGCCATCGAGAATTCGCGCTGGCCAAGCTTCAGCTCGATCATTCTGTCATCGGAGCCGTCCATATCGGCAGCCGAGAATGTTGCCAGAAGGTCGACGGTCTTGGCGATGCGCGCCTGGAGATCGGCAAAGGTCGCCTCGTTGTCTTCATATTTCGGCACCTCGCGACCGGCAAGCCGCGACGGCGCGCCCTTGGCGTGGTCGGTCGCGATCTGCACCTGCCTGGTCAACGCATACATGTCCGGCGCCAGCCTCGACGTCAAAAACACCTGCGGATCGATCTTGCGGTCGAGCGCATTCTGCTCGGCGATGTTCAGCACGTTGGATAGCGCCTTCAACCTGGCCGAAAACACCGGCACGGACGCTTCGTACATCGATATGGTCACGTGAATCTCCTATCCCGGCGGGAACGCCGACGGCGGCACCTAGCGCCTGCGCAGGCGATTCTTCAAGCGTCACCACGTCGCCGCAATCGCTATGATAGGATTTCCCATCCGGTGGAGATTCCCGATGAGAAGCGCCCTTTTTGCAGCGACTGCTTTTTTCTCCCTTGCCGTGACAGGCCAACCGGTGCTCGCCGCCGAAGCGCCTTATGTCGACGACAGGTCGGACGCCGAAGCGGTCATCCGCTCGTTCTACAGCGCCATCAACCGGCAAGAATTCGCGCGCGCCTGGGACTATTTCGGCGATACCAAGCCGGTCCAGGATTTCGACGCCTTCGTCAAGGGCTATGACGGCACCGAAAGGGTCGAGGTCAAAACCGGTGGCGTGTCCGAAGACGGTGCGGCCGGCAGCATCTATTACAATGTTCCGGTCGCCATCCGGGCGACAGCCAAGGACGGCAGCGAAAATATCTTTGCCGGCTGCTACACCCTGCGCCAGGTCAACGCCTCGATCCAGGAACCGCCATTCCGCCCGATCTTCATCGACAAGGGCGCGCTGAAACCGTCCAAGGCCGAATTCGAGGACGCCGTGCCGGCAAGCTGCGGCGACGCACCGCCGCCGCCGAAGAAGGATGCGGCTCTGGAGCAGGCCAAGAAGGCGTTTGCGGCCACTTATGGCGACCAGTGCGACAAGGAAATGCCTGGCGGCGAGCCCTTGGCAGAGCCGGACGCCTACTCCCTGCGCTACAAGGATGCCGGCGCCGAGGCCGATCAGCCCGAACGCGAGACGCGGCTGTTTCGCTTCTTCTGCTCGATGGCTGCCTACAATGAGAGTGCCGTCTACTATGTCCACGACGATGTGTCAGGCGTCCGGCAGCTGCAGTTCGCCTCGCCGGAACTCGATATCCACTATGAGAACAACGATAGCGAAGGCAAGGTCGAGGCGATCAACGTCACCGGCTTCCAGACCGACGACCAGCTGGTCAATTCCGAATATGACGACGCCACCAAGACGATCTCATCCCTCAACAAGTGGCGCGGTGTCGGAGATGCCGCGTCGGCCGGCACGTATCTGTTTCGCAACGGCAATTTCTCGCTGGTGCAGTACGATGTCGACGCCTCCTATGACGGCGAGATCAACCCGCAGACGGTCGTGGACTACAACACACCGCCTTAAGGGGCCTCCGATAGCATCCAGTTGAGCGTGCCGCGCCAGTCGGTCATGCGGATCGGCGTGCCGTGCGTACCGGTCTCGAAGCGGACAAAGCGGGCCGGATAGGTCTTCGATTTGGCCAGGATCGTACGGAAGAAGGCCTCCTGTTTCCCGACAGGAAACACCGGGTCCTTGCTGCCCTGGCCAAAGAAGACCGGGACACGGCGCTTGAAGGCCGGGCTCGAGAAGAAACCTTCATCCCACAGCGAACCGAGCAGCAGCAGCCCGCCGATGCGGCCGCCAGTATCCTTGCGGGCGGCCAGCTTCCAGCACAGTGCGCCGCCCATCGAGCCGCAGGCGACGAAGATCTTCGCGCCCGGCGACCGTTCGGCATAGTGGCCGATCAGCGCGGCGATCTGGGCAGCACCTGTGTCGCCGAAATCGGAGAAGTCCGGCGACAGATAGAGGCCGCCATTGCCGGCCATCAGGTTCTTGATGCGGTTGAAATTGCCGCCGAAGGTGAAATCGTCGACGCCCTGCTTGCGGCTGCCGCCCTGCCCGTGCAAATAGAGCACGATGACGCCGGCGCCTTGTGTGCGACCGACGGCGACGTGGCGGATATTGCCGGCGTCGGTCTTCAGCAGCAGATCCTGCTGCACCTTGCGCACACCGGTGTCGACATACTGCGCCTGCGCGCGGCGCTCCGGCACTTTGTCGCGGGCGTTGATATCGCGCAGCTCGCGATAGTCGACGACTGTATAGGCACCCTCGGAAGAGAGGATGGCCGGATAGGCGAACAGATCGTCTTTGAAGGGCTTTAGCGTGAGGTCGTCGGCGTAAGCGGCGCAAGAAAACAAGAAAAATATTGAAATCAGAAGGGCGCATAGGACGGTACGAATAGCCATACCTCAGGCATGCGTTTTTCGGCCCCGGTTTGTCAATCCTGCAGCACGCCGCCGGCGCCTTCCAGCGCCTCGGGGGTGTCGACATCGATGGACGCTGCCTTGCCGATCTCGACATCGACGACGTCGAGGCCCTCGGCCTCGACCAGATGGCGCGCGCCGGTATCGCCTTCCAGATGAGCGATCGCCGTAAACAGCGAACGCGGCAGCAACACAGGGTTGCCTCGCTTTCCCTCATGCGAGGCCCGCACCACCGATCGGCCCTCGGATTTGCGGAATGCATCGATCAGCCTGTCGAGGTCGGCTGACGCGATGCCAGGCATGTCGCCAAGCACGATCATGGCGCCGGCAGCATCGGCTCTGACCCGCGCGATGCCGGCCTTCAGCGATGAAGACAGGCCCTCGGCGAAATCCGGATTATCGGCGAAAGTCACATCCAGTCCCGACAACGCGGCGCGCACACGCTCACGCTGATGGCCGGTGACGACGACGGTGCCCGAAGCTTTGGAGCCGAGCGCGCGCTCGGCGCTGCGGCGCACCAGCGGCTGGCCGTCGAACAGTGCCAGCAGCTTGTTCGGGCCGCCCATGCGGCTGGAGCGGCCGGCGGCCAGCAGCACGATATCGACCTTCAACTCGGCACTCTCAGACTTTGGCGCCGGCAGCGGCTCGCGCGGCTGTGGCCTAGTCGGGATTTCCATCAACAGACCGCCGACACCCATGCCGGCAATATCCTTGGCCGTCATGTCGAGACCGGCGATCAACCTGTCGAGAACCCAGTCGAAGCCGTTCTCCTTGGGGCTGCGGGCGCAGCCCGGCGCGCCGATGACGCGCTTGCCGGCAAGCGCGCCGAGTACCAGGAGATTGCCGGGATCGACCGGCATGCCGGCGCGGATGACGGTGCCGCCGGCCTTCTCGATCGCTGCCGGGATGACGTCGCCAAAATCGCTCATCGCCGATGCGCCGAAGATCACCACAATATCGTTGTCACGCGCCAGCGAGCCCGCGGCCTCCGCAACAGCGCCAATTTCGTGCGGCGTGCGGCGCTCGGCCGTCAGCCGGCCACCTGAGCGCGCCAGACGGGCTTCGGTGACCCGCAATGTCTTGTCGAGCACACTCGGCTTGATGCTGGGCAGAACCGTCTGGATGACGCCGACACGCACCGGCTGATAGGCATTGACGGCAAAGATCTCGCCGCTGGCGCAGATCCTTGCCGCCGCATCGACCAGGGCGGAAGCAACGGCGAAGGGAATGATCTTCACGGTTGCGACCATCTGGCCATTTTCGACCGGCGCGTGCTGCGCCAGCGTGGCGATGGTGATGGTCGGATCGACGGCGTTGATGGCGTTGATCATCGCGGCATCGACCGTGAAGATACCGGCCGCCCGGGCGTGCAGATTAACCCGGCCGGTCGCGGCGGGCTTCGCCTCGACATTGCGATGGATCATGCTTTCGGCGATCTTTTCGGCGGCAGCGTCCTCGCTCAAATCATCGGGAGCAAGAACAGCCGCGACAACCTCCGAAATCCCTGCTGACTTGAGCAAAGACACATCCTCGGCGCTCAGCCTGTGTGCCTTGCGCAAGCGCCGTTCTCCGGCCGTGGTGGCATGCGCCAGCACTGCGCCTTCGGCCGTATCTATGGGGATTGGCCCAAACTTCACGCCACCGCGTCCTTGGATTCGTGGCCGCGCGAACGAAACGCCTGGATCGCTTGCGCCAACACCGCCACAGCTATTTCGGCCGGGCTCGCCGCACCGATGTCGAGACCGATCGGCGCGTGGATGCGGGCGATCTGGTCGGCGGTCGCGCCCATCGCCAGCAGGCGTTCGACCCGCTTCGCATGAGTCTTGCGGCTGCCGAGCGCACCGACATAGAAGCAGTTGGCGTCGAGCGCCGCCTTCAGCGCGAAATCGTCGATCTTCGGATCATGGGTGACGGCGGCCAGCGCCGTATAGCTGTCGAGCGGCTGGCGCTTCAGGATATCCTCCGGCCATTCGGCATGCAGCGCGACATCGGGAAAGCGGTCTGCGGTGGCAAAGGCCGTGCGCGGATCGACGATCTCCACGGGGTAGCCGGCGATCCTGGCCATCGGCGCCAGTGCCTGGCTGATATGGACTGCGCCGATCACCACCAGGCGCGGCTGCGGCAGGTAGGCGTTGAGGAAGAAGGTTCGCCCTTCCGCCTCGACCGACCCGGAATTGCCTGTTCGAAACGCCTTGGCGATCGCGGCGCCCAATTCGCCGGCGACCTGATCGCCCTCCCGCACGATGCGATCGCGGCCATCGCCGAGATCGGTGACCAGGATCACCGCGCGGCGGGCGCGGCGTTCGGCGTTGAGTGTTTTCAGCGCATACGGATCCATAGTGCTGGCCTAACCCAATCGCTCGACATAGACCTTGATGCGACCACCGCAGGATAGGCCGACCTGCCAGGCGGTTTCGTCGGCGACGCCGAACTCCAGCATCTTCGCCTTGCCTGAGTCGATGACGTCGATCGCCTCGGTGACCACTGCGCCTTCGACGCAGCCACCAGAGACGGAGCCATGGAAATTGCCGTCCGCGTCGATGACAAGGTGGCTGCCGACCGGGCGCGGCGCCGAGCCCCAGGTCTCGACCACGGTGGCAATGGCGACATCCTTGCCGTCTTTCATCCAGCCTTCCGCGATGATCAGCGGATCGCGGGCCTCATCGAGATAAATACTGTTATCCATCACCGTTTGTCCCTGAGAAAACATATGACTATGCTGCGTCTCTCGTGCCACCCTCAATCCATCTGCGTGGGTCGACGGAGCGCGCCGAAGTCTTGTCCAGCGACGCGCACAGGTCGGCGAGCGCATCGAGATTGTGCACCGAGCGAAATTCGTCGACATGCGGCAGCATCGCCTTGACGCCGCGGGCGCGCGCCTCGAAGCCGTCGAAGCGCAGCAGCGGGTTCAGCCAGATCAGCCGCCGGCAGGATTTGCGCAGGCGCTCCATTTCCTCCGACAGGCCGGCAACGTCGTCGCGCTCCAGCCCGTCGGTGATCAGGAGAACCACCGCACCTTGCCCCAGCACACGCCGCGACCACAGCCGGTTGAATTCGCCCATCGTATCGCCGATGCGGGTGCCGCCCGACCAGTCCATCACCGCCGCCGAACAGTCGGCGAGTGCTGCGTCTGGATCGCGATGGCGCATCTGCCGCGTCAGATTTGTCAGCCTGGTGCCGAAAACGAAGGCGTGCACGCGCCGGCGCTTTTCGGTCAGCGCATGCAGAAAATGCAGGAAGATGCGCGTGTACTGGCTCATCGAACCGGAAATATCGGCAAGCACGACCAGCGGCGGGTGAACCTCGCGGGCTGAACGGAATTTCGGCAGGATCAATTCGCCGCCGGTGCGCGCAGCGGAACGCATCATGGCGCGCGGATCAATACGGCGACCATGCGCATTAGACTTGAAGCGGCGTGTCCTGACCATGTCGAAGGGCAGCCGCAACTCGGCGATCGCCTTCTTGGCGTCGATCATCTCGGCGGCGTTCATCTGGGCAAAATCCTTGCCCCTCAGCACCTCGTTGCCGGAAAATGTGAAGCGGGCGTCGACCTCGATCTCGGGGATTTCCTGCGCCGGCTGGTTCTTCTGGTGGCCCTCGAACATCGCCTGGCTGACGCGGTTTTCCGCAGCGCGCGGCTTTTGCTTCTCTCTGATATCAGGCGCCACCGGCGAAAACATCGCCAGCATCTTTTCGATCAGCTCGTGCGATTTCCAGAACAGCCGGAAGGTTTCGTCGAAGGTGGGGTGATCCTCGTGCCGCGATACCAGCACGGCATGCAGCGTCCAGTAGAAATCGTCGCGGGAACCGATGCCGGCGGCCAGCACCGCCTCGATGGCATCCTTGACCGAGGCCGGGCCGACCCGCATGCCGGCCTTGCGCAAGGTGCGGGCGAAATAGACGATGTTATCGGCGATCCGCCCGTCCGGCGTTGCCTCTTTCGGTTCGGGATGCGGCGTTGCCATCGCCCTACTCCGCCGCCGAAAGCTCGGCCTTGACCTCGTTGAGGATGCGCCGGCTTTCGCCCTGCTCGATACGGGCAATGTCGTCCTGGTATTTCAGCAGCACGCCGATCGTGTCGGAAATGGTTTCCGGATCGAGCGCCACCTTGTCGAGTTCGGTCAGCGCGCCGGCCCAGTCGATGGTCTCGGCCACACCCGGCACCTTGAACAGTTCGATCTGGCGCAGCTTCTGGATGAACGAAACCACCTCGGCGGACAGCCGGCTGTTGGCCTGCGGCACTTTCCGGCGCACGATTTCCAGCTCGCGCTCGGCATTCGGATAGTCGACCCAGTGATAGAGGCAGCGCCGCTTCAGTGCGTCGTGGATCTCTCTGGTGCGGTTGGTGGTGATGATGACGATCGGCGGCTCCTCCGCCTTGATCGTGCCGAGCTCGGGCACCGTGACCTGGAAGTCGGAGAGGATTTCGAGCAGGAACGCCTCGAAGGCCTCATCGGTGCGGTCGAGCTCGTCGATCAGGAAGACCGGGGCGGCGCCCGCCTTGCCGGTCAGCGCGTCGAGCACCGGGCGGCGGATCAGGTATTTTTCGGAAAAGACGTTGCGCTCCATGTCGGAGCGGTCAACCTTGCCGGCCGCCTCCTCCATGCGGATCTCGATCATCTGCGCGGCGTAATTCCACTCGTAGACGGCCGAAGAGACATCAAGACCTTCATAGCATTGCAGGCGGATCAGCCGGCGGCCGAGCGCTTGCGCCAGCACCTTGGCGATCTCGGTCTTGCCGACGCCGGCCTCGCCCTCGAGGAACAGCGGCCGTTTCATGCGCAGCGACAAGAACAGCACGGTCGCCAGCGACCGGTCCGCCACATAGTCCGCGCCGGTCAGGAGATCGAGCGTCTCATCGATCGTGCGCGGCGTAGGGCGTGGTTTCAACCCGGTCATTCTCTCTCCGTGCGTGCGGCCCATCCAGAGCCTCTACAGAGCGTGATAGCCGCGGTCGTGATAGATCAGCGGCCGCAAATTATCGCCGATACGCAGGCCTGTCACCTTGCCAAAAAGCACACGGTGGGTGGCCAGATCCTTGGTATCGATCAGTTCGCAGTCGAACACGGCAAGCGCGCCCTTCAGTGTCGGCGCGCCGGTCGAGATCATATCCCACTCGCCGAGCGCGAAGCGTTCCTCGACGGGCAGGCCGGTGAGGCCGGAAAAGCCGACCGACAGCGCCTCCTGGTCCGAAGCCAGTGCGTTCAAGGCGAACCTGCCATTCTTTACGAACGGCTCGTTCTTGGGATTTTCGCGATTGAGGCAGACAAGGATGGTCGGCGGCGTGTCCGACACCGAACAGGCTGCAATGACAGTCGCACCGCGCCTGCCGGCGGAACCATCGGTGGTGACCACATGGACGTGGCCGGCAAAATGGGCCATCGCGTCGCGATAGGCCTGCGGCCCTATGTCGTTCTTCTTCAGCACCGGCGATTTCCATTGGTTTGAAGCGAGATGAACCCAACCGTTATATATGGCGGCATATTGCATGCCACAAGCGAAGTGGTTGACATGCATCCTGAATTTCGCGTGTTGCGTGAAAGCTGACCAGCCTTTAGGTCTTGGCAGGAAGTGGCGCCGGCAAACACGCGACCGGCGCGGAGGAATTCTTCGCTCGCATGCGACCCCGGACAATAGGCACGACAACGACAATAGCGGTGCTGGCCTGGCTGTCTGCCGGTGATGCCAACGCTGAGACGCTGCTGGTCGGTGTCGCGGCACCACTGTCCGGGCCGTCGGCGACCCTCGGCAAGCAGATCGAGGCGGGCGCCGGCCTGGCAGCAGCGGCGAACGGTGCTCAACTCAAGGTTGTCGACGACGCCTGCACGGCCGATGGCGGGGCTGCCGCGGCGAGGGAATTCGTTGCGGCGAAGGTCGGCGTGGTCGTCGGCTTCCTCTGCACCGAGGCGATCGAGGCGGCACTGCCGATCCTGAAGGACGCCAACATACCGGTCATCACCGTCGGCGTGCGTACCGAAAGCCTGACCGACCGGCGCGCCAAGACCGGCTGGCCGATCTTTCGGCTCGGGCCGCGCGGCGATGACGAGCGCAACGCCGTCGCCTTCAATCTCACCCGCCAATGGCAGAACGAGCTGTTCGCCATCATCGACGACGGCACGATTTACGGCCGCGAAATCGCCGAGACGCTTCGGGCGGCAGCCGAGCAGGCGGCGCTGAAACCGGTGTTCGTCGACACATTCAGGCCGCAGCTCGACAACCAGATCGGGCTGATCGGGCGGCTGAGGAAGGCCGGCGCAACGCATGTCTTCGCCGGCGGCGACGGCGAAGATATCGCCATCATGGGCCGCGACGCCGGCCAGCTCGATGCCGGCATCATTTTTGCCGGCGGCGAAGCGCTGCGCACAGCGCCCGGCGACGTGCCTTATGCCACGGGCACGCTGATGTTTGCGCCGCCCGAATGGGCCGATGTCGCCGACTCCAGGGTGCTCGAAAGCTTTGCCGCACAAAAGATCGTGCCGGAGGGCTACACGCTGCCGGCCTATGCGGCGGTCGAGATCGCCAGGGCGGCGACGGCCGAAACCTCCGGCAGGCCACTGGCCGATGCGCTCGCCGCGCATGACTTCAGCACCGCGATCGGACCGATCCGCTTTGACGGCAAGGGCGACTTGACCGAAAACCTTTATCGGGTCTTCCGTTTCAACGGCACAAATTTCGTGCCGGCGGAGGCCAAATGATGTTTCGCACCGGGCCGCGCAATCTCATCACCGATGTCGCCGGCCTGCGTGTCGGCAACGCTTCCGATGTGAGGCTGAAGTCCGGGGTGACCACCGTCGTCTGCGACGATCCGGCAGTGGCCGGTGTGCAGATCCTGGGCGGCGCGCCGGGCACCCGCGAGACCGACCTGCTCGAGCCGCACAATTCGATCGAGGCGATCCATGCCGTGGTGCTTTCGGGTGGCTCGGCTTACGGTCTCGATGCCGCCTCCGGCGTGCAGGCGGCACTACGCGAAAACGGCATCGGCGTGGAGGTCGGCGGCTTTCGCGTGCCGATCGTGCCGGCGGCGATCCTGTTCGACCTGCGCAACGGCGGCGACAAGGACTGGGGCCGCTATCCGCCCTACCGCGATCTCGGCTATGAGGCGGCACAGGCAGTCGGCATCGATTTTCCGCTCGGCACGGTCGGCGCGGGCACCGGTGCCCTGAGTTCCGGCCTCAAGGGCGGCCTCGGATCGGCCTCGACGGTGCTCGACAGCGGCGTCACCATCGGCGCACTCGCCGCCGTCAATCCGACCGGCTCGGTGACGATCGCCCGAAGCAGGCACTTCTGGGCAGCGCCCTTCGAGATCGGCGACGAGTTCGGCGGGCTTGGTTATCCCGCGCCGATGCCGGCGGACGCGAAAAGGATCCTGCTGAAATTTCGCGACAAGCACGTCGGAGGCAACACGACCATCGCCGTCATCGCCACGGACGCACTTCTCACCAAGGCCGCCGCAAAACGCCTGGCGATATCAGCGCATGACGGCTTCGTGCGCGCCATTTGGCCGACACATACGCCGGCCGACGGCGATCTGGTTTTCGCGCTGGCGACCGGCAAGAGCGGCATCGAGCTCGCGCCCAACGACGCCATCGAGCTTTACGCCGCGGCCGGCGCCACCATGGCGCGCGCCATCAGCCGCGGCGTCTTTGCCGCGACGCCCGCCGATGGCGACCTGTTTCCGGTCTGGTCGTCGCGTTGAATGCGGGCTGCCGTGGCCCGTCATCAGGTGGGATCGGATTTTTCCTCCTCGAACGTGACCGCGACATCCGAATTTGCCGACAGCCGGACTTTCTGGCCCTCGACTTCGGCTACGAGGCTGAGCGGAATGAAGTGGTGATGCCCTCTGTGGGCGCCCTCGCCGCTGTCGCGCTTGGTCAGCTTAATTCGGTGTCCCTCAACCTTGTCGACAGTGCCGACATGGACGCCGTCGGCGCCGATCACTTCCATATGTTCGCGAATGCTGGCTGCATCGGTCATTGTGGGTGCTCCATTTCAAGCTGCCAACATAAACAAATGACGGCACGATTGGATGCATCGGGTTGCGTCTCAGAGGACACGACGTTTTGACGATGTCGTGATAGTGATCGAAACAACTCTGGCTGCTCAAACGGAAATCCGATGCGAATTCTCGTCCTGTTTGCTGTGTCCCTCCTTGCCCAGTTTGCAACTTCGCTCGCCGCGCATGCCGGCGATGTTGCCGAGCTTGAAATCCTCGGCTTCACCGGGGATGGCGGCGCCTTCGCCTTCGAGGAGTACGGTGTCCAGGACGGGTCGGGGTTTCCCTATGCCAATCGCTATTACATCAACACCGCCGACGACAGTTTTCTCAAGGGCACACCGATCAGGGTGCGGCTTGACGACGAGAACGCAACGCTCGACGCGGCGCGTCTTGCAGCCCGTCAGAAAGGTGAAGCTATCATCAAACAGGCGGAATTGACGGCGAATCGCGGCATCACCGCCGGCTCCAACCCGGTGACCGAGCTTTCGGCCGATCCGTTCCGCATGGTGGTCAACCCGCGGCCGATCTTTTCGCCGGTCGATGATCCGCTCGAGTTCCGACTCGACGAGATCGGCATGAACCATACCGAAACCTGCCAAAACCTTGGCGAGATCAACGGCTTTCGTCTGTTGCGCATCGAGGCGAAAGGCGGTGGCAAGACTGAACTCCTGCACGAAGACAAGTCGATCCCCAAAAGCAGAGGCTGCCCGAACGGCTATCGAATCGGCGCGGTGCAGACATTTTCCATGCAGGGCCTCAGCGCCTATGCCGTGCTGATCGCGGTGCGCCAGTACGGCTTCGAAGGGCCTGACTATCGCTGGATCGCGGTGACCGGCCGGCTGTGACGTCGCTCCCCGCCATACGCAACGGCGTCCTGGATCGCATCCGCAAGGCCTTGCCGTCGCCGTCCGCCGCAGTTTGCGGCGCCCTGCTGTGGGCCGCCGCGATGGGCGCCAGCGCACTTGTCAATCTGCTGCTGGACGACTGGGTGACCCCGGCAAATATCCGCTTCGTCTCGTTGCTCTATGCGGCGGGCGGTGCGCTCGCCTTTCCGGTTGGCCTGTTCCTGGCGCGGCTCGTCTCGCTCGGGCGGCATTGGCAAGTAGCCTTGGCGGCCGCGTTTGTCTGCCTTCTTGCCACCACGATCGGCTTCACCGGTGGGCTCTTTGCGCTGCAATACCGTTCCTACTATGCCCAGTGGCATGAACCTGCACTGACCATTGGCTGGTCCATCCAGTTCGTGCACACCATGGCAACGGCGTTCTATCAATTCATCGTGCTGGGTATCCGGCTTTATTTTCCGCTCGGTTTCATCGCGCTTGCTCTCGCCAGCATCTGGTTTGCGCGGCAGCAGCGTTGAGCATTTTGTCTGCCTCTGTTACGACGCGGGCGAACGCCCTCGCAAGTCAGGACTGACCGATGATCCCTCGCTACTCCCGGCCGGAAATGGTGGCCATCTGGTCGCCCGAAACCCGGTTCCGCATCTGGTTCGAGATCGAGGCCTACGCTTGCGACGCGCTGGCCGAGCTCGGCGTGATCCCGAAGGAGGCCGCCAAAACCATCTGGGAAAAAGGCGGAGCCGCCAAGTTCGACGTCGAGGCGATCGACGAGATCGAGCGCGTCACCAAGCACGACGTCATCGCCTTCCTCACCCACCTCGGCGAATTCGTCGGTCCGGACGCCCGCTTCATTCATCAGGGCATGACCTCCTCGGACGTTCTCGACACCTGCTTTGCCGTGCAGCTCACCCGCGCCAGCGACATCCTTCTGGCCGACATCGACGGCCTGCTTGCGGCGCTCAAGCGCCGCGCCTTCGAACACAAGGACACCGTCACCATAGGTCGCAGCCACGGCATCCATGCCGAGCCGACCACCTTCGGCGTCAAGCTGGCGCAGGCCTATGCCGAATTCTCGCGCTGCCGCGAGCGGCTGGTGCACGCGCGCGAGGATATTGCGACATGCGCCATATCAGGTGCAGTCGGCACCTTCGCCAATATCGATCCCTATGTCGAAGAGCATGTGGCGAAGCAACTCGGATTGAAGCCGGAGCCGGTGTCGACGCAGGTGATCCCGCGCGACCGCCATGCGATGTTCTTTGCGACGCTCGCTGTCATCGCCTCGTCGATCGAACGGCTGGCGACAGAAATCCGCCATCTGCAGCGCACCGAGGTGCTGGAGGCCGAAGAGTATTTTTCGCCCGGGCAAAAGGGCTCGTCAGCGATGCCGCACAAGCGTAACCCGGTGCTGACCGAAAACCTCACCGGGCTTGCGCGCATGGTGCGTTCGTTCGCGATGCCGGCGATGGAGAACGTGGCGCTCTGGCACGAGCGCGACATTTCGCATTCGTCGGTCGAGCGCATGATTGGCCCGGATGCGACTGTGACGCTCGATTTCGCGCTATCGCGGCTGACCAGTGTCATCGACAGATTGCTCGTCTATCCCGACAACATGCTGAAGAACATGAACAAGTTCCGCGGCCTCGTGCATTCGCAGCGTGTGCTGCTGGCGCTGACCCAGGCCGGCGTCAGCCGTGAGGACGCCTACCGGCTGGTGCAGCGAAACGCCATGAAAGTATGGGAGCAAGGCGCTGATTTCCTTGATGAACTTTTGGCCGACAAGGAGGTCACCGCAGCCTTGCCCGAGGCCGAAATTCGTGAAAAATTCGACCTTGGCTATCATACCAAGCATGTCGACACGATCTTCAAGCGGGTGTTCGGAGAAGCGTGATTTGACCGGTCCCAGCCGGCGGCTCCAAGCTGGAGCACCCCTCATCCGACCTCGCTTTGCGAGGCCACCTTCTCCCACAAGGGGAGAAGGTAAGACGGCATCGATCATCAAACTGCGAGATCGCCGAGGCGCAAACGGCAGGCTCGCCCTTCTCCCCTTGTGGGAGAAGGTGGATCGGCGCGTAGCGCCGAGACGGATGAGGGGTGATCCAGCCTGGCGCAGGTTCGAATAATCAAGCCTTGCCAGGAACGGTCCTGATCACCGTTCCCCACGGGTCCTCGCGCGTCGCTGCATCAGTCACATTGTCGGACCGCATTTCGACCCAGGCGAGGCCGGACCGGGAAGGATCGCGACGGCCGGCGCCGGCGCTCTGCCACGAATTGGCGCCGATGTGGTGGTGGTAGCCGCCTGATGACAGGAACACCGCCGCGCCACCATATTTCGCCATGGTATCGAAGCCGAATTCCTGGTGCCACCAGGCCTCGGCGTCTTCCGGCCGTCCGACGCGCAGATGGACATGGCCGATGATGCTGTTGTCCGGCATGCCCTGCCAGGCGGCATCGCCGGCGGGCACGTCGGCGACGACCGACGAAATGTTGAGCCGTTCGGTCGCCATCGCTATCTTGTCACCATTCCACTTCCAGTCCTCATGGCGGCGGTCGGAATAGATCTCGATGCCGTTGCCTTCGGGATCGGTCAGGTAGAGCGCCTCGCTGACCAGATGGTCGGAAGCGCCGTCGATGCCGATATTGTTGGCGATGGCGTGGTTGATCCAGCGCCCGAGGTCGGCCCGGCTGGGCAGCAGGAAGGCTGTGTGGAAGAGGCCGGCGCTGCGCGGATCGTCAGGCTTCGCCGCTGCATCCGCTTCGATGTCGAGCAAGGGACGATTGGCGGCGCCCAGCGTGATCGTGCCCCCGGCGCGGCTCAGTTCGCGCAGACCGACGACATTGCGATAATAGGCAGCGAGATTTTCGGCATCGCGCGCGCGCAACCCGACGCGGGCAACACTGACCGGGGTCGTGGCGGCAAAAGGCAATTCGCTCATCAAAGTCTCCGTTTGGTCGACGAGATCCCCAAAACCAGGAGCCCGGCGCCACCTACCATTGTTCGTCGTGTCAGTTCCAAATCCTGGGTCTCATGTACACGGCTGTTTCCTTTCCCGATGACAGATCGTCGATCGCGATCGTTCACACAAGACGGCAAGAAGCGAACATGGTGTTCACTATTTGTGAGTATCGCACCGATCATCATCACGGTTGCACGAAACCGTGTCCCTCGCTACATGCGCGCCATGAAAGTCAGGGATGCAGACATTCTCATCGTGCCGGGCTACACCAATTCCGGCCCCGACCATTGGCAGAGCCGCTGGCAATCGAAATTGTCGACGGCGCGGCGCGTCGAGCAGGCGGAATGGTCGAAGCCAGTGCGCGAAGACTGGACGGCGAGCGTGGCGAAGGCGGTCAACGAGGCCGAGCGACCGGTCGTTGTCGTCGCGCATTCGCTCGGCGTCGCCGCCGTGATCCAGGCAATGCCGCAGTTCCAGCGTCGGGTCGCCGGAGCGTTCTTCGTGGCGCCGCCCGACGTCGCCAATCCAGAGATAAAACCCAGGCACCTGATGACCTTCGGCCCTTATCCGCGTGAGCCGCTGGCATTTCCCTCGGTGGTGATCGCCAGCCGCAACGACCCGTTCTGCACGTTCGAGGTGGCCGAGGACATTGCCGGCGCCTGGGGCTCGCTGTTCATCGACGCCGGCGAGGCCGGACATCTCAACGCCGATGCCGGCTTCGGCCCTTGGCCGGAAGGCTCGATGACTTTTGCGAAATTCCTGACTGACCTTTAGGGGCTTATCGAGTCCCTCACGCTCTTCAGCAGGGTTTTTGCCCCCAGGCCGATCAACGCGTGCTCGGAGCCCATCGCCAGCAGCCGATAGCCCATCGACACCACACGGGCGGCGATGGCCGGCTCGATGACGTAGATCGCGGCATGCTTGCCGGCCTTGCGCGTCCGCTCGGCGATCGAGGCGACTGTTTCCATCATGCTTTCGAGCGTCGAGTTGACGGCGGCGCCGTTCGACCAGGCAATCGAAAAATCCGATGGCCCGAGGAAGATGCCGTCGATACCCGGCGTGTCGAGGATGCCGTCGAGTGCATCGAGCGCGGCGCGCGTTTCGACCATGGCGAAGGCCATGGTGCGCGCGTTGCTGTCGCGCAGCCAGTCGGCATAGTCGCCCTTGCCATGACGCGGAAAGGCATAAGTCGGGCCCCAGGAACGCTCGCCGAGCGGCGGATACTTCATGGCGGCAGCGAACAGCCTGGCGTCCGCCACCGAATTCACCATCGGCGCAATCACCGCCTCGGCGCCGAAATCGAGCGCGCGGCTGGCCATGTCGAAGCGGCCGACCGGAATGCGCACCAGCGCCGGTTTGTTGGCGGCCAGCACCGACGCAAGGCCGCGCAGCACGCTGTCCTCATGATGTCCGCCATGCTGCATGTCGAGGGTGACGGCATCGAACCCCTGTCTGGCAAGAATCTCGACCGTCAGGGCATCAGGCACGCCGGACCATGCGGTGCACAAGGTTTCATCGGCCACAAGGCGTGACTTGAGGGACATGGGCGCCTTCCTTATTCGACCTCGCATCGGCCCAAAATCGCCGACAAAGTCGGCCCGACGCGAGGAGTCAAAGTTTTAGAGCGTACTTTCCGAATGGATGCACGTCGCTCTAATGCAGTTCAGCCGGAAACAGCTGCAAAGGCAAAGAAAAACCGCCCGGAGGGGCGAGGCGGTCGATTGGTCCAGCGTGTCGATTGGCTCAGAGCAAGGGTCAGGTGTTCTTGATCTGCTCGATTGCCTGCGCCATCAGATCGTCCATGGTGCGGCGAATCTGGTGGTCCGACTGGGCGACCCCGGCTTCGTCGAAATCCTTGCGGATCTTGCGGAAAACGTCGTGGTCGCCGGCTTCCTCGATATCGGCGAGGACGACCTGGCTGGCATAGGCTTCGGCGTCGGCCCCGGCCTTGCCGAGCTTTTCGGCGGCCCACAGGCCGAGCGCCTTGTTGCGGCGGGCCGCAGCCTTGAACCGGAGTTCCTCGTCGATTACGAACTTGCGCTCGAAGCCCTCCTCGCGATCTTTCATGCTGCTCATGGCATCCCTCCGGTCAAATCCGATTTGGTTGGCAGTCGAAATATGTGTCTTGCCCAGCACAAACCAAAAGGCCGCGGGCCGGTCAATATGCTACATCACTTGCTGCGCTGCGGCATTTCATTCCGGAAAGCGGTGATTGAAAGGATTTGCCGATTGAGCAAACACTGCGATTGGGATAGACACCGGCATTGAACCCCTACCGTTGCCGCACTAATTTAGGCGTACGGACAGGAACTGGTCGCTTGCCGCCTGCCCGGAAATCCAGAGAAAAGATCAGATGAAAAATCGCCGCCGCATTTATGAAGGCAAGGCCAAGATCCTCTATGAGGGCCCTGAGCCGGGAACACTGATCCAGTTCTTCAAGGACGACGCGACCGCTTTCAACAAGAAGAAGCACGAAATCGTCGATGGCAAGGGCGTGCTCAACAACCGCATTTCCGAGCACATCTTCAACCATCTCAACCGGATGGGCATTCCGACCCATTTCATCCGCCGGCTCAACATGCGCGAGCAGCTGATCAAGGAAGTCGAGATCATCCCGCTCGAGGTGGTCGTGCGCAATGTCGCCGCCGGCTCGCTGGCCAAGCGTCTCGGCATCGAGGAAGGCACCGTACTGCCGCGCTCGATCATCGAATTCTATTACAAGGCCGATGCGCTCGACGACCCAATGGTGTCTGAAGAGCACATCACCGCTTTCGGCTGGGCAAGCCCGCAGGAGATCGACGACGTCATGGCGCTGGCCATCCGCGTCAACGACTTCCTCTCCGGCTTGTTCATGGGCGTCGGCATCCAGCTTGTCGACTTCAAGATCGAATGCGGCCGGCTGTTCGAAGGCGACATGATGCGCATCGTCGTTGCCGACGAGATCTCGCCGGACTCGTGCCGTCTGTGGGACGTGGCGACCCAGGACAAGCTCGACAAGGATCGTTTCCGCCGCGACATGGGCGGTCTGGTCGAAGCCTATCAGGAAGTCGCCCGCCGCCTCGGCATCATGAACGAGAACGAGCCGCCGCGTCCCGCCGGGCCGGTGCTCGTCGCCTCGACCGATGGCCTCAAAGGCAAGCCGCACTGAGATTTCTTGCCGCTCAACACGTCGAACAGGAGCATGTCCAGCGTGATCAAGGCCCGCATTACCGTCACTCTCAAGAACGGCGTGCTCGACCCGCAAGGCAAGGCGATCGAACACGCATTGTCCGGGATGGGCTTTGACGGCGTCGGCCAGGTGCGGCAGGGCAAGGTTTTCGACGTCGAGCTTGCCGAGAGCGACAAGGCCAAGGCCGAAGCCGATCTCAAAGCCATGTGCGACAAGCTTCTGGCGAATACGGTGATTGAGAACTATAGTGTGGCCATTACCTAAGGTTGTGCCGGAGGGCAGATGGCCGAGATTGATGGAAGCTTGATATTTGAAGTCCTCAAGTCCATTCAGTCGCGTCTGGACAGGATGGATTTGACGCTCGGGGAGGTAAAGTCCGAGCTTGGCTCTATCTGCGGCCATCTCATCGCCACCGAGGGCGACGTGAAGAACATTTATGGCGTGCTGGCTCGCCAGGACGAGCGCCTGGAACATATTGAACGCCGCTTAGACCTGCGCGAGCTTGCCGAAGCCCAGAGGCCTTACGAACCGAAATGAAATCAGCCGTCGTCCTCCTGCCAGGCCTCAACCGTGACCGCGACATGATCGCGGCGCTGACCAAGATTTCGGGAACGCCGCCGGTCACGGTCTGGCAGACCGACACCGAAATCCCCGACGTCGACCTGATCGCCATTCCCGGCGGCTTCTCCTTCGGCGATTATCTGCGCTGCGGCGCCATTGCCGCGCGCATGCCGGTGATGCGGGCGGTTGCCGAAAAGGCGGCCAAGGGGGTCATGGTCATCGGCGTCTGCAACGGCTTCCAGATCCTGGTCGAGGCCGGCCTTTTGCCAGGCGCCTTGATGCGCAACACGTCGCTGAAATTCGTCTGCCGGCAAGTCAAGCTGCAGATCGCCAACGCCAACACGATGTTCACCCGCCGCTATCAGCCGGGCCAGATCATCCGCTCGCCGGTGGCGCATCATGACGGCAATTACTTTGCCGACGCCGAAACGCTGCGCAGGCTCGAAGGCGAAGGCCAGGTCGTCTTCCGTTATGCCGAAGGCACCAACCCCAACGGCTCGATCAACGACATTGCCGGCATCATCAACGGCCAGGGCAATGTGCTCGGCCTGATGCCGCATCCCGAGAACCTGATCGAAGCGGCGCATGGCGGCAGCGACGGCCGGGCGCTGTTCGAAAGTGCGCTTGGCATCGCCGCTTGATTCTTCAGCGTTCATCTTTTTTCCGAATTCGAAATAGGCGCCGCATGAGCCCGAGACAGACGATCGCCCGCCTCGCTCTTGTCGCCGCCGCCTGCCTTGTGCTCGCCTCCTGCCAGTCGAAGCCGAAGAACGCGCCGGCGCCTTCGGGCAAGAGTGCGGCGCTGCTTGCCATGGAACAGGTGGCGATCGCCGCCCACAAATGCTGGATCGCCAGCAAGGATCCCGCTTTCAAGCCCTATCAGATGGCCAACGAGCTGAATTCGTTCACCGGCACGCCGCGCTTCCTGCTGGTTCCGGTCAAGCATTATGGCGGAAAGCCGTTGCTGGTCGTGCAGGCACAAGGCAATTCACGCCGGGTCGACGTGTACGGTCCGCTGATGGCCGAACCGCTCGGCGCACGCATCGGCTCGGATATTGCCCGCTGGCAGGCTGGCAATCAGGCCTGCGGTGCGGCTGCATAGCGTCATGGCTTGCTGCAGATCGCCGGCCTGGTCATAGGCCTGGCCGGGCTTGTCCTGCAATCTGCAATGAAGACAGGGCGTGTCCTCTGGACCCCCGGCCGCCTCTATCGTCTCGGCACGGTTCGCGCTCCACCGGCGCGAATAGCCGCCGCGGCTTCGCCGGCGATCCGCGACATGAATTTGCGCGTGAACCGGCCGAGCGGCTTGGCGTCTTCGAGCGCCCAGGACGTAGCGAGATCATCGGTGTTGAATTCGTCGACGATCACCCAGGCCGGCGTATAGAGCTTGGCGCGACGGGCCTCAGTCTCGGGAATTTCGACACAGCGGGCGCCTGAGCGCGGCGGCCGGCTCGTGATTGGAAAGAGCAGAGCCTTCTGGCGGCCGTTCTTGCCCGCAACGATCAGCATCACGCACGTCGGCCGCGCCTTGCGTCCGCTTTCCTCCCCCCGGTCATATTCCCGCGCCCACAGATAGGAATAGAGAATGATCTGTCCGTGGTCCGGCTCAGTCATCCCGGTGATCGTCGCGCGCGACGGCATCGAGGCCGGCGAGAAGCTCTTCGCGTTCCTCTGCTGACAGGTCCTCGACACGATGTGCCTGCTGGGCGCTACGGCCGGCGAGACGGTCGAACTGCTCCGCCGTCAGGAGAACGAACTTGCGCTTGCCGCGCTTGGTGATGTCGACAGGGCCACGGAACGCGGCCTCCACAACCTCGCCGGATTTGTTGCCGAGATCTGTCAGGGTGAAACTCGCCATAAAGACTTCCCTTCATTACCCCGAAAATAGGCGAATTAGCTGTTTTCAGCAATAGCCTATTCATCGGGACTCGCGGGGCGAGAATGCAGTGAAGGTCGAGTGCATCGTGGTCTGCCAGACCGCGACCTCGCTGCCGCGGCCGATCGCAGTGCGCGATACGTTTTCGACATCAAAGCAAGAAGAAGGTGGGTAGTTTCCGGGCAATGAAGAAGATCGCAGCGGCACTCAACGCCGGTCTGCCGACATACCCCCGTTATTCGAGCCGGGAGCATGCGACGACGTATTTTCAGTCCCAGAACGGCCTCAGACCCTCACGATGGGCGTCGG
This sequence comes from Mesorhizobium sp. WSM4820, assembly GCF_055811075.1. NCBI lineage: Bacteria > Pseudomonadati > Pseudomonadota > Alphaproteobacteria > Hyphomicrobiales > Phyllobacteriaceae > Mesorhizobium > Mesorhizobium sp. WSM4820. The sequence continues at coordinate 313,528 of NZ_JBVVQN010000001.1, read as the reverse complement.
CACGCGAGATGCCGATATCCCTAAGCTGATCGTCGGTCATCTCCAGCAAGACCAGCCGGCTGCGCCGGCGATCCAGCAGGTTGCCGATCCGGTTTGCGAGTGAATTGACCATTCGCACCAGGCGACGGACATAGCCTTGCCGGCCTGACGGGCGGGCTCCGGGCAACCCAGCTCTCATGTAACGGATTGTATCGATTGCAGCCATTTTCTTGCTACCAAAATTCGAGATTGTATCTATTTGTTGCGCGGTCACATATGTATTGACTCTCAAAACGGTGCAATATAGAAAATTGTCACCATGACAAATTGGCTTCCCGACCTTTCCGCCGGCTCCGGGCCGCTCTATCAGCGGCTTGCAGATTCCATCGAAACGGACATCGACCGTGGCTTGATCGCCGCCGGGGCAAAATTGCCGCCGCAGCGCGATCTGGCATACGACATCGGCACGACCGTCGGCACTGTCGGCAGGGCCTACCAATTGTTGCGCGAGCGGGGCCTGGTGAGCGGCGAAGTCGGACGCGGAACCTATGTGCTTGGCCGGCATGACACCAAGACCGATCTGCTGGCGCCCGACCCGCAGGTGGAAGGCACGCGCTATATCGATGCGCCTCGCGGCAAACTGCGCTTCGACAGCACGGCTGCGCCTGATACCGGCCAGGGCGCCATTGTCGCCGATGTGCTTTCGCGCACGGCGCAGGAGCATCCGTACGAGATTTCAAGCTATACGCGGGATTTTCCCAACCGCTGGGTCGAGGCCGGCTGCAACTGGCTGTCGCGAAATTCGTTTCGCCCAAGCCCCGATGGCATCGTTCCGACGCTCGGCACCCATGCCGCGGTTATGGCGGCGATTGCCGCGCTGACCACGCCCGGCGACTATATCGTCTTCGAGCACCTCACCTATTCGCAGATTTCTCGCAGCGCCGGCCTGATCGGCCGCCGCACCGCGCTAGTGACGTCGGACGCGGAAGGGCTCGATCCGGAGGATTTCGAGCGCGTCTGCGCGCAAAAACACCCGAAAATGATGTTCCTGATGCCGACGGCACAGAACCCCACACTGGTGACGCTGTCGGCGACGCGCCGCAAGGCCATCGCGCGCGTCGCGCGCGAATACAATGTCATCCTGATCGAGGACGATCTCTATGGCGATCTGACCGACGACCCGACGCCGCTCCTGGCCGAATATGCCCCCGAACGGACCATCGTTGCCGGCGGCCTGTCGAAATCGGTTGCGGCCGGCGTTCGCGGCGGCTGGCTCGCCTGTCCGCCGGCCTATCGCCACCGGATCCGTGTCGCTCACAAGATGCTGACGGGTGGCCTCCCCTTCCTGCTGGCGGAAGTGTGTAGCCGACTGGTTCTGTCCGGCCAGGCCAGCGAGATGCGCAAGCGCAGCATCGTCGAGATCAACGCGCGCGTGGCGATCGTGCGCGAGACACTAGCCGGGTTCGACTTCAACGCACTAGACAATGTGCCCTTCGTCTGGCTCACCCTGCCTGATCCATGGCTTTCCGGCACCTTCAAGAACGCCTGTCTCGAACATGGCGTGCTCATCGACGATGAGGACGAGTTCAAGGCCGGGCGTTCCGAGCAGGTTTTTCACGGCGTGCGGTTTGGCGTTTCACAGCCGGAGCGACGAGAGGACATCGCCGGCGGCGTTGGCGTGATCCGGCGGCTGCTGGACGAGGGCCGCGCCGGCTACGACAGTTTCTCCTGAACCGGCTTGAAACCGGCGGGCCGAATGGCGATCTTTCGCTACTTGCTGCACCCTTCCATCGTTTTTCGTCGCTTGATGGGTGTATCGGCTGCAAAGCTTGCGATAAGACGGGACTCGATCCCAAGGACATAAATTGCCGCCCATGACCATTTCCAATTCCGTGCCGATCACTCCGGAACTCGTTGCCGCGCACGGGCTGAAGCCCGACGAATATCAGCGCATCCTCGACCTGGTCGGGCGCGAGCCGAGCTTTACCGAGCTCGGCATCTTTTCGGCGATGTGGAACGAGCACTGCTCGTACAAATCCTCGAAAAAATGGCTGCGCACACTGCCGACCACCGGGCCGCAGGTCATCCAGGGCCCGGGCGAGAATGCCGGCGTGGTCGATATCGGCGACGGCGACTGCGTCGTCTTCAAGATGGAGAGCCACAACCACCCCTCCTTCATCGAGCCCTATCAGGGTGCGGCGACCGGCGTCGGCGGCATCCTGCGCGATGTCTTCACCATGGGCGCCCGGCCGATCGCGGCAATGAACGCGCTGCGCTTCGGTGCGCCGGACCATCCCAAGACCAGGCACTTGGTTGCCGGCGTCGTTGCCGGCGTCGGCGGCTACGGTAATTCCTTCGGCGTGCCGACGGTCGGCGGCGAAGTCAATTTCGACGCGCGCTACAATGGCAATATCCTGGTCAACGCCTTTGCGGCGGGGCTGGCCAAGACCGATGCGATCTTCCTGTCGGAAGCCAAGGGCGTCGGCCTGCCGGTCGTCTATCTCGGCGCCAAGACCGGCCGCGACGGTGTCGGCGGCGCCACCATGGCCTCGGCCGAATTCGACGACAGGATCGACGAGAAGCGGCCCACCGTTCAGGTCGGCGACCCGTTCACTGAAAAATGCCTGCTCGAAGCCTGCCTCGAACTGATGGCGTCCGGCGCCGTCATCGCCATCCAGGACATGGGTGCTGCCGGCCTCACCTGCTCGGCGGTCGAGATGGGCGCCAAGGGCGACCTCGGCATCGAGCTCGACCTCGACAAGGTGCCGGTGCGCGAGGAGCGCATGAGCGCCTATGAGATGATGCTGTCGGAGAGCCAGGAGCGCATGCTGATGGTGCTGCGCCCCGAAAAGGAAAAGCAAGCCGAGGCGATCTTCCACAAATGGGGCCTTGACTTCGCCATCGTCGGCAAGACAACCGACGATCTGCGCTTTCGCGTGCTGCACCAGGGCGACGAAGTCGCCAATCTGCCGATCAAGGACCTTGGCGACCAGGCGCCGGAATATGACCGTCCCTGGACCGAGCCGAAGAAGCCGGCGCCGCTGGCGGCCGGCGATGCACCGCAAGCGGATGTCGCCGAGGCGCTGCTGAAACTGCTTGGCGGGCCCGACCTGTCCTCGCGCCGCTGGGTATGGGAACAATACGACACGCTGATCCAGGGCAATTCGCTGCAGCTTCCGGGCGGCGATGCCGGCGTGGTGCGCGTCGAGGGCCATCCGACCAAGGCGCTCGCCTTCTCCTCCGACGTGACGCCGCGCTATTGCGAGGCCGACCCTTACGAGGGCGGCAAGCAGGCGGTGGCAGAATGCTGGCGCAATCTTACCGCCACCGGCGCGCTGCCGCTCGCGGCCACCGACAACCTCAATTTTGGTAATCCGGAACGACCCGAGATCATGGGCCAGTTGGTCGGCGCCGTGAAAGGCATCGGCGACGCCTGCCGCGCGCTCGGCTTTCCGATCGTCTCCGGCAATGTCTCGCTCTACAACGAAACCAACGGGCAAGGCATCTTGCCGACGCCGACCATCGGCGGCGTCGGACTGATCGCCGACTGGTCCCAGATGGCGCGGATCGGCTTTGCCGCCGAGGGCCAGATGATCCTGCTGGTCGGCGCGCCGTCGATGTGGGGAACGCATCTCGCCCAGTCGGCCTATATGCGCGACATCCATCGCCGCACCGATGGCCCGCCGCCGCCGGTCGACCTCGACCACGAAAAGCGCGTCGGCGACCATGTGCGCGCCCTGATCGCCTCCGGCGTCGTCACATCAGCGCATGACGTTTCCGATGGCGGCATTGCCGTCGCGCTGGCCGAGATGGCGATGGCGTCCGGCATCGGCGCAACCGTCCCCGGCCTCGTCGGGACCGACCCGATCCCGGTCTGGTTCGGCGAGGATCAGGGCCGCTACCTCTTGACGCTGTCGATCGATCCGCAAAGCGAGGAATGGGACGCCATTCGCGAACAGCAGAGCAAGCTCGGCATCTTCGCGCCGTGGATCGGCTCGACCGGCGGCAGCGACCTGAAACTCGGCGAGGCGCGGGCGATCCCTGTCGGCGAATTGACCGCTGCCCACGAATCCTGGTTTCCTCGCTTCATGGCAAATGAGGTCGTGGACCCCTGATTTGATCGAGCGGGGTCGTTGCGGTGTGGTTCATCCGCCGTTTCGATCATATCTATGAGATCTGAACAAGGAATCCTCGCATGGCAATGGACGCGCACGACATCGAACGGTTGATCAAGGAAGGCATTCCGGACGCCAAGGTGACGATTCGCGACCTGGCCGGCGACGGCGACCATTATGCGGCCGAAGTGGTGGCCGAAAGCTTTCGCGGCAAAAGCCGCGTCCAGCAGCATCAGATGGTCTATGACGCGCTGAAGGGCAATATGGGCGGCGTGCTGCACGCGCTCGCACTGCAGACCAGCGTGCCGGAATAAGCTTTTTTAGGGCTTGCTGGCTTGGGAAGATAGCCGTCCGATGCTCTTGGCCCAGGCCATCCTTTGCGCCATTTGCGTGACGAGGGCGGCAAACGTCTTGTTTCAGGCAACCTATGGGTTTATTTGAAAGGGAATGTTTCGAGCCCGACTCCCGCGGGCATGAAAGGATTTTCTATGAGCGGTATCAACGACTACATCGACAGCGAAGTGAAGGCCAACGACGTCGTTCTCTTCATGAAGGGCACTCCCGGTTTTCCGCAATGCGGATTTTCCGGTCAGGTCGTGCAGATCCTCGACTATATCGGGGCCGACTACAAGGGCGTCGACGTGCTAACCTCGGCCGAGCTGCGGCAAGGTATCAAGGAATACTCCAACTGGCCGACAATCCCTCAGCTCTACGTCAAGGGTGAGTTCGTCGGCGGTTGCGACATCGTCCGCGAGATGTTCCAGGCTGGCGAACTGCAGACGTTCCTCGTCGAAAAGGGCGTCAGCGTCAAAGGCGCCGCCTGACGAACATTTAGGGCACTTCGCCAAGCTGATTATCTCCCCGGTATCGGGGCACAAGACGAATGAATGCGCCGGTGCGCCGGCGCTTTTTCGTTTGAAGATCGGACTTTGCCGTGGATCAGCATGCAGAAGCGCAGCAACAGGCAAGCACCTTGCCTATTCCGCGCTGGGAATTCATCGCGCTGTGCGCGGCGTTGATGGCGCTCAACTCGCTGGCCATCGACATCATGCTGCCGGCGCTGCAGCAGATCGGCGCCTCGCTGGGCGTGGAAAATGAAAACCATCGCCAATATGTGATTGCCGCCTATATTCTGGGCTTTGGCGGCGGACAGCTCTTCTTCGGGCCGATCTCGGACCGCTTCGGACGCCGCGCTCCGCTCGTCGTCGGACTGGTCATCTATGTCGCCGCGGCGAGTGCGGCGGCGATCGCCCCGACATTCGCCACGCTTATCCTGTGCCGGGTGGTGCAAGGCATCGGCGCCGCGGCCACACGCGTCATCGCCGTCTCGATCGTGCGCGACACGTTCGACGGGCGGCGCATGGCCGAAGTCATGTCGCTGATCTTCATGGTGTTCATGGCCATTCCGGTGGTGGCGCCAGGCATCGGCCAGTTCATCATGCTGTTTGCCTCCTGGCACTGGATCTTCATCACAATGGCGGGAGGCGCACTGGTCGTCTCAGCCTGGTCGCTGCTGCGGCTGCCGGAAACGCTGCATCCCGAATATCGCCGGCCGCTGACGGCATCATCCGTCCTTGGCGGTTTCCGCATCGTGCTGACCAATCGCATCGCGCTATGCTATGCCTTCGCCAGCACTTTTGCCTTCGGTGCGATGTTCGGCTTCATCAACTCGGCGCAGCAGATCTATGTCGACGTCTTCGGCGTCGGCGAGATGTTCCCGGTGATTTTCGCAGGGATCGCCGGCGTGCTCTCCTTGTCGAGCTATCTGAATTCGCGCCTTGTCGGCCGCATCGGCATGCGCCGCCTGTCGCAAAGCGCGCTGCTCTTGTTTCTGGGCATCAGCCTCGCCTGGCTGGTCGTTTCCATCCAGATGAAGATGCCGCTCTGGCTTTTCATCACCTTCTTTGCCGGCACGATGGTCCCGTTCGGCGCACTCGGCGCGAATTTCAACGCACTCGCCATGGAGCCGCTCGGCCAATTGGCCGGGACGGCGTCGTCCATTCTGGGCTTCATGCAGACCTTCCTCGGCGGCGTGCTCGGCACGCTGATCGGCCAAGCCTTCAACGGCACGGTGACGCCCTTGGCCGCCGGATTCTGCAGCGTTTCGCTTGGCGCATTGGTGATGGTGCTGATCGCCGAGCGCGGCAAATTCTTCCAGCCGCAGAACCCACCGGTTTAAGGCCGGACGCGTTTCAGGATTCATCCCCGCTGGCTGCGGTGAAGCGAGGGAACAGCAAACGCCCTGCGATCGCCCCACCCATCCTGTCCGAAACCGGCAGTGGCAGAGCCTTGTCGAGGGCCTCGAGGACGGAGGCGACGAAAGCCCGGTTGAGGCTGCCATCATCCCCCAGACGGGAGTAGGTGGCGCGAGGCTTGCCGATAAGTGTGCCGTTTCGGCGAATTGAGAACTGCAGCGTCAGGGTCATGCCCGCGGTTCCGGGCGGCGGCTCCCAACAGGCGACGATCGCGGAGAACATCTCGTTTATGGTGTTGATGGGATCGGGATTGCGACAGCCGCGTTCCTGCGATGTTGCCGCGTTAGGACCGGCAACCAGGGCAAGGGTAAGGGCGACAATTGCGGACCGAGGTTTCATCTCGGGTCTCCGGTTTCGCGCGGATAAATGTAATCGAATTTTTCGACGAAAGCTTCCATCGAGTATCAGCGCTGCGGATGGATCCTTTCAGACGTCGGCGCTTTAGTGGCGCACCATGCCGGCGTCGACATTCAGCGTCTGGCCGGTGATCCAGCGTGCGTCATCCGAGGCCAGGAACGACACCACATCGGCGATATGTTCCGGCTGCCCTTTGCCTTTCATAGCCTGCAGCATCTCGACGAAGCCGAACGCCTCGTTGTGCGGGCTCGCCTTGACCCCATCGCTCTCGATCAGGCCCGGCGTCACCGCGTTGGCGGTGATGTTGTATTTGCCGAGTTCTGTGGCGAGCGCCCTGGTGAAGCCAATGACGCCGCCCTTGGCCGCGACATAGGCCGCCATGTTCGGCGTGCCGGCAAAGAAGCTGTTGGAGGCGATGCTGATCACCCGGCCGGCCTTGCCGGCGGCACGCATCTGGTCCGTTGCCGCGCGGCTGACGATGAAGGTTCCGGTCAGATTGACGTCGATGATCTTGCGCCAATGGTCGAGGTCGACATCGTCCCAGGCGACGAAGGGCACGATGCTGGCGTTGTTGACCAGGATATCGATGCCACCGGTCAGTGCCTGGATCTCGGCGAACAGCGCCTTGACGGATGCCGGATCGGAAATGTCGGCGGCGATCGCCTTCGCTTTTGCGCCGATCGCCCCCGCCGCCGCTTCGGCGCCTTCCGCATTGATGTCGCTGACGATGACGGTCGCGCCATCGACGGCCAAGCGCGCGGCGATCGCCTTGCCGATGCCTTGTGCGGCCCCGGTAACCAGGGCGGTCTTTCCCGCAAGCTGTTCAGTCATTTCCGTGCTCCATGTGATCGGTGACTTCATCTCAGGCGTCGGCGTCGATAACGGCGAGCGCCGCGTCGATGCCTTTGCCGACCGCGAGCTTTTCGCCCAAAGCACTCATCGCGCCGCCAAGTGCCGTCAGCGCCGCGATCGCATAGATCGGCTGGGCGGTCGGGCCCATATGGCCGATGCGCGTCAACTTGCCCAATGTCTCGCCCCGGCCCGACGAGAACACCACGCCGTAACGGGCGCGCGCAGCCTGGCGAAGCGCCTCCTCGTCGATGCCTTCGGGCGTCCGGACGGCAGTCGTGGTCGGCGATGCGATGATGTCGCTGGCCGCCCAGATCGACAGACCCATCGCGGCGACGCCGGCGCGCATGGCCTTGGCGGTGAGCGCGTGGCGCGCCCACACCGCCGCCGGTCCCTCATTGAGGTAGAGGTCGAGCGCGACGTCGAGCCCGTTCACTTCCGCGACGGACGGCGTGAACGGAAACGGCTTGTCCTTCGACCACGCATGCTCCCAATCGACGATGCTGAGCATCGACGCGCGCGGCGCCAGTGGATTGGCCTTCATTTTCGCCCAGGCCCGCTCGCTGACGCCCATCATCGTCAGCCCGGGAGGCGCGCCGAGGCATTTGTTCGGGCCGGTGACATAAATGTCGGCCTTGCAGTCCTCCGGATGCGTTTTCATGCCGCCGAAGGACGAAACGGCGTCGACGATCAGATAGGCGCCATGCCCCGAAACCAGCGCGCCGATGGCATCGATCGGGTTGATGGTGCCCGACGGCGTGTCGTGGTGGCAGACGGAAACGATGCTGATTTCCGGATGCGCTTCCAGCATTGCCGCAACCGCCTGCGGGTCGATCGCCTCGTTATAGGGCACCTCGATTTCGAGCAGATGCGGCGAATAGCGCTTTGCCCAATAGCCAAAACCCTTGCCGTAGACTCCCGAGGCAAGGTTGAGCACGACGTCGTCGGGCGTGATCAGGGAGGCTGCCGCGGCTTCCAGGCCAAGAACCGGCTCGCCATGCAGAATGACCGGCTTGTTGGACAGCCGCATCGCCTTCTGCACCTTGTCGACCACACGCTCGTAAAAGAGCTGGAACGCCGGGTCGTAATCGTAGAGCACGGTGCGGCCGAGGCCGCGCAGCACATCGGGATAGGCGTTCACCGGCCCGGCGGTGAGCGTGATGACCGGTTCGGCGTGTTCGAGATAGCGCATGGTCTTTGTCTCTTCGTTGGCGGCGGTCAGCCGTAGAATTGCGTGCCGGTCCGATAGGTCTTGAAGTTTTCCATGTCGTGCGAATACATCAGCTCGGCCCCATAATCCTCGGCGAGCTTCTTCACCTTGCGCATCGAGTTGACACCCGCCACCGGGTCGATGTGGAAGGCCGCCTGGCACAGCGTTTCAAGGCTCTTCTGCGTGTAGGCCGCATCGATGGTGAACATGATCGGCTTGCGCTTGGGAAATTCGACCAGCAAGCTGTAATGGCCGATAGAATGGCCGGGCGTCGAGATCAATTTGACCCCCCTGGCAAGCTCGACATCGCCGTCGATGCCCTCGAAGGTCGAGTTGGCCCGCGTCGTGCCCTCCAGCAATTGCGCGGTCGCGCCACGCGCTTCGGCAGCCTCCGCCGAAAAGCTCAGATCCGAATAGCCAAGGTGCTCGAAAGGCTGAGGATTGCAGGCCTGCGGCACCTCGGTGCGATGACAGATCTTCTTGGCATGCGGAAAATACTTGTTGCCGCCGCAATGGTCGAAGTGGAAATGCGAGTTGACGACGACGTCGATATCCTTCGGCTCGAGGCCGAGCAGCGCCAGGGCGCCGGGAATGGTCTGGTGCTTTTCCTGGATCGGCTTTTCGAAAGGCAGCACCTTCATGACGTGTTCGTAGTCGTAGCCGGTGTCGATGAGAAACCGGCCCTCGGCATGCTCGATCAGGATCGAATAGACGGGAAAGCGCACTTCGCCGCCGGGGCCGCGATTCCAGAACACGTGATAGCCGTCGAGAACGAGCGAGCCACCATCGAGCAGGTAGACCTTGGTATCCGACATTTTGTTCTCTCCTCTGTTGGCGCGAGTCCCGTCCGCGCCTGAACCTGATCAGCGCACGCCGCGCTCGTATGGAATGCCGAGCGCTGCCGGCAGGCTGGCCCGCCGGCCGAACAGAACCAGCATGATCATCACCGCCAGGAACGGCAGCATCTGGATGACGTCGGTTGGTATGTTGATGCCGGCCACCTGCATGGCTGTCGTCAGCGACAGACACACGCCGAACAACAAGGCACCGAACAGCACCCAGACCGGGCGACCACGCGCCAGCATGGCCAGCACGATTCCGAGAAAGCCCGCGCCATTGGTGATGAAGGGAATGAACAGGCCGGCGCCGACATTGGCGAGAAAGGCGCCGCCAAGCCCTGCCAGCGCTCCAGTCGTCAGCACGGCGATGGTGCGGGTTCGTGCGACGTCGATGCCGGCGACGTCAAGCGCGGCCGGCTTGTCGCCCGCCGCCTGCAGGTTCAGGCCGAGCTGCGTGTGCCGATAGATGTAGCCCATGGCGAAAACCAGTGCGACCGCCAGGTAGACGATCAGATGCTGCCTGAACAACGCCGGCCCGATCACCGGAATGTCCGACAGCAACGGAATGACGGTCACATCCACCGCTGGCAGGCGGGGATAGCTGCGCGAAAACTGGAAATGGTGGAGCAGCGCCGTCAGGCCTTCAAGTCCCAATGTCAGCGCTATGCCGATGACGATCTGGTTCAACCCGATGCGCACGCAAAGCAGCGCCATGACCAGCGCCACCGCGATACCGCCGCCGGCGCCGGTGAGAAAGCCCAGCCATAGCGATCCGGAATAGAAGGCGCCGACGAAGCCGAGATAGGCGCCGGCCAGCATCATGCCTTCGATGCCGATGTTGAGCACGCCGGCCTTTTCGGACATCTGTTCGCCGAGGCCAGCCAGCAGCAGCGGGATCGCCGCGGTGACGGCGCCAAACAAAAGCGCGCTGAGAAAGACTTCACTGAACAGCCCGGTCATAACTTCAGGCCCTCCGCGACTGATTGTAGCGGTGATCGATGTATTCGGCGAGCGCGAGCACGATCAGCACGATGGAGACCAGCACCAGCGTGAAATGATTGGGCACGCCGAGGCGGCGAGCCGCGCTCTCGCCGCCGATCGACAGCACCGAAAGCAGGAACACGAAACCGATGGCGGCAAAGCCGTTCATGCGGGCGAGGAACACGACGGGAATGACCGCCAGCCCATAAGCGGGATTCCAGTCGGCGCGGACGTTACCCTGGACGCCGAGGATATCGACAGCGCCGGCAAGTCCGGCCAGCCCGGCCGAAATGGCGAAGACGGCAATGGTGAGCTTCGGCACGCCAAGCCCCGCATGGATGGCCGCGCGTGGATTGGCCCCGACGATCCTCAGCTTCAGGCCGAAGGCCGTGCGCGTCATCACCAGATGTACGGTGATGATCGCCGCCAGTCCCAGAAGCAGGCCGCTGGTGATGGTCGTATCGAGCAGGCGCGGCAGCCGGTCCTCGACCGGCAAGGTGCGGGTCTGCGGCACGGTCGTGCCCGGATCGCGAAACACCAGCTTGACCAGCACATTGGCGAGCGAGGTGCCCAGGAACGTCATCATCAGCGTGGTGATGATCTCGTTGACGCCCTGATAGGCCCGCAAAAGGGCTGGCACCAGCGACCAGAGCATCGCAACCGCCATGGCGATGACGAACGAGCAGATCAGCGCCAGCCAGGCAGGCATGACTTCCACGAAAACCGGAGCGCTGGCGGCGGCCGTTACCGCGCCGAGCAGGAACTGGCCATCGCCGCCGAGATTCCACATGCCGGCGCGAAAGGCCACGATCAGGCCAGCGGCAAGAAACAGCAGCGGCGCCATGCGCGTCAGCGTCTGCTGGATGCCGAGCGGCGACAAAAGCCCTCTCTCGAGCACAAAGCCATAATAGGCAAGCGGGTCGACGCCGACGGCAAGCAGGATGCAGCCGGCGATGATAAGCGCGGCCAATATAGGGCCGATGGTCATCAGCAGCCGATGCTGGATATCGCGGCGCGTGACCACAGCAGCCGTGGCATCGAGTGCGGTTGCGCCGGCGGCTGGGACGGTGTCGATGCTCATGCGGCAAGTCCGATCATCAAGCGACCGATCTTGGAGCGGGCATCGCCGACATTCTCGACCGTGCCGACCAGCGAGCCGTTCGAGATGACGGCGATGCGGTCGCACATGCTGAGCAACTCCTCCAGGTCGGTGGAGATGAGCAGCACGGCAAGGCCGCGTGCCGCCGTATCGCGGATTCGCTGGCGCGAAGCCAATGTATTGGCGAGATCGAGGCCATAGGTAGGCTTGTTGACGATCACCACTTTTGCGCCTTCGGCGAGTTCGCGCGCCAGCAGCACCTTCTGGATATTGCCGCCGGAGAGTCGGGCGACCGGCGTTTTCAGGCTGGGCGTGCGCACGTCGTATTCGCGGATCAGTTGAGCGGCGCGCTTGTCGATTTCAGCGCGCTGCTCGACGCCGTTGCGCCAGAAGGGAGCGGCGCCGACCTGCTTGAGGAAGAAATTGATCGAGACCGGAAAAGTCCCGACCGTGCCCTCGCCGAGGCGATCGTCGGTCAGGTAGCGAAGGCCTCGCTCACGGCGTTCGCCGACGCTCAGCGCCTCGATGGGCGTGCCCTGCAGCCGCACCGAACCGCTCACCGTCGCCCGCTGGCCAGCCAGCGCCTCCGCCAATTGCTTCTGGCCATTGCCGTCGATACCAGCGATGCCCAGCAGCTCGCCTGGACGGATGTCGAACGAAATCGACAACAGGCCCGGCACGTCGTCTGTCGGTGCGACCGCGAGTTCATGGACCTGAAGCAGCGGAGCCGCTTCGGCGTGAATGGTGCGAACCGGACGCTCGGACGCTTCCGGGTCGCCTTTCTGCTTGCCGAACATCAATTCGACGATCTCCGAAACGATCGCCTGCTCGCCTAGCGCGCGAAACCGCTCGGGAGGAATTTCGCCGACCTTGCGGCCGAGTTTCAGCACCGAGATTCGATCGCCGAAGGCCGCCGCCTCCTTGAGCTTGTGGGTGATGAAGACGATCGCCAGCCCCTGCTCGACAAGGCGGCGCATCAGCGCGCCCAGCTCATCGATGCCCTTCGGCGTCAGCATCGAGGTCGACTCGTCGAGGATCAGAAGCCGGCTGTTGCGCACCATCGCGCGCAGGATCTCGACCTGCTGCTGTTCACCGAGCGAGAGTTCCGACACCTTGGCATGCAGCTTGACCGTGATACCGAGCGCCCTGGTGATTTCGGCGACGCGCGCTTCCAGTTCCTCGGTCTTCGGCCGCTGCCACCACGGGCCGCCGAGCAACAGGTTTTGCGCGACCGTCAGCGTCGGCACCAGCATCATGTGCTGGAATACGGTTCCGATGCCGAGCGCCAGCGCATGGCGCGGCGAGGTGATCGCGATAGGCTCGCCGTCGACCAGTATGCGGCCCTCGTCCGGCTGCTGCAGGCCGGACAGCATGCCGATCAAGGTGGATTTTCCGGCGCCGTTTTCACCGAGCAGCACATGCACTTCACCCGGACGGATCGCCAGATCGACGCTGTCGTTGGCGACGACGCCGGGAAACCGTTTGGTCACGCCTTCAAGCGCGACGATGTCGTGCTTGTCGACCGACAATGAGGACCCACTACTCATGAAAGCCAAGGCCTTGAAAACATGAAATCGGTCCGGAGGGGTGAATTGTCACCCCTCCGGAAGCGTGCATTGAAGCGCCTTACTGGGCAACGCTGGTCATCAGCGCCCTGACGGCTGCTGCATCATAGACCGGATCGACTTTGGTCTTGCCGGAAATGATGTCCTCGCGCAGCGCCTGGATCTCCGCCCATACATTGTCCGGGATCGCAGCGGTTTTCAGAAGCTTGACCGAATCGTCCTTGAGGCCGATCGAGTAGCTCTTGGTGCCGAACGTGTCGGCCTTGAGGTCGGCGATCATCGCCGCATAGACCGGCTCGATGTTCCAAACCACCGACGACAGCAGGAAGCCTTTGTCGATCGGCGTCTTGTCGCCGATGACGTCGATGAAATAGACCTTGCCGCCATCGCCGGCCTTGGTCGTCTCGACCGCCTGCAGCATGCCGAAGCTCGAGCCGTTGCCCTGGCCGAAGATGATGTCGGCGCCCGATGCGATCACGCTTTCGGTAACGCGCTTGCCGCCGGCCGCATCGCTGTAGGCGGCGGGTCCGATCACCGCATAGGTGACCTTGACGTCCGGGTTCTCGGCCTTCACACCTTGCGCGAACGCCGCCGACTGCGAGTTCCACGACGGAGGCTCGCCGGACACGACGATGCCGACCGACTTGGAACGCGACATCTTGGCGGCGAGACGGCCGGCAAGGTACGCGCCTTCGTGACCGCTCAGCGTGTAGTCTGCGACGAGCCCGGCCTCCAGGCCGGTCGGCGTGTCGACGATCGCCACTGGCACCTTGGTTTCCTTGGCGATTTCGGGAGCCGCGGTGTTGTAGCCGCTGGCATGGGCGATCAACAGGCTGGCGCCGTCGGCCGCCAGTTCGCGCAATGTCGGGCGCACGTCGCCATAGCCGAGCCCCTGCGCCGTCACTATCTCGACACCGGCAGCTTTCGCCGCTGCCTTGGCAGCGTCGATGCCTTGCTGGTTCCAGCCATAATCGGTGCCTTCTTCCGGCGTCAGGATGGCAATGGACTTGACTTCGGCGGCAAGTGCATTACCCAGCAAGAGGCCGCTTAATATAACAGCGCTTACGCTACCCTTCAGGAACTTAGACATGTTACCCTCTCTGTTCGGTTGACCCAAGATATTCTTATTGTTATTGCGCAAAAGCGAGGTAGACTGCCTGAACAATTCCACACGGAGTTCAGGCAAGGTGGTTGTGCGATACATTCTTCCGACAATTCTGGCGTTCACGTCGTTCGCCAACGCGGTTGAATTGCGGCACATCACTGTGCGAACCGGCACCGACGGGCTCGATCCGGTGCCGCTGACGATCTCGAATGCGGGGCGTGAGGCGCTTTCCTGCAACGCAGACTTCGCCCACTGGTATTCGGCCACGATCGCCACTGCAGCGCCTGGCAAGAGCGCCCGTGTCGAGCTGTGGTTCGATCCAGAAACCGGGACATTTGCGATCCTCAACGACAAGCGCGAAAACCTGCCCGTCGAGCGGCTGTGGTGCGGCCTCGCCAGACAGGCATACGCCACGCGCGTGCAAATCGTGCTCGACCGGACCAGTGGAAGAAAGGGGCAAATGGCCGTGACCTGCAGCAGAGCGGACGACAGGCTGGTCTGCCGGTAGACGCTCGCTTTTTGCCAGGTCAGACACCGCCCCCGACCTTCACTCTGCCGCCAGGAATTTGTCGGTGAAGACGTCGTCGGCCGACAAGGCCGTTTTGAGCACGCCCTGATCGGTCAGCGTCTTCAAGGTCTCTTCCCATTGGGTCTTCGTCATCCAGCCGAGGCCGTGTTCCTTCGTCGCCGGGCTGTTGAACGTCGAAGCGATGTCGGCCTTGAGTTGGGCCAGCAGCACATCCTTCTTTTCCGCATAGCCAGGAACGGCCTTGGCGGTGATTTCGGCAGCTTCTTCCGGATGGGCTGCGACATAGTCGAAAGCCTCCCTGTAGGCCTTCACGAAGCGGCGCACGACATCGGCGTTGTCCTTGATCATCGCTTCAGAGGTGAACAGCCCCGATCCATAGGCCTTCCAGCCGTGATCCGCGCCGAGCATGATGCTCAGCGACCCTGGGCCGCCAGCCTTGGCTTCAAGTTCTGGCACTTCGGCGTCGAGATAACCGACGACCGTCTGCACCCGTCCGAGCAGCAGGTAGCTTTCGTAAGGCGGCGAGACGCTGTTGAGCGTCATGTCCTTCTCGCTCATGCCGTTGGCAGCCAGGAAGCCCCTGAAGAAAATGTAGGTGGAGCCCGCCGGGTGGATGCCGATGGTCAGGCCCTTGAGGTCTGAAGGCTTGGTCAGCTTGAGCGTCTTGGCGAGCGAAATAATGCCCAGCGGCGACTGCTGGTTGACCGCCGCCAGCGCCACGACGGGAACATTCTGCGACCTTGCCACGGCAAGTGTGGGAAGATCGCCGAAGCCGAATTCAGCGTTGCCGTTGCCCACCAGCCGCATGGCGTCCGGCGAGCCGGACCCTTTGCGGACCTCGCTCACATCGATGTCGTTCTTGGCGAAGAAGCCTTTTTCCTTGCCGACAAAGAACATGGCGTGATTGCCGCGCACCACCCAGTCGAGCTGGACGTTGACCGTGTCCGCCGCCAGCGCCGCGTTCGAGAAGCCAAGCGCGCCGACAAACGCCGCAAAGGTGGCTGCCTTGATAAGAGAGCGTCTCAGCATTGTCTGTTCCCCTTGTTTGGTTGTTCGAAAGATCCTAGGCCTGGCTGAATTTCGGCGCCCACGGCACCACGACCCGTTCAAGAATTTCGGCTGCGTAGTAGAAGGCGATGCCGAGCACTGAAACCAGCAGCAGCGCCGCGAAGACAAGGGCCGTGTCGAGTTGGGTCGACGCGAACTGGATGACGTAGCCGAGCCCGTCCGAGGCTCCGGCAAATTCGCCGACGATGGCGCCGATGACGCTCAGGGTCGCGGCGATCTTGGTCCCGGCCATCAGGCTCGGAAGCGAGTGGGGGACACGGATCCTGAACAGGATCTGGGTCGGGCTGGCGCCGACCGAATTCATCAGCGACAGAAGCGAACGGTCGACCGATTGCATCCCGGCCAGCATCGACAGCGTCACCGGGAAGAAGGCGATGACCAGAATCAGACCGATCTTGGGAGCGAGCCCATAACCGAACCAGAGGATGAAGATCGGCGCCAGCGCGACCTTCGGCACATTCTGGAACAGCACGACGAGCGGATAGAGCGCGCGGCCCAGCCAATCGAAGCGCACGATGACGAGAGCAAGCGCAATGCCGACTATAACCGAGACAAGAAAGCCAAACAGGATTTCGCCTGCCGTGACCACCGTCGCCTGCATGAGAGTGCCCCACTGCGCGACCAGCGATTTCGCAATCTCGGATGGGGCAGGAACGATAAAGGAAGATATCGAGAATATCCGCACCCCCGCTTCCCACAACACGATCGTCACCAGCAGAAGGATAGCCGCCGGAAGCCAGCTGCTTGTTGCCGCGTCCCAGCCGGAAACCGGTTGCGGCGATGAGACATTCATGAGGGGTTGCCTGCTCACGTCGCGCCTCCCGGCTGATGACTGGAGCGCAGCATCGTTCGAAGCTGAAGCACCAGCCTGACGAACTCGGGGACTTCGGTCACGGAAGCGTCGCGCGGATAAGGCAGCGGAATGTCCAGGCTCTGGGTAATGCGCCCCGGTTTGATTCCCAGCACATGGACCTGGCGCGACAACTGAATGGCTTCGTCGATCGAATGCGTCACGAAGACGATCGTCTTGCCGGTCCGCTGCCAGATCTCCAGCAGCGACTGGCCCATCGAGTCGCGGGTGATCGCGTCAAGGGCGCCAAACGGCTCGTCCATCAGCAAGACCGCCGGATCGAGCGCCAAAGCCCGGGCGATGGCAACCCGCTGCCGCATGCCGCCAGACAGTTCGTTTGGGCGCTTGTGGGCGGCATCGCCAAGTCCCACCAGGTCCAGCATTTCCTGTCCACGTGCCCGCAGCGCCGAGCGCGACATCGATTTGTCGGCGATGCCGAGCAGCATCGAGGCATTGTCGACGGCGTTTTTCCACGGCAGCAGATTGGCATCCTGAAAGACCAGACCGATCATCCGCTTGCGCGCCGCTTCGCCTGGCGAAACGCCGGCAACCGAGACGCTGCCGCTGCTCGGATTTACCAACCCAGCCAGCACTTTGAGCAGCGTACTCTTGCCGCAACCCGAAGGGCCGATCAGGGAAACGAACGAGCCTTGCGGAACTGCAAGGTCTATATCCCTGAGGATCAGCTGGCGGTTCCGATCCGTGCCCATGACCACCGAAACGCCTTTGGCGGAAATGAGGTTGTCGTGGCGCATGTGGGTCGGTCGGCCGCCGGCGGGTCGAATGGTTTCAACCTGCATGGTCGATCACCCCATGCATCGTGATTGGCCGCAGCTGCGCTGTCTTGACGGCACAGTCCGCATGAACGGCCAACCGGGTGAAGTCCCCGGCATGGCCAGCCTCATGCCTAACTCGTGCCATCGGCTACTCCCGGCCCTCGAGGATGCGGCGCACCGCGACCAGCTTGCGCGCCCGTTCGCCTTGCAGCGCCCTTATCTGCTCGGGCGTATAGGAGAACATGCCTTCGCCCGACTTGATGCCGAACTTCGATGCACCGGTCTTCTCCAGCACCATCGGCGCGACATCATCCCGATTGGAGAGATCGGCGTTCAGGAACGAAGAGACGGATTTGTAGATATCGAGGCCGGCCATATCGAGCAGCGCCATTGGCCCGATGACGGCGATCTTGTAGCCGATGCCCCAGGATACGCAGGTGTCGAGATCCTCCGGTTCGATGACGCCGCGCTCGACCAGATCCACCGCTTCACGCAGCAGTGCGTAAAGCACGCGATTTTCGACGAAGCCGGGAACGTCTTTCTTCACGACCACCGGCAACAGCCCGATCGAGCGGATGAGGTCGCGTATCGTCGCCACCGTTTCGGGCGCGGTCTTCTCGCCGCCGATCACCTCGATCATCGGGATGATGTGGGGCGGGTTCGACCAGTGCATGCCGACCATCCTCTCGGGGTGCGAGATATGGGCCTGCAGCTTGGTGATCGGAATACCCGACGTGTCCGAGGCGACGATCACCGAAGAGCCGATCAGCGGGTCGATGGCGCGATAGGTTTCGGCCTTGGTGTCGATATTCTCAGGCACATTCTCGATGACCAGTTCCGCCCCATCGACGGCCTCGGCGATGGTGCGGACGAAGCGCACCGTGCCGGCGCCCGTTGCCGGCACCTTGATGTCGAGACGGTCCAGAACCCCGCCCGCGATGTCGAGCGTGCCGCGGGCGCGTTCGACCGCGACTTCGGAAACATCATACGCCGCCACATCGAGCCCGCCGCGCGAAAGCCGCACGGCGATGCCCGGACCCATCGTTCCCAGTCCGATGAGAGCGGCGCGCTTGATCATCATGCGGCCTTTGCGGGAGCCGCAGCGATTGCCGCCTTGAAGGCTGGACGAGCGGCGATTGCGGCGACCCAGCGCTCGAGATTGGGCAGCGACGGCCGGTCGATCTTGAAATCGATGCAGCGTTTCAGGATCGGTGCGCAGGCGATGTCGGCAATGGTCAGCTTTCCCAGCGCCAGGAATTCCTTGCCGGCCAGATGCCCGTCGATGATCTTGAGCTGCGCCACCAGGTCCTTGACCTGCTCCTTGTATTCGGCGGTCTGTTCCTCTGGCGTCCGCTTGGCGCCCTTGAAGGCAGCCATATAGCCGGGATTGACCGCCGCCAGCAGAAAATCCATCCAGCGCTCGACCTCTGTCTTTTCCGCAGGGGTGGCGCCATTCAGCCGCTCACCGCCGGATGCCGCGAGATAGCGCAGGATGGTGTTGGACTCCCAGATCACGGTGTCGCCGTCGACCAGCGTCGGGACTTTCGACGTCGGATTAAGCGCCTTGTATTCGGCCGTCTGGGTGTTTTCGAACTGGCGGCCGTAATCTTCGCGCTTGTATGGCGCGCCAAGCTCTTCGAGTATGAAGAGCACCTTTTGAACGTTGCCCGATGTCTGGCGGCCTAAGAGCTTGTACATATCATCTCCTCGATTGTGGCCTACTTGCCGGCCGGCAGCGGCTTGTAGACGATAGCGTCCATTTCGATCTTGGTGTTGATGACGGCCTTTGCCTCCACCGTCGTGCGCGCCAGCACCGCGTCGCCGATCCCTTCGAGAAACGCCTTGTTGTAGCGGCCGAAGTCGCGCGTATCCTCGAGATAGGTGGTGATCCGCACGACATCGGAGAGCGTTGCGCCCTCATCGGCAATGACGCGCGCGATGGTCCTCAGCGTCGCCAGCGTCTCTTCCTCGATCGTGCCGCTGATCATGTTGTTGTTCTCGTCCTTCGGCACCTGGCCGGAGACGAAAATGAAATCGCCGGCACGCACCGCCGGATGAAACGGCAGGTTCGGATTCTTCTTGCCAATGGCGTAGTGGCTGGCGGATTTTCGCGTGCTGTCGCTCAACCTATCCCCCTAGAGAACGCTGGTTTCGATGATATCGACGCCACGGACGCGGTCGATAAGGTAGACGATGCCGCGATCGTCGATGGTGACGTCGTTGGAAGACGATCGCTCGGCGCCCTCAGGCGCATCGGGCACGAAATGGCCGACCTCCTTGGGTGCGAACGGGTCGGCGATGTCGACCAGCCGCAGCCCCTGGGCGAACCATGCAAACGGAATGATGGTGCCCTTGAACCGCTCGGAAGGCTGATGGCAGCCGGTCATTGGCGGTTGTGGTTCGCCATCCGGGTCGAGGCCAGGCACCTGGAAGGTCGAGATCGGCAGCGGGTTCGTTTCGTCGGTGATGTCGTAGATCCAGGTGAAGGCCGGCGGCGAAGGTCGGAGCTTGGCGACATCCTCGTCCGCCACCACCATGATGTTGCGGCCCTTGAGGGGCTGCGGGATCGGCAGGCATGTGTGCGTGGGATGCGGGAAGCTCGGGCTCGAATTGACATGCGAGACAAGCTTCGGCTTCGAAATGTCGGAAATGTCGAGGATGAACAGGCCGTGATGCCAGTAGCTGACATAGAGCCGGTCGCCCATGCGTAACGGATGGTGGCAGCGCGGCGTGACGTAATCATGCCACGGATACTCTTCGCCGCCGCCGGTCCATTGCCCCGGTATCCACCAGCGCCCGATTTCGACCGGATTTACCGGATCGATCAGGTCGAGGATCATCACGATGTTGCCGACATAGCCGTCGGCAGTTGGCGAGATATAGGCGTAGCGGCCGTCGTAGTCGTAGCGATGCACGCCATGGCCGCCGGTTATCCACTTCGAGATCAGCCTCGGCTCCGCCGGTCGGGTCGTGTCATAGAGCGCCAGGCCACCGCCGAAATCGGCCGGGCCCGCATTGCCGAAGCGCTCGTGGTTGATGATCATCAGACCGTCCTGGGCGCGCACCTTGTGCGAGTGCCAGCCCGGCGGAACGTCGATCGTCGCGACCTTCTTGGGATTGCGCGGATCGGAAATGTCGACAAGCGTCGTGCCGCTCGGCGGACGCATGTGGCCGACATAGAGAATGTTGCCGTCGACCCAGACCTGACCACCACCCGGGCAGTCGACATGGCCGATCTGCTTTGTGTTGAACGCCGAAACCAAATGCATCCGCCCTTGCTGCTGAACCGTCTCGTTCGATGTCCGCGCCATTATGGCGGCGCGGACGGTTTCCGCTGCAAACTAGACGATGCGGAGCAGATCGCCGGCCGGGTTGCGGCCCCAGCGCTTGTAGAGCAGCAGCGCCTTCTGTGTCGGCGCATCGGTCGCGCCGAAAAAGATGACCGGCTCGGTCGAGGAGCCATTGACATGCTCGACCCAGCAACCGCCCGGTATGGCGATCGTGTCGAACTGGTTCCAGTCGTAGCGCTTGCCGTCGATCATCGAATGGCCATTGCCGCGGAACGGCGCCAACAGCAGGCTGGCGGTCTCGCGCTGCGGCAGCGTCTTTTCGCCCGGCCGCAACATTTGCACGTAGAAGTTGATCGTGCGGAAGACCGGGCCGCCGGTGGTAGGGTCGACATAATCGATGACGATGCCTTCATGCGGATCGCCGTCCCAATCCTTGTGCGCGTCGAGGATCGCTTCCATCTTTTCCCAGCGATAGACATACATCGGCGACGACAGGCCGCCGCCGCGCTTGTGGTCGACGAAGCGCGGCATCAGGCCGCCCTCGCCATAGATTCGCTGCGAATAATCGCTCGGAAAACGCGCGGTCTGCACCTTCTTCTCGACTTCCTTGCCGTCGACCATCTCGGTGTATTTGTGATCGAAATGCACGGCGTGCAGCGTCTCGACCAGCGGCAGGTCGAGGACCGAAAGGTTGACCGCCTGTTCGCCGCCGACCGTGCCGTGATTGTGCCAGGCGTCATTCGGCGTCAGCACCATGTCGCCGGGGCCGAAAACCACGTCCTCGCCCTCGACGCCGGTAAAATTGCCCTTGCCGGTCAGGCCAAAACGTATGGCGCTCGGCGAATGCTTGTGCGGCGGCATGATCTCGTCCGGATCATTCAGGCGGTAGGCGGTGTACATGGTGCTGACCGAGGCGCGCTTGGGCGCGAGCCCCGGATTGACCAGGATCAGCGACCGCCGCTCGCTGTCGTCCATGGTCACCAGTTCGGCGGCGCGCTGCAGCAGCGGCTCGATATCGGCATAGGACCAGACGAAGGGGATCGCCTTCGAGGTCGCCATGAGCTGCTTGATCTCGTCGTGATCGACGCCTTCCGACGTCGCCCAGAACGGGAACATATTCTTTTCGTAGAGGGCGTCATAAAGGCCCTTCAGCGCTGCCTTCTTGTTGGTGACGGTAAGGTCTGCCGGTTGCGCCAAGGACATCTCTGACACCTCTCTTCACGAAGAAAATGCGTTTAACCAACTCAACCGTATTCGGATTGGTTTTTCTGGACAATCCCAAAACTGAGAATTTTAAAAATTTTTGGTTGAGTGCTTCTATGGAGGCCGAATGGCCCAAAAAGGGGCAAGAAAGTCGAAAAGATGCGAGAAAATGGCCGGCGGATCGTACCCTTGCGGCCGTGGCAATCGCTCGGCAGCCCAACCAACTCGAATATTGTTTTCAACCAAAGGAACTTGGTTGAACCCGGGCGACAGCAATCAGGCGGCCATGCTTTGTTCAGCACGGCCGCGGATCAGGTCCGAGGCCTTTTCGGCGATCATGATGACCGCCGCATTGATGTTGCCGCAAACGAGATCCGGCATCACAGAAGCATCCACCACGCGAAGGCCGGCAACGCCGCGCACCCGTAGTTGCGGGTCGACCACCGACTCCGCGTCGACACCCATGCGGCAGGTGCCGGCCGGATGATGCACAGTGATCGAGGTGTTGCGAATATGCTCATCGATCTCATCGTCGCTCTGGCATTGCGAGCCTGGAAAGAACTCCGAGGCGATGAACGGCGTCATCGACGGTTGTGCAGCGAGGTTGCGCGCGACGCGGAAGCCGGCGCGAAGCGACTGCCAGTCGCGCGGCGAAGACAGGAAATTCTGGTGGATCAGCGGCGCGGCCAGCGGGTCGTTCGACGCCAGTTCCACACTCCCCCTGCTCTCCGGCTGGACGGCGACGATGCGGGTCGCAAAGCCATCGGCGAAGGGCGCCTTGAATGGCGGCATGTAAGGCCATGCGGCAAGCGGCGCAGCCGTGAAAAGCAGCTGAACATCCGGCAACGGCCGGCTTGCATCGCTTTTCAGAAACGCCACGACCCCGCCGGGCACATCTCCCGAAAAGCCCTTTCCGGTAAAATAGGTCTTGACGAAATCCAGCCCGATACGATCGGCCCGCATCATCTTGTGGAATGGCCCCGGCTGCTTGCGCCGATACATCAGAATGACCGAGACATGGTCCTGCAGGTTCTTGCCGACCTGCGGACGGTCTACTTTCGTCTCGATACCATGCGCGGCGAGCTCGCCGCTATCGCCGATCCCCGACAGCATCAGCAACTGCGGCGTGTTGATGACGCCGCCGGCAAGCACGACCTCATGCCGCGCCAGCACCTGGTGGGTCGCGCCGCCCCTGGTATAGGCGATGCCGGTCGCGCGCCCATCCTTCAGCACGATCCGCGTCGCCATCGCGCCGGTCAGCACCTTGACATTGCTGCGGCGCATGGCGGGACGCAGATAGGCCGACGCGGTCGAGCAGCGGCGACCGTTTGCGATCGTCATCTGCAGGCGGCCAAAGCCTTCCTGCACCGGGCCATTGTAATCGTCGGTCTGGGGATATCCGGCATCCCGGCTCGCCGTAGCGAAGGCATCGATCAGTTCGTCCTTGTAGCGGCAGAACTGCGTGTTCAACGGCCCGCTGCCGCCGCGATAGTCGCTCTCGCCCTTTTCCCAGCGCTCCTGCTTCTTGAAATAGGGCAGCACCTTGTCGAATGACCAATCGGTGAGACCGCTGGCCGCCCAGCGATCGTAATCGCCGCGATTGCCGCGCACATAGGCCATGGCGTTGGTGGAGGAGGAGCCGCCGATGACCTTGCCGCGCGCACATTCGACCTTGCGTCCGCCGACATTGGCCTCGGGCTCGCAGAAATACATCCAGTCGTGACGGCGTTCGGTCAGGATCTTACCCCAGCCGAGCGGGATGTGGATCATCGGATCGCGATCCCAGTCGCCGGCTTCCAGGAGCAGCACGGAAACATCAGGATCTTCGCTCAGGCGGTTTGCAAGCACGCAGCCGGCCGACCCGGCTCCGACAACGACATAGTCGAATGTTTCCCCAAACGGCATGCACTGTCCTCGGGAGAAGACGGCCCCGCCGAGATATGAGCCGTCAAAGAAACAACTGCGGTACTCAACCATCGCGCAACTGGTGTTGTCAACCACCGGGCGCAGATGTAGATTGGTTGAGTTGGTTGAGTGCCGTTCTCGTCGATTCCGTGTCACAACTTGATATCGGGACGTCGAGTCGACCGCTGCCGATCAGACAGGAGATTTGGTTTTGAGCGCATTCGAGCCGCAGGTCGTATCTTCGGACCTCGACGACATCATCGCAGCGGTCCGCCAGTTGCAGCAGGGCGGCGGCAAGCTTCCTTCCGAGCGTGACCTTGCCGAACATCTCAACGTGAAACGTCATCAGCTTCGCAAGGCGCTCGAGATGCTGCGCCAATCAGGTGATTTGAAACCGACGCGCGCCAGGCGTGCGCCGACCGCCCTGCCCCGATATGGCGAAGAACTTGTCAGGGTAACCAACCCCATCGAGGTTCTGGAGTTGCGCCTGCTCATGGA
This sequence comes from Mesorhizobium sp. WSM4820, assembly GCF_055811075.1. Taxonomy (NCBI): domain Bacteria; kingdom Pseudomonadati; phylum Pseudomonadota; class Alphaproteobacteria; order Hyphomicrobiales; family Phyllobacteriaceae; genus Mesorhizobium; species Mesorhizobium sp. WSM4820. The sequence continues at coordinate 289,055 of NZ_JBVVQN010000001.1, read as the reverse complement.
ACCGGGCCTCGCCCGGCTGGCATCGCTGCGCGCCTCCTCGTTCGAGACGGCCCGGATCATCAATGCGGCAACCACGCCGGAGAATGCCTCGTCTGGCGCGGTCGATTTCGCTTTTCATTCCGCCATCGTCGCTGCCGCCCGCAACCATCTTGCCGCCGAATTCTACAAGATGCTGCGCCAGGTCGGGGTCGATGCGCGGGTCAAGGTCGCACGGACCGCAGCACCCACCTGCCCTAAGCGGATCGCCGAGCGCGACGGCGAACATCGTCTGATCGCCGAAGCGATCTCGAAACGCGACCCCGAAGCAGCCGAAGCGGCCATGCGCGCGCATTTGCTATCCGTGCAAAGACGAATCACGGAACGGTCGAATGCCGGCGCTTTTGCGGCATGAGCGTCTCGCTTTCCAGCAAGACAGCCTGCTCGCGGGAACTTTCAAATTGATGCGTCATTTCGACGTGCTGGTCGTCGGCGCCGGATCTGCCGGCTCGGTGGTGGCTAGCCGGCTAAGCGAGGACAGCGCGTGCCAGGTCGGCCTGATCGAAGCCGGGGTCATGCCGTCCGATCCCGATATCGCCAACCCGTTGAAATGGACGATGCTGCAGGGCCGCGCCTATGACTGGGCTTATCGGACGGTGCCGCAACCCTTTACCGCAAACCGCGTCCACGAATGGCCGCGCGGGAAGATCGTCGGCGGTTCTAGCTGCCTGCATGCCATGGCCTATGTGCGTGGCCATCCCGATGATTTCCAGCCCTGGGCAGTAGCAGGCGGCGAGCGCTGGTCCTTTTCGGGTTTGTTGCCGGGCTTCGTCCGCAGCGAAGCTTTCACCGCCTTCGATGCGCCGTCGCGCGGACGCAGCGGACCGTTGGACGTCTATCTGCCGGTTGCGGAGGTCAGCCCCGTCGTCCGCACCTATATCGCCGCTGGACAGGCCATGGGGATCCCCGCCCTGACCGACCACAATAGCGGCGAACTCGCCGGCACGAGCCCTAATTCGTTGAACATCCGCGCCGGCAAGCGCCTGAGCGTCGCCGACGCCTATCTGCCGCCGGAGGTCATGGTGCGACCGAACCTCGCTCTGCTCACCGCTCACGAAGTCGAGCACCTCGTGCTGGAAGGCCAGCGGGCCACGGGTGTGGCTGTCGTGTGCGATGGGGAGAGCATGACGATCTCCGCCGACAGGATCATTCTTTGTGCCGGCGCGGTGTCGTCGCCGCTCATCCTCATGCGATCGGGCATCGGCGATCCGGATACGCTGAAGCGGGCGGGGATTCGCTGTCGTGCCGACCGGCGCGATGTCGGCCGCAATCTGCAGGACCATCTGCTGGCCCTTGGGAACGTCTACAGCACGAAAAAGCCGCTGCCCCCGTCGCGCCTGCAGCACTCGGAATCGCTGATGTATCTGCACGGCAGCGACCCGACCCGTTCGACGGGAAGCCCCGATATCGTACTCGCCTGCGTCGTTGCTCCATCGGCCGCAGTGGGCTTGAATGCACCGCCCTACGGCTCGGCTTTCTCGATACTATGCGGCGTCACCCAGCCGACCAGTCGTGGGCGCATCGCACCGAGCGGGCCGGGCCGGAACGATGCACCGATCATCGATCCGCATTATCTCGAAACCGAACATGACCGAGCCGTTTTCCGGATAGCGCTGAAGACGGCGCGCGCGATTGGCCATCATCGAGCGCTCGACGAGTGGCGCGATGTGGAAGTCCTGCCGGGATCACAGGTGCAGTCGGACGACGAGCTTGACGCTTTCATCGCCAGCGCTGCCTCCACACATCATCATCCTGCCGGCACGTGCAGGATGGGCGTTGATGCCGACGCAGTCGTCGACCCGGATTTGCGGCTGAACGGCTTCGACAACGTCTTCATCGCCGACGCGTCGGTGATGCCGACGATCCCGAGCGGACCGATCAATGCCGCGGTAGTCGCCATAGCGGAAACCTGGGCGTCAGCTCCGCCTAAAGCGCGTCGCGTTTGACCGCCGCATTAGCGCATGATCCCAAAAATCGGATCGACCGGGCATGGCCCGAATCGGATCGATGCCAAACGGCCTATTCCGCCCACAGTTCCCGGCGCAGTTCGCGCCAGCTTGCTTCGTCCGGTGCGACAAGAAGGCCACCGCCGACATGCGACGGCCGATAGGTGCTGCCGTCGAAACGCGCCGCGTAACCACCTGCCTCGGCATGGATCAGCACACCGGCCAGATGATCCCACGGCATCAGCTTGTTGTAGACGACGAAGTGGGCGTGGCCGCTCGCCAGCAGGCGGTATTCGTGAGCCGCGCAGCGATAGCCGAATTGCGACAGGGATTTCGTCTGGTTGCGCGCCAGCCGTGACCGTTCCGGCTCGGGCATGTATTGCCAGGAAACCGCGCCGGTCATTTGCGAGAGCGGCGCAGGCTCGGCGACATGCACCTTCTCCAAAGTGCCATGCGCATGCCGTATGTGGCTGCCAGCACCCCTGGCGCCGATCAGCCAGTCCTTGCCGATGGGATCGTGAATGATGCCGGCGACGGTCTCGCCCTTCACGACGATGCCGAGCATGACGCCGAACAGCGGCACGCCTGAGGCGAAATTGAAAGTGCCGTCGACGGGATCGATGACGAAGGCGAGATCGGCTTCGCCGAGGCCCTGGAGCAGCGCCGGGTCGTCGGAGCAGGCTTCCTCGCCGACGATCATCGCCTGGGGGTAGCGCTCACGCAGCCTGACGGTGATGAGCCGCTCGGCACTCACATCGGCCTCCGTCACCAGATCGGCTGCCGAGGTCTTCTGGCGGACGTCGCCCTCATCCAGCCGGCGAAAGCGCGGCATGATCTCGGCAATGGCAGCGTCGGACAGAAGCGTGGCGAGCCAGTCGATCGCGGTATCGTCAAATGTCATCGGGAATGTCTTGCCTTGCGGTCAGGGTTTCGTTGAGTGCGGCGAAATCGAACAGCTTTCTGTCGAGCAGATGCGAGGGCCGCACATTGGTCATGGCGTGGATCATCGTGTCCTTGCGGCCGGGCATGCGCTTTTCCAGGTCGTCGAGCATCGCCTTCATCGCATTGCGCTGCAAGCCGTCCTGGCTGCCGCACAGATCGCACGGGATGATCGGGAACTTCATGGCGCCGGCGAATTTTTCGAGATCGGCCTCGGCGCAATAGGCGAGCGGCCGCAGCACCATGACGTCGCCGTCGTCGTTGAGCAGCTTTGGCGGCATGGCGGCGAGACGCCCGCCATGCAACAGGTTCATGAAAAAGGTTTCGAGAATGTCTTCGCGGTGGTGACCGAGCACCAAAGCCGAGCAGCCCTCCTCGCGCGCGATGCGGTAGAGATGGCCGCGCCTGAGCCGCGAGCACAGCGAACAATAGGTGCTGCCCTGGGGAAGCTTGTCGGTCACCACCGAATAGGTGTCCTGATATTCGATGCGGTGCGCAATGGCGTATGTGTTGAGATAATCGGGCAGAATGTGCTTCGGAAAGTTCGGCTGGCCCTGGTCGAGATTGCAGGCCAGCAGGTCGACCGGCAGCAGCCCGCGCCATTTGAGGTCGAGCAGCAACGCAAGCAGGCCGTAGGAATCTTTGCCGCCAGACAGGGCGACCAGCCAGCGTTCGCCGGGCCTGACCATCGAAAAATCGTCGATCGCCTGACGGGCGAGACGCAGCAGCCGCTTGCGCAGCTTGTTGAATTCGACGGAGGACGGCACATTGGCAAACAGCGGATGAAAGCCGCGTGCAGCGTCAGTGATCGGTTCGATTGTTTCTGGCAGCATGTTCATGGCGCGGCGGCCCCAAAAATCCTTGTTGCTGCCCGGAGTAGCGCATCGGCCCGCAAATCGAAATCGATTTTCGGAACCCCAAAGAAAAGGCCGCCTCGAGGGCGGCCTTGGATGATGTCGCAGATGAAAAAAATCGATCAGCGCGAATAGAATTCGACGACCAGGTTCGGTTCCATCTGCACGGCGAAGGGAACATCCGACAGGCCGGGGATGCGCCCGAAGGACGCCGTCATCTTGTTATGATCGACCTCGATGTAATCAGGCACGTCGCGCTCAGCCAGGCCTACCGATTCCAGGACGATCACCAGCTGCTTCGACTTTTCGCGCACTTCGATGACATCGCCCGGCTTGCAGCGGTACGAGCCGATGTTGACGCGCTTGCCGTTGACATTGATGTGGCCGTGATTGACGAACTGGCGAGCGGCAAAAATGGTCGGCACGAACTTGGCGCGGTAGACGACCGCGTCGAGACGCGACTCGAGCAGGCCGATCAGGTTCTCCGAGGTGTCGCCCTTGCGGCGGTTCGCCTCTTCATAGACCTTGCGGAACTGCTTTTCCGACACGTCGCCGTAGTGACCCTTCAGCTTCTGCTTGGCACGCAGCTGCAGCCCGAAATCGGAAAGCTTGCCCTTGCGGCGCTGGCCGTGCTGGCCGGGACCGTATTCGCGCTTGTTGACCGGGGATTTTGGGCGGCCCCAGATGTTTTCGCCGAGACGGCGGTCGATCTTGTATTTCGCGGATTCGCGCTTGCTCATCGCATTCCCTTTCAAAAAGACACACCCGGCACCTCATGGTCCGGGTGAAGGAAACGCGCCCTCCTCTGGCCCCCGTTTTCGAGACCTGACAGGGTTCTCCCACGCAACGCGGCGGAAAACCCACGGGACACGTCATTCTAGACAAGATTCTGGGAAAAATAGAGCGGCTTCCCAACTGTCTTGCGCACATAAAGAAACCACCGGACATTGCGGCCCGGTGTTGGTGGGCTGATTAGACGGAGATTCAACTGGTGTCAAGCTCGCCACTGGCGTCGGTGATGGCAGCCGCGGTTCCCCCGCGCGGACGTGCTGACCGCGGCTATCCAACCATGGGACCGGACCTCGGGTGCGGACGAGCCGGCTAGTGTTTCGATTTCTTCTCCGGCAGGCCCTTGCGCTTGGTCTCGGCGAACTCCTCGAGCTGCTTTTCGCTCATCGATTTGTACATTCCCTTCGAAGCGCCTTTGAGCTCGCTCTTCTTGGTCTCGCCACGCTTGGCGGACAATGCCGCGCCGGCGGCTTTCTGCTGGGCTTTTGAAGTGGCTGGCATGATCGTTTCTCCCGTCTTGCGATGCGGGAAAAACGCACCGGTCGGGGTGATGTTCCCGGATATCAGGAAATCGCCAGCCCAAACCCCTGCATCAGGCGGCGAGTCGGGAAATCGACCCGCTTCGAGGTGAAGACAGCGAGGTCGGCGCCTTCCGGCAACGCCTCGCCGCGGTGGCTGGCCTCGGCATGCGCGAGCAGCGAGAGCGCGCGTCGCGCGATCGCCTCGGCGGGATCGAGCCAATCGACCGGCCAGGGTGCCGTCTTGCGCATGCGATTGGCCAGAAAGGGATAGTGGGTGCAGGCAAGCACGACGATGTCGGTCCGCAGTTCGTCATGTTCGACGAAGCACGGCGCGATCTCGGCACGCACCGCCTCTTCATCGACAAAGCCATCGCGCATATAGACTTCGGCCAGTCCCGCCAGACGGTCGCTGCCAACCAGGCGGACATGGCATTTTTGCGCCCATTTGCCGATCAGGTCGCGGGTATACTGGCGCTTGACGGTGCCGGGCGTCGCCAGCACCGAAACCAACCCGGAGCGCGTGCGTTCCGCTGCCGGCTTGATCGCCGGCACTGTGCCGACGAAAGGATGACCGGGAAATCTTTCGCGCAACGCATCGATGACCAGAGTCGAGGCGGTGTTGCAGGCGATGACCGAAATGGCCGGCGAAAAACGATCAAGCAGCTTGCCGAACAGCTCCAGCACATGTGCCCTCAGTGCAGCTTCCTCCCAAGCCCCGTAAGGGAAAGCCGCGTCGTCGGCGACATAGACGAAGCGGCGGTCGGGCATCAGCACCCGCGCTTCGCGCAGCACCGTCAGGCCGCCGATGCCGGAATCGAACATCAGGATCGGGCGGGCGCTTGAAGGATCGGTCATTGTCATCGTCTACAGGAGAAGGCGGAGAAGGCTGCGGGTCCGCGGCGGGAAGATGGTCACAAATCCCTATTCATCATTTTAGGCCTGATCCATCATTTTTGGGATGATGGACCACAGCAAATAACATTCGGTTACGGCTAGAGCCTGTCTCTCAGGCTTGGTCCTTGTCTGTCGCCTTGGCGGCGCGGGCCGCTGCCGGAAGCCGCCTTGGATCATCGCCCGGCGATCCGTCGCCGCGCGGCATGGCCGGCGAAAACCTGTCCAGCGATGATATTATGCCGCGCAGCACCTTGAGCTCCGGCTCGGCGAAGCCGGCGCGCGTCAGCACCGCGCGCAGGTTGTCGACCATTTTCGGCTTCTTCGCCGCCGGGCGGAAATAGCCGCGCGCTTCGAGCGCGCCTTCCAGATAGGCGAACAGGCCGTGCAACTGTGCCTTGGTCGCCGGCATCATGTCGGGACTGGAAAAATTGGTTTTGGTCTCGTCTTCCAGGCCCGACTTCATCCACTCATAGGACATCAGCAAGGCGGCCTGGGCGATGTTGAGCGAGGAGAAGGCGGGATCGACCGGGAAGGTGACGATCTCGTCGGCGAGGCCGACCTCGTCATTGTAGAGCCCGAACCGCTCGCGGCCGAACAGAATGCCGGTGCGCTGTCCGGATCGCTGCCGCGCTCTCAGCGCCCTGCCCGCCTCGACCGGTCCGCGCACCGGTTTGAAATTATCGCGCGCGCGCGCCGTGGTGGCGAAGACGAAGTTCAGGTCGGCGACCGCCGAGGCCAGATCGTCATATACTCCAGCGGCATCGATGACGTGATCGGCGCGGCTCGCGGCAGCGCGCGCCTTTTCGCTCGGCCAGCCGTCGCGCGGATTGACGAGGCGCAGTTCGGCAAGGCCGAAATTCGCCATGGCGCGCGCGACCATGCCGATATTCTCGCCGAGCTGCGGCTCGACCAGGATGATCGCCGGGCCGGTGGCAGGAAGGATGTCGTTGCTGGCTTGCATTGTCTCAATGAACTGCTGTTTGCGGCATTTCAGCGTCCCCTGCCATACCCGGCCGCGAAAATGAAGCTTTGGCAGGCAACGCCCGATGCCAGGGGCGAGCCCGCTGGGGCGGATCGCCGTTTGCGCGGCCAAAAATGCTTTGATATACGGGCCGCATCCCCGGCCAAAGCCATGCGGGCAAGGCCGTTCCGATCCCCAACAATGAGGCATTCTTTCCATGGCGAAGATCAAGGTGGCGAACCCGGTCGTCGAACTCGACGGCGACGAGATGACCCGCATCATCTGGCAGTTCATCAAGGACAAGTTGATCCACCCCTATCTCGACCTTAAGCTTGAATATTACGACCTCAGCGTTGAGCACCGCGACGCCACCAACGACCAGGTGACCATCGATTCGGCCAATGCCATCAAGAAGCATGGCGTCGGCGTGAAATGCGCGACGATCACCCCCGACGAGCAGCGTGTCGAGGAATTCGGGCTGAAGAAGATGTGGAAGTCGCCGAACGGCACCATCCGCAACATCCTCGGCGGCACCATCTTTCGCGAGCCGATCATCATGAAGAACGTGCCGCGGCTGGTGCCCGGCTGGACCAAGCCGATCATCGTCGGCCGTCATGCTTTCGGCGACCAGTACCGCGCCACCGACTTCCGCTTCCCCGGCAAGGGCAAGCTGACGATCAAGTTCGTCGGCGAGGACGGCCAGGTGATCGAGCATGACGTGTTCGAGGCGCCGGCCGCCGGCGTCGCCATGGCCATGTACAATCTCGACGACTCGATCCGCGAATTCGCCCGCGCCTCGCTCAATTACGGCCTGCTGCGCAACTACCCGGTCTACCTCTCGACCAAGAACACCATCCTCAAGGCCTATGACGGCCGCTTCAAGGACATTTTCCAGGAAGTCTACGAGGCAGAGTTCGAAGCCGAGTTCAAAGCCAAGAAGCTCTGGTACGAGCACCGGCTGATCGATGACATGGTTGCCTCCAGCCTGAAATGGTCGGGCGGCTATATCTGGGCCTGCAAGAACTATGATGGCGACGTCCAGTCGGACACCGTGGCGCAAGGTTTTGGGTCGCTCGGCCTGATGACCTCGGTGCTGATGACGCCGGACGGCAAGACGGTGGAGGCAGAGGCGGCGCACGGCACCGTCACCCGCCATTATCGGCAGCACCAGAAGGGCGAGGAAACCTCGACCAATTCGATCGCCTCGATCTTCGCCTGGACGCGCGGCCTGGCGCACCGCGCCAAACTCGACGACAATGCCGAGCTGATGCGTTTTGCCGAGACGCTGGAAAAAGTCTGCATCCAGACCGTCGAAGCCGGCTTCATGACCAAGGACCTGTCGCTGCTGATCGGTCCCGACCAGCCATGGCTTTCGACCACCGGCTTCCTCGACAAGATCGACGAGAATCTGCAGAAGGCGATGGCCTGACCAGCGTTGTGAGCAGGCCCGTCGTCTACGGGGCGGACTACAGCGTCTATGTGCGCATCGTCCGCCTCGCACTCGAGGAAAAAGGCATCGGCTACGAACTTGTGCCGGTCGACATCTTTGCGGCCGACGGCATTCCGGGCTGGTATTTCGACCATCAGCCGTTCGGCCGCATCCCGGCCTTCGAGCATGACGGGTTCCGCCTCCACGAGACCAGCGCGATCGCCCGCTATGTCGACGAAGCGTTCGACGGCCCGGCGTTGCAACCGATCGAAGCCCGGCCTCGCGCACGTATGAACCAGATCATCGGCATGCTCGACGCCTATGCCTATCGAGCCATGGTCTGGGATGTCGCCGTCGAGCGGCTGGAGAAAACGGCGCCTGACGAGGCTTTGATCGCCAGTGGGCTTCTGCAGGCGGCGACAGTGCTTCGCGCACTCACCTCACTGAAAGCCGCCGGGCCGTGGCTGCTGGGCGAGCAACTGACGCTGGCCGACCTGCATGCAGCACCCATCATCGGCTATTTCGTCGAGGTCACTGAGGGACAAAACCTGCTGGCCGAGTTCGCCGATATTCGGGACTGGTGGGCTCGCATCGCCGGACGGGAGAGTTTTGCCCGTACTGAAAAGGCCGGGTGACAAAGTCCGAAAGGCCGAGGGACAGCACCCCCCTCTGTCCGGCAGGACAGAGGGGGGTGCCTCCCAGCAACCGATCAGGCCGCCTCCAGAGCCGCCTTCACCGCAGCGATCGCGTCTTCGGCCCTCGAGGCGTCCGGGCCGCCGGCCTGGGCCATGTCAGGCCGACCGCCGCCGCCCTGCCCGCCCAATGCCGCGGACGCTACGCGGACCAGATCGACAGCGCTGAAGCGGCCGGTCAGGTCGTCGGTGACGCCGACCACGACGCTGGCCTTGTTGTCCTCGCCGGCGCCGACGAAGACGACGACGCCGGAGCCGAGCGACTTCTTGCCGGCATCGGCCAACGGCTTCAAATCCTTCGGCGCGACGCCCGATACCGCCTTGCCGAGGAAGCCGACACCGGCAATGGTCTCGTTCTCGGCAGGCACGCCGGCTGGCGAGCGGTCGCCCAGCGCCAGTTTCTTGCGCGCTTCGGTCAGTTCTTTCTCGAGCTTCTTGCGCTCGTCGAGCAGCGCCTCGACGCGCGCCGGCACGTCGGCCGGCGAGATCTTCAACGCCGCCGCAGTGGCCTTCAGCCGCTTGTCCTGCTCGTCGAGATGCTTTCTGGCCGCCTCTCCGGTCAGCGCCTCGATGCGGCGCACGCCGGCAGCGACTGCACTGTCCGACACGATGCGCACCAGACCGATGTCGCCGGTCGCCCTGACATGCGTGCCGCCGCATAGCTCGACCGAATAAGGCCGGTTGGCCCTGGCGCCATGCAAGCCCGTGCCCATCGAAACGACGCGCACCTCGTCGCCATACTTTTCGCCGAACAGCGCCATGGCGCCTTCGGCGATGGCGTCGTCGACCGACATCAGCCGCGTGGTGACCGGGCTGTTCTGGACGACGATCTCGTTCGCCATCCGCTCGACCTCTTCGATCTCGTCCGGCGAGATCGGCTTGTTGTGCGAGATGTCGAAGCGCAGACGCTCGGGCGCGACCAGTGAGCCCTTCTGCGCGACATGGGTGCCGAGCACCTCGCGCAGCGCTTCGTGGATCAGATGCGTCGCGGAATGGTTCGCGCGCAGCCTGGAGCGGCGCGCATGGTCGACCTTCAGTTCGACGGTCGCGCCCGTGTCGACCGTGCCGTCGGCCACCTTGCCGAGATGCACGAAAAGCCCGTCGGCCTTCTTCTGCGTATCGGAGATCTCGATTGAGAACCCTTCGCCTGAAATGACGCCGGTATCACCCACCTGGCCGCCGGATTCGCCATAGAACGGCGTCTGGTTGACGACCACGGCAACCGCCTCGCCGTTGGCGGCGCTGTCGACGATCTTGCCGTCCCTGACCAGCGCCTGGATGAGGCCTTCCGCCTGCTCGGTCTCGTAGCCGAGGAACTCGGTGGCGCCATGCTTCTCGCGCACCGGGAACCACACTGTTTCGGTCGCCGCCTCGCCGGAACCAGCCCAGCTCTTGCGCGCCTCGGCCTTCTGCTGCTCCATCGCATTGGTGAAGCCGGCAAGATCGACCGAGATGTTGCGCTGACGCAGCGCGTCCTGCGTCAGATCGAGCGGAAAGCCATAGGTGTCGTAGAGCTTGAAGGCGGTCTCGCCATCCAGCATGTCGCCGGCACCCAGCTTTTCCGTCGCTTCCGAAAGCAGGCCCAAGCCGCGCACCAGCGTCTTGCGGAAACGGGTTTCTTCAAGCTTCAGCGTCTCGGTGATCATCTGTTCGCCGCGCACCAGTTCCGGATAGGCCTGGCCCATCTCGCGCACCAGCGCCGGCACCAGCCGCCACATCAGCGGATCACGGGCGCCCAAAAGCTGCGCGTGGCGCATGGCGCGGCGCATGATGCGACGCAGCACGTAGCCGCGGCCCTCATTGGACGGCAGCACGCCGTCGGCCACCAGAAAGCAGGACGAACGCAGATGGTCGGCGATGACGCGGAACGATCCGACGGTGTCGGCATCCGGACCGCGGCCGAGCGCGGATGACGCGGCCTCGATCAGGTGACGGAACAGGTCGGTCTCGAAGACGCTCTCGACCCCTTGCAGAATGGAGGCCATGCGCTCCAGGCCCATGCCGGTGTCGATCGACGGGCGCGGCAGGTCGATGCGCTCATCCTTCGTCACCTGTTCATACTGCATGAACACCAGGTTCCAGAATTCGAGGAAACGGTCGCCATCCTCCTCGGGGCTGCCGGGAGGGCCGCCCCAGATGTGCTCGCCACGGTCGATGAAGATCTCCGAGCACGGACCGCAAGGTCCGGTGTCGCCCATCGCCCAGAAATTGTCCGAGGTCGGAATGCGGATGATGCGATCGTCGGAAAAGCCGGCGATCTTCTTCCAGTAGCCGGCAGCCTCGTCGTCGGTATGATAGACCGTGACCAGCAGCTTGTCCTTCTTCAGCCCGAACTCCCTGGTGATCAGGTTCCAGGCAAGCTCGATGGCGCGCTCCTTGAAATAGTCGCCGAACGAGAAATTACCGAGCATCTCGAAGAAGGTCAGGTGGCGCGCGGTGTAGCCGACATTGTCGAGGTCGTTGTGCTTGCCGCCGGCGCGAACACTCTTCTGAGCCGTCGTGGCACGCGAATAGGGTCGCTTTTCCAGGCCGGTGAAAACGTTCTTGAACTGCACCATGCCGGCATTGGTGAACATCAGTGTCGGGTCGTTGCGCGGCACCAGCGGGCTTGACGCGACGACCTCGTGACCCTCCTTGCGGAAATAGTCGAGGAATGTCGACCGGATCTCGTTCACGCCACTCATGAATGACACTGCCTTTTAGCTTTAGAGAGAGCCGCCGGCGCGGCCGACGGCAAATGGACATGGCCTTTTAGCCGCCGCGTTGCACCCTGTCCAGAAACACGGAATTGGGCCAATTTGCGGGGCTTGCCGGTCATCTCGTTGCCGGCCTGCCGGTCATCTCGGCGCCACCGCTGAAACGCAAACCGCCGGCGCTAGGCCGGCGGTTCGAACGCAACAATACAGAACTCGATTACATAGGCTGGAGGTGATGCGCGGGAATCATGGCCAAACTCCGGCCACTGCCGAAGCCTACATGGCGCCGGCTTCATCCTCGAAACCATCGTCTCCGCCTTCGGAACCACCATTCTCGAGGAACTTTTCCGCAATCAGCCCGGCATTCTGCCGTAGTGCCAATTCGATTTCGCGCGCCGTATCGGGATTGTCGCGCAGGAACAGTTTTGCATTCTCGCGACCCTGGCCGAGACGCTGCGAATTGTAGGAGAACCAGGCGCCCGACTTTTCGACCACGCCAGCCTTGACGCCGAGGTCAACCAGCTCGCCGGTCTTGGACACGCCCTCGCCATACATGATATCGAACTCGACCACCTTGAAGGGCGGCGCCAGCTTGTTCTTGACCACCTTGACGCGGGTCTGGTTGCCGACGACCTCGTCGCGGTCCTTGACCGAGCCGATGCGGCGAATGTCGAGGCGCACCGAAGCGTAGAATTTCAGCGCGTTGCCGCCGGTCGTGGTCTCGGGCGAACCGAACATGACGCCGATCTTCATGCGGATCTGGTTGATGAAGATGACCATGGTGTTGGAGCGCGAGATCGAGGCGGTCAGCTTGCGCAGCGCCTGGCTCATCAGGCGGGCCTGCAGGCCGGGCAGCGAATCGCCCATCTCGCCTTCGATTTCGGCGCGCGGCGTCAGCGCCGCGACCGAATCGACCACCAGCACGTCGATGGCGCCGGAACGCACCAGCGTGTCGCAGATCTCCAGCGCCTGCTCGCCGGTATCGGGCTGCGAGATCAAGAGGTTTTCGAGATCGACGCCGAGCTTGCGGGCATAGACCGGGTCGAGCGCGTGCTCGGCATCGACGAAGGCGCAGATGCCGCCCTTCTTCTGGGCCTCCGCCACAGTGTGCAGCGCCAGCGTCGTCTTGCCCGAGCTTTCCGGCCCGTAGATCTCGATGATGCGGCCGCGCGGCAGGCCGCCGACGCCGAGCGCGATGTCGAGGCCAAGCGAACCGGTCGGCACCGTTTCGATCTCGACGACCTGCTCGTTTGCGCCGAGCCGCATGATCGAGCCCTTGCCGAAGGCACGCTCGATTTGCGACAGCGCCGCATCCAGAGCCTTTGATTTGTCCACCGTTTTGTCCTCTACAAGCCGCAAAGAATTCTGAGCCATGATACATCACCCCTTGGTCGTCAATGAAGGCCGGACAATCCGTAATCCCTATCAATTTGTACCTTTTTTGTTCTCGATTGGCAAGGGGATACAACCGATTGAAAAACCAACAATATCCGGATCTGTTCTTTTTTTGTTTCGTGTTTTCACCCAGGATGCATCCCGGCTTCACCCGCAGGATTCTGCAAAGGCATCTTCCGAATCGCGCCTCCGGTTGCCGGGTTCCGCCGGACAAAATAGTCTCCACCCGGCAGCAGCAAGGTCATCTCACTGGGCATGATGAAGTCGCCGACGATCCTGGCAGTAGGCGGCGCCTATATCGAGCGGCGCGGCCAGGTTTCGGGCGCCTTCGTGCCGGCGGCGTCGAACCCCGGCACGATGCGCGAGGAAGTCGGCGGCGCCGTCTTCAATGCGCTGCGCCGCGCCGTGCGCCGCGGCGTCTCCGGCTCGCTGCTTTCGGTACGGGGCGGCGATGTTCTGGCCGATACGCTTTCACGCGCCATTGCTGCAGCCGGCATTGCCGATCTTTCCGTGGTGTTCCTCGATCGCACGACGCCGAGCAACACAGTGCTGATCGACGGCGACGGCGCGCTGATCGCCGGCCTCGCCGACATGGCGCTCTCGACCTGGCGCTTGTCAAGCAGATCCGCCGTGCCAAGGTGCGCGAGGCAATCAGCACCGCTGATGCAGTCCTTTGCGACGCAAACCTGCCGTCGGCGGCGCTCGAGCGGCTGGTAGCGCTTGCCGCCGGCAAGCCGGTGTTTGCACTTGCCGTTTCGCCCAGCAAGGCGGCGCGGCTGACGCTGGTGCTTGAGTTTCTGGCGATGGCCTTCATGAACCGGCACGACGCCAGCGCGCTTACCGGCGCCGACGTCGATGCCGACGAGCGTGGCATTGTCGACGGCCTAAGACGCGCCGGCCTGAAAAGCGGCGTGGTCACCGCTGGTGACGGTCCGGTGCTGGGTTTCGACGCGGCCGGCGCCTTCTCGATCCTGCCACCGAAAAAAGTCACGGTCGGCGCCGCCGATGCGCTGGCGGGCGCGACGATGGCCGCCCTGCTGCGCGGCCTGACGCTGGGCGCAGCGCTGCGCGAAGGCGTTGGCGCAGCAATGCTCGCCGTCGAGAGCGCCACCTTCACGAGCGCTATCTTTGCCGAGGCGCTGGCATTCGTGCCCGAGGCGCGCGACCTGGCATGAAATCCTGGATGTTGGCGCCGCCCCTCAACCCACTGCCGGGACCTTCTCCCCGTGAAGGACGGGGAGAAGGGGCTTGGCCGCGACGCCGGCGACCCCTCTCCCCGTCCTTCACGGGGAGGGGCAGCGCCGACCTGAAACGATTATCTTAAACTGAGCGGCTAGCGGACACAGCTATTTGCCGGCCCGCAGCCCCGCTTCATAGGCCCGCCGCGCCCAGACCGCCATCTCATCCGGATCGTCGAAGGCGCTGTCGGGAACGCTCCAATACGGCATCGACACCAGCTTGCCGTGCCGCGACCCCGTATAGGTCCATTGCCGGCAGCCGGCCGCCTCGAATTCGGGCGCGCTTTCGGCATCGGCTTTCAGCATCAATTCGCCACGCACCACGATGGCGACGATCACGCCGTCGAAATAGATGCCCTTGCCGCCGAACATCTTGCGAATGCTGACCGGTCCGAGGCCTTCGAAAAGTTCGGCAATGCGTTCATTGTCCATGCCGCAATCATGTCACCCGGATTTGCCCTTGTCATCGCCGCAGCCGGCACCATCCTGACAAGTTGAAAGCCAATTTCGTCGGAGTTTTTCATGCCGCTTCTGCTCAAAGGGTCCTGCCGGTGCAATGCCGTCCGCTTCGAGGTGGAAAGCCACACGCCGGTGCCGTTCATGCTGTGCTACTGCTCGATCTGCCGCAAGCAGCAGGGCGGCGGTGGCTTTGCCATCAATCTCGGTGCCGATTTCGAGACGCTGAAAATCAAGGGCAAGCGCCATCTTGGCGTCTACCAGGCCGAGATCGAGGACGACGAGCATCCGCAATGCGAGATCTCGTCAGGCGAGCGGAATTTCTGCAAAAAATGTGGTTCGGCACTGTGGCTCTATGACCGGACCTGGCCGGAACTGGTCCACCCCTTCGCCTCGGCGATCGACACAGACCTGCCGAAACCGCCTGAAAAGGTGCACCTCATGCTGAAATACAAGGCGAACTGGGTCGAGCCCGAAATCGGCAAGGACGACAAGGTCTTCGACGTCTATCCCGAGGAATCGATCGCAGACTGGCACAAACGAACGGGAATGTGGGTGGATTAGCATTTCTTCGCCCCGTTTACGGCAGGGCAATCGCACGTGGGTAAGTGCCCCTCACCCGGATTGCCAACCGAATTGCGAAGGGCAATTCGGGGCAATCCGACCTCTCCCCGAGGGGAGAGGAGGTCGCCAGCGGTGATGCCAACCTCTTCTCCCCGGCGGGGAGAAGGTGGCCCGAAGGGCCGGATGAGGGGGACAACAGGGAGAAGGGAAATCAGGCCGACGCGCGCGCCTCGGCCAAGGCCCTCAAATCGGCCGGCTTGAGCTCCACCGATTCGCCGCAGCCGCAGGCCGAGCTCTGGTTCGGGTTGCGGAAGGTGAAGCCGGTGCGCAGCGTCGTCTGCTCGAAATCCATCTCGGTGCCGAACAGGAAAAGCGCCGCCTCAGGCGCGACATAGACATGGGCGCCGTCGCGCTCGATATGATCGTCCTTGGTGTTGGGCTCGGTCACCAGGTCGACCGTATATTCCATGCCGGCGCAGCCGCCCTTCTTGATGCCAAGGCGAATGCCATGCGCATTCTCACGGGTCGCGACGATCTCGCGCACCCGGTCGGCAGCCTTTTCGGTCATCGTGATGACGGCGAAGCGTCCCATTCTTTTTCTCCGCGTTCACGCAGGTTCAAGGCCTGCGGAATGAGTCTTCACCTAAAATGGTGAAGTTTTCTGCCTGGCGCAAGTGCGCCTCAATACCAACCCACCGCGACCTGCGCCTCTTCCGACATGCGGTCGGGCGACCAGGGCGGATCGAAGGTCATGTTGACCTCGACGCCGGAAACGCCTTCGACGGCGCCGACGGCATTCTCCACCCAGCCGGGCATTTCGCCGGCCACCGGGCAGCCCGGCGCGGTCAGCGTCATGTCGATCTTGACCGAGCGGTCGTCCTCGATGTCGATCTTGTAGATCAGGCCGAGTTCATAGATGTCGGCCGGGATTTCCGGGTCGTAGACCGTCTTCAGCGCCGAAACGATGTCGTCGGTCAGCCGTGCCAGTTCGTCGGCGGGAATGGCCGAGGCGGAAACCACCTCATTGGCTGCCGTTTCCGAAGTGGTCTCAGCGGTGTGGCCTGCATCATCCATGATCGTCATCCGAAGAACTTTCGCGCTTTTTCGAGCGCATCGGCCAAAGCGTCGACTTCGGCCCTGGTGTTATACATGCCGAACGATGCCCTGCATGTGGAGGTTACGCCAAAACGTTTCAACAGCGGCTGGGCGCAATGGGTGCCGGCACGCACGGCGACGCCTTGCCTGTCGATCACCATCGACACGTCGTGGGCATGAATGCCTTGCAGCTCGAAGGAGATGATGGCGCCCTTGTCAGGCGCATCGCCGAAGATGCGCAGCGAATTGATGGCGCGCAGCCGCTGATGGGCATAATCCCTGAGATCGGCCTCGTGGGCGGCGATGCGCTCGCGGCCGATCTTTTCCATATATTCGAGCGCCGCACCCAGCCCGATCGCCTGGACGATCGGCGGCGTGCCTGCCTCGAAACGGTGCGGCGGATCGTTGTAGGTGACGATGTCTTGCGTCACCTCCTCAATCATCTCGCCGCCGCCCATGAACGGGCGCATGCGCTCCAGCATGTCCTTCTTGCCATAGAGCACGCCGATGCCCGAGGGCCCATAAACCTTGTGGCCGGTGAAGACGAAGAAATCGCAGTCGAGGTCCTGCACGTCGATCGGCATGTGCACGGCGCTCTGGCTGCCGTCGACCAGCACCGGAATGCCGCGCGCATGCGCGATGCGGACGATCTCCTTGATCGGCGTCACCGTGCCCAGCGCATTCGACATGTGCGTGATGGCGACCAGTTTTGTGCGGTCGGTCAGCCGCTTCTCGAACTCCTCGATGTGGAAGATGCCGAGATCGTCGACCGGCACCCAGACCAGCTTCGCGCCCTGCCGCTCGCGGATGAAATGCCACGGCACGATGTTGGAATGGTGCTCCATGATCGACAGGACGATCTCGTCGCCCTCGCCGATATTCGGCATGCCGAAGCCATAAGCGACGGTGTTGATCGCCGCGGTCGTGTTCGAGGTGAAGACGATGTTGTCGGTATCAGGCGCGTTCAGAAATCTCTGCACTATCTTGCGCGCGTTCTCAAAGGCGTCGGTCGAGGCATTCGACAGGAAATGCAAGCCGCGATGGACGTTGGCATATTCCTGGGCGTAGGCGTGCTGGATGGCGTCGAGCACGACCTGCGGCTTCTGCGCCGAGGCGCCATTGTCGAGATAGACCAGCGGTTTGCCGTAGACTTCCCGCGACAGGATCGGAAAGTCGCGGCGGATCGCCTCGACGTCATAGGGGATGTTTTCGACTTTCTGGTCCATCACCAATTCATCGCCTCATTCTGTCGCCCACCCCTCATCCGACCGAGCTTCGCTCGGCCACCTTCTCCCACAAGGGGAGAAGGAAGATCGCCTAACCTTCTCCCCTTGTGGGAGAAGGTGGATTGGCGCGCAGCGCCAAGACGGATGAGGGGTGTTCGCCGAAGCGAACCCAATCGCCTCACCCGTGCGCCGCGAACCAGCCGTCGAGCCTCGTTTCCAGCGCCTCGACGATCGCCTCGTCGTCGAGTTCCTCGATTACCTCGGCGACGAACGCCTTGACCAGCAGGCCACGGGCCGACTTCTCGTCGATGCCGCGCGCCATCAGGTAGAACAAGTGGCTATGATCGATCTCGGTGACGGTGGCGCCGTGGCCGCAAACGACGTCGTCGGCGAAGATTTCGAGCTCAGGCTTGGTCGAGAACTCGCCGTCATCCGACAGGAGCAGCGTGTTGCAGGCCATCTTGGCGTTGGTCTTCTGCGCGTATTGGTGGACGTTGATGCGCCCCTGGAAGACGCCGCGCGCTCTTCCCGTCACCACGTTGCGGATCACTTCCGTCGAAGCCGTATGCGGCACCGCATGGTCGAGCACCATGGTCACGTCGGTATGGGTGTCACCGGCCAGCAGGTTGATGCCGCGCAGCGTGAAATCGGCACCTTCGCCGGTCGTTCTGACCACGATCTCCTGGCGCACCAGCTTGCCGCCGGCGTTCATCACGAACAGCGTCAGCTTCGCATTCTTGCCGAGATGTGCCTTGAACTGGGCAAGATGCGTCGCTGTATCCGACTGCTCCTGCACGATCAGCCAGGTCACCTCGGCGCCCTCGTCAAGCAGAAGCTGGCTGACCGAACTGACGAGTGCGGCGCCCTCGCCCGCCTGGCGCTCGACGATCACGGCCTTGGCGCCGGCGCCGACGCGGACGCTGAGGCGGACATGCGTCTGGCCGCCGGCCTGCAGGTTCTGCAGTTCGATCGGCTTGTCCAGTTCGGTGCCGTCGGCAATGTCGACAAAATAGCCGTCGGCAACGAAAGCGGTGTTCAGCGCGCCGATGGCATCGTCGGCGCCATAGAGGTCGAGGCCCGGTGCGATGCTGCCGTCGGTCAGCTTCTCCGACAGGCGCTGCACGGCGATGCCCTCGATTTCAGGCATTTTCGCACTCGACACGCCGTTGAGCACCGGCAGGACAGCGGATCCTTCGACGACAGGCGCAATGGCTTTTGGGGCGGCTGCGGGATCGAAATCCGGAACCGAAGTCAACAGGCGGCGCAGGTCGGTGTAGTGCCAGGATTCGATGCGCCGCGTCGGCAGACCGCTCTTGATCGCCTCGATGGCGTCGTCGCGCTTCAGCATCACCGTGCCGTCGCCGGGCAGCAACGACAGCCGGTCGCTGAAGGCGTCGATCAGCGCCGTTTCGGCCGGCGTTCGCTGGGGTGTCGTATGTATATTCATCGGTCTCGCCTTGTTTGGCTTGCCTTCTTGGCCTTCTGGCATCTCACGCAGCTTGGCCGATCACGCCGGCATAGCCGTTGGCCTCGAGGTCGAGCGCCAGCGACTTGTCGCCCGACTTGACCACCTGGCCCCTGTACAGCACGTGCACACTATCCGGCACGATGTACTGAAGCAGGCGCTGGTAGTGGGTGATGATGACGATGGCGCGGTCCGGCGCGCGCAACGCGTTGACGCCTTCCGAAACGATCTTCAGCGCATCGATGTCGAGACCTGAGTCTGTCTCGTCGAGCACGCACAGCTTTGGCTCCAGAAGCTTCATCTGCAGGATCTCGGCGCGCTTCTTCTCGCCGCCGGAAAAGCCGACATTGAGCGGCCGCTTCAGCATCGCCATGTCCATGTCGAGCAAGGCGGCGGCATCCTTCACGCGCTTCAGGAATTCCGGGATCTTCAGCGGCTCCTCGCCGCGCGCCTTGCGCTGCTCGTTCATCGCCACTTTCAGAAATTCCATCGTCGCCACACCGGGTATCTCCATCGGATACTGGAAGGCGAGAAAAATGCCTGATGTGGCGCGCTCGGCCGGATCCATTTCGAGGATCGACCGGCCGTTGTAGAGGATGTCGCCTTCGGTCACCTCATAATCCTCGCGCCCGGCGAGGATGTAGGACAGCGTCGATTTTCCCGAGCCGTTCGGCCCCATGATGGCGGCGACCTCGCCGGCTTTCACCATCAGGTTCAGGCCGCGGATGATCTCGGTGCCGTCATCGACGATGCGTGCATGCAAATTTCTGATTTCAAGCATTTTTCTTTTCCTGAAAATTTTCGGTCCGGTCAGCCGACCGAGCCCTCGAGGCTGATCCCAATCAGCTTCTGCGCCTCGACCGCGAATTCCATCGGCAGTTGCTGGATGACGTCCTTGACGAAGCCGTTGACGATCAGCGCGATCGCCTCTTCTTCGGGAATGCCGCGCTGCATGACGTAGAATTTCTGGTCCTCGGAAATCTTCGACGTCGTCGCCTCATGCTCGAACTGCGCGGTTGCGTTCTTGGCTTCCATGTAGGGCACGGTGTGGGCGCCGCACTGGTCGCCGATCAGCAGCGAGTCGCAGTTGGTGAAATTGCGGGCGTTGGTCGCCTTGCGGTGCGCCGAGACCTGGCCGCGATAGGTGTTCTGCGAGAAGCCGGCGGCGATGCCCTTGGAGATGATGCGGCTCGACGTGTTCTTGCCGAGATGGATCATCTTGGTGCCGCTGTCGACCTGCTGGTAGCCGTTCGACACGGCGATCGAATAGAACTCGCCGCTGGAATCGTCGCCGCGCAGGATGCAGCTCGGATATTTCCAGGTGATCGCCGAGCCGGTCTCGACCTGCGTCCATGAAATCTTCGAACGGTGGCCGCGGCAGTCGCCGCGCTTGGTGACGAAATTGTAGATGCCGCCCTTGCCTTCGGCGTCGCCGGGGTACCAGTTCTGCACCGTCGAGTATTTGATCTCGGCATCGTCGAGCGCGATCAGTTCGACAACCGCAGCGTGAAGCTGGTTCTCGTCGCGCTGCGGCGCCGTGCAGCCTTCGAGATAGGAGACGTAGGCCCCTTCCTCGGCGATGATCAGCGTGCGCTCGAACTGGCCGGTGTTCTTCTCGTTCATGCGGAAATAGGTCGACAGTTCCATCGGGCAGCGCACGCCCTTGGGCACGAAGACGAAAGAACCGTCGGTGAACACCGCCGAATTCAGCGTGGCGTAGAAATTGTCCGAAGTCGGAACGACCGAGCCGAGATACTTCTTCACCAGATCCGGGTGCTCGCGGATGGCTTCCGAGATCGAGCAGAAGATGACGCCGGACTGCGCCAGCTCCTTCTTGAAGGTGGTGACGACGGACACGGAATCGAACACGGCGTCGACGGCGACGCGGCCCGACTTGTAGACATTGTCGCTGGCTTCCTCGAGTTCCGACGCGTCGGTCTTCTGCACACCGGCGAGGATCTCCTGTTCCCTCAGCGGGATGCCGAGCTTTTCATAGACCCTCAACAGTTCGGGGTCGACGTCGCTCAGCGATGTCGGTCCTGGCGTGCTCTTGGGCGCCGCATAATAGTAGAGGTCCTGGAAATCGATCTTTGGATAGTGGACGCGCGCCCATTTCGGCTCGTCCAGGGTCACCCAGCGCCGATACGCTTCCAGACGCCATTCCAGCATCCAGGACGGCTCGTCCTTCTTCGCCGAAATGAAGCGGATAATGTCTTCACTCAGGCCCTTTGGGGCCTTGTCCATCGCGATTTCGGTCTGGAATCCGTATTTGTATTGGTCGACGTCGATCTTTCGAACCCGATCGATCGTGTCCTGCACAGCAGGCATCAGCGTTCTCCATCCACGCCGGGGTCAAGGCCCGGCAGTTTTCAAACTATGGCACCGCGAAACCAGTACCCGCGAGGCACCCGAGGCGGCGTAAGTTCCATATAGTGCGTCCCTGCCGGGAATTCACCCGGCCACTATGAAACGCACGGCTCTACCAGGCCAAAAAGCCTGCGTTTGTTTGCCGCGCTCAGGCGGCTTCTTCCCTGCCTGCGCGGCGTGAGGCAATGCCGGCCAGCGCAGTGCGGAACAGTTCGATGTCGTGCGCGCTCGTTGCGTGGCCGATGGACACGCGCAAAGCGCCAAGGCTGTCATTGTATCCCATGGCTTTCAGCACATGGCTCGGGCCGACCTTGCCCGACGAACAGGCGGAACCGGCCGACAGCGCCACGCCGGCGAGGTCGAAGGCGATCTGCGCCGTCTCGGCCTTGATGCCCGCAATAGCGAAGAATGTCGTGTTGGCAAGCCTCGGCGCGCCGGTTCCGAAGATCTCCGCATCCGGCACCAGCGTTTTCACGATCGCCTCGATCTCGTCGCGGCGGCTGCCGACGGCGTCGATGCGCTTCAATCCGATCAGGGCCTCGCGCGCCGCTGCGCCAAAGCCGACAATCGCGGCCAGGTTTTCGGTGCCGCCGCGATGACCCTTTTCCTGGCCGCCGCCGGCGATCAACGGCCTTGGCATCATCAGATCCGCGGCGGCGACGATGGCGCCAACGCCCATGGGGCCGCCGATCTTGTGCGAAGACAGAATCAAGTAATCGGCATAACCCGCTGACATATCGAGCGGAATGCGACCGGCTGCCTGCACGGCGTCGACGACCAGGATGCCGCCTGCCGCCTTGACGATTTCGGCGATGCGCCCGACCGGCTGGATGACGCCGGTCTCGTTGTTGGCGGCATGGATCGCCACCAGCGGCAGGCCGTCCGCCTTGTCATGACGGCCAAGTGCCGCCGCCAGCGCGTCCAGCCTGACAATGCCGTCGGCGTCGACGCCGATGCGTGTTACCCGGGCTGCCGGAAAGCGCCCGCCGTTCAGCACACAAGGATGATCGGCTTCGCAGACATAGAGCCGGCTCATGCGGACAGTGCCGCGCCCCATCTGCCAATCCGGCGTCAGCAGCGTCGAGGCGGCTTCCGTCGCACCGGAGGTGAACACGACATGCTCGGCGCCGGCGTTGACCAGCAGCGCCACATCGCGCCTTGCATTCTCGATCAGCCGCCGTGCGGCACGACCTTCGGCATGGACCGACGACGGGTTGGCGGCAGTATCGAGCGCGGCAATCATTGCCGCGGGGGGCCCGGGCCCCCCCCGGCCAGACGCACCCGGGAGGGCGGCACCGGCGCCCACGCCCCCAAAAAAACACGGGAATAAAGCCCCGGCAGAAAGCCCCGGGACGAGTAAAACGC